>JBOHTW010000133.1:0-26185 GCA_050733835.1 Vulcanimicrobiaceae bacterium | reverse complement strand
CCGCCCCGTCCAGCCGCAAGCCGACGCGGTCGGAGTCGAGCCCGACGCGAAACGGCGTGGTGAGAAAATCATCCAGCGCACCGGCGCGAAAGTCGTCGCAAGCCGGCCCCGGGAGAACGCGGACAACGGGCCCGGTTCGCAGCGGCGCACTCACCAGCGTAGCGAACGGTGCGGCGGCGGCGGCAAACGTCAAGTCGTCGCCAGCCCGCAAGAGGCGGCCGTGGAATCCGCCGAAGCCGGCAACGAGGTCGGTCGCGCGGCTCTCAAGGATCGACGCAACGTCGATGCCGCCGGCGACTGCGAGATACGCGCGCAGACCGCGCAGCGCGCTGCCGAAGGCGACGCGCGCGCCGGCCGGTAGACGCCGTGACCCGCCGGGCGGCCAGGGTTCGCCGTCGATCGTACATCCGAGATCGGCGCCCGTCAGCGCCGCCCACCCGCCATCGGGGAACTCGAGCGTTGGGCCGATTAATGCGATCTCGAGCAGCGCGTCGGTGGGCAGGTTGCCGACGAGTTGGTTGGCAGCGCGCGCGGACTCGTCGTCGAGCCACCCACCGACCATGCAACCGAGGTGTTCGTAACCGCGCCGGCCGGCGTCTTGCACGGCGGTTGCGAGCCCCGGCGCAATCACGCAAATGCGCGCGCTCATGCTTGACGAATCGCGATCCGCGGATCGTCGAACGCCGCATCGCTCATCGGTTCAAACCGAATCAGGTCACCGGGTTGCCACGCGAGCGGCGGGTCGGCCGCCGGGTCGAAAATCCGGACCGGCGTGCGCGCGATCAGGTTCCAACCGCCGGGGGTTGGCGCCGCGTAGAGCGTCGTCTGCCGCTCGGCGATGCCGATCGCGCCGACCGGAACGATCGTGCGCGGCGAATCGCGCCGAGGGATCCGCAGCCACGGTGGATTGAGGCCGCAGAGCGGCTGCCCTGGGGCAAACCCGATGCAGAAGATGCGATGCTCGATCGCCGCATGCGCGCAAATGATTTCATCGGGCGTTCGGCCGAGCTGGTCGGCGACCGCGGCGAGATCGGGACCGTGTTCGCCGCCGTACCAGGCGGGCACGATAAAGCAGCGCGGCGCGGGGTCGCAGTCGTCGACCGGTAGGTCGCCGAGTTCGGCGGTGATCGTTTGCCGGTCGGTGACCAAGGGATCGAATTCGACGAGAATCGCGGCGAATGCGGGCACGATGCCCCAGACGCCCGGCAGCGCCGCGGCGTGCAGCGCGCGCGCGACGCGGTGAACCCGCTGGTTGATCGCGAGATCGACGGCCGCTCCGAACTCGAGCAACAACGCACCGTCGCCGACCGGATAGATCGCCTGCCAGGGGGAGTTCTCGGAGCGCATCGCGGAGCGGTTCGCGACCAAACGGCGCAGAACTCCCGAGGCTCACGCGTCCGATTCGAAAGAGGTTACCCGTGACTCAACTGTTCGCTTCCGGGCTCCGAACGGCCGCCGTCGGGCTAGCGATTGCGCTCATCGTCATCGGCCAGGCTGCGGCCGCGCCGCCGGCCGCCCCGGCGATCGTCGCCGATTCGCCGGCGGCAACTGCGAACGCCCGGCTCGTGCTCGACTTCTTTCAGGCGGTTTTCGTGGACCACCACGTGAGCGCGATCCCGAAATACGTTGCCGACGCATACGTCCAGCACAGCCCGTACGTGCCCGACGGCGTCAAGCCATTTACCGAGTACGCGACCGCGCTATTCGACAAGTATCCATTGCTCGCGCCGAAGCCGAAGCAGGTGGTCGCCGCCGGCGATCTCGTCGTGTTGCATTCGCTGTACGAGTTCGTGCCGGGCACGCGCGGTACGGCGGCCGTCGACATCTTCCGGATTGCCAACGGCAAGATCATCGAGCACTGGGACGTCCTTCAACCGGTCCCGGAGCAGGCGGCCAACGCTCATCCGATGTTTTAGTGAGTGATCGGTCGCCGGGTCAAGCGACGTCGCTCGTGCCGTCGACGCGCCAAACGCGGCCGGCACGCAGCATCGCCTCGAATTCGGCCGGGGGAACCGGCCGGCCAAACAGATAGCCTTGCATCAAGTCGACGCCGAGCTTTCCCAGGGACCGGAATTGTTCGGGCGTCTCGACGCCTTCGCTGACGACGTCGAGGTTGAGCGCGTGGGCGATCGTGACAATCGCTTCGGCGATCACCGCGTCCTTGCGTTCGGTCTCGATCTCACGGACGAACGACCGATCGATCTTCACCGTATCGACCGGTAGGCGCCGGAGATAGCTCAGCGAACTGTAGCCGGTACCAAAGTCGTCGAGGGCCGTCCGAACGCCGAGCGACCGCAACACGGTCAGGACCTCGACGGCCTTGCGGATGTCGGTCATCGCGCCGGTCTCGGTGATCTCGATCTCGAGTAGGTGCGCCGGCAAGCCCGAGGCGAGCGCAGCCCGAACGTGGTCGAGGAATTTCGGATGCGAAATCTGGCGCGCCGCGACGTTGACGCTCATGCGGAGCGGCGTTCGGCTCAGCGCCTGCCAACGCCGATTTTGGTCGGCGGCCTCGGCTAATACCCAAGCACCGATCGGCACGATCAGCCCGCTCGCTTCGGCGACCTCAATGAACCGGCTTGGGCCCACCAATCCGGCCGACGGGTGCCGCCAGCGCAACAGGGCTTCGGAACCGACGATCCGGCCGGTCGCCGCGTCGACGATCGGTTGATAGTGCAGCCGAAGTTCGCCGCGCTCGACGGCGAACCGGAGATCGTTTTCGATCGAGCGCCGGAGCACGATCTCCGAACGCATCTCAGGGGTGAAGAAGCAGACGCTGTTGCGGCCGCCCTCTTTGGCACGGTACATCGCGGTGTCGGCATTTTGAATCAGCGCATCGGCATCCAGCCCGTCGATCGGCGCTACGCTGACGCCGATGCTGCTGCTGATGTAAAACTCACGGCCGTGCACGACGAACGGAGTTGCAAAGCAGGTGGCGATTTGAGCGACCAAGTCGCGGCCCAAGACCGGATCGGGCGCGCGCCGCGCGACGACGACGAACTCGTCGCCGCCGAGACGACCGATACAATCGACATCTTCGGCCACGGTTTGTAACCGCTGCGCGACGGCCTTGAGCAACTCGTCCCCGAACGCGTGGCCGAGCGTGTCGTTGACATTCTTGAAGCCGTCGAGATCGATGAACATCACGAAGATCGCCGAACCGTCGTGAACGGATTGCAGCAGGGACTTGCCGAGCTCGTCGTAGATTCGCGTTCGGTTCGGCAACCCGGTGAGCGGGTCGTAGTGTGCTAAGAATTGAAGCCGTTGTTCGGCGAGCTTCCGGTCGGTGATGTCGAGCACGGCGCCCGCGAGCCCAGTTGGAGAACCGTCCGGGGCGAACCGGTACTCGCCACGGACAAGGAGCCAGCGGACGGTGCCGTCGTCTCGAACGATCCGATGCTCGAGGGTCAGCGGTTCCTGGGCGGCGATCGCCCGAGCGTACGTGCGATCGACCAGCGCTCGATCGTCGGGATGGACGTGGCTCAGGTAGTGCTTTGGCGACGGGGTGATCGCGCGACCGTAGATGCCGAGGATGCGCAGCAGTTCGTCCGAGCAGGTCGTCGTCCGCGCGATATGATCGATATCCCAACTTCCGAGATGCGCGAGTTCTTGGGCCTTGGCAAGTTGAAGCCGGCTCTCGGACAGCGCGTCGTCGGACTTGCGGCGGTCGGAGACGTCGAGCGCCACGCCGATGACGCCGACGATCGCATCGCCGGCTGGCGAACGCCCGCGCAGCGGTTCGACGTGCGCCTGGAACGAAACCCCGTCGCGGACGAAATCGTACGAGACGGACTCGCCACGCAGCGCACGCGACTGCGCGTCGATGATCGTTTCGTAGTAGGCGTCCTTCCGGACGCAGTCTTTCATCCGGACGCCGCGGAGTTGCTCGAACGTGACTCCGACTGCGCCGGCTGGGCTGCCGTCGACGAAGACGAAGCGGAGCTCGCGGTCGAGGTGCCAGATCAGCGCCGGGACCGCGCTCAACAGCGTTTGCAGCCGGACTTCGTTCTCGCTGCTTGCCTCGATGACGGCCGAAAGCTTGCGTTGACCGCTGACGACCTGGGCTTGCGCACGCCGAAATGCGGTCTGGTCGGCGACCGAGACGAAATACGACGGCCGGCCGTCCCAGGAGGATGGGGTCCGCCGCACGCTCACGTCGATAAGGCTGCCGTCGCGCTTTACGTGCCGCAGCTCTTCGCGCGCGGGCGGGTTCTCGGACAAGGTGCCCGCGAGCGCGAGCTGCAGCATGTCCTCGGAAGGACGGAGTTGTTCGATCGTCAGGGCCGTGAATTCGGCGCGCGAATACCCGTAGAGAACAATCGCCGCTTCGTTGACGGCGACGACGCGATGAGTGGCAGCATCGAAGACCCACATGGGGCTGGGATGATCGTCGAACAGCGAGCGGTAATTTGTCTCCGACTCGTTGAGCGCTGCGATCGCGAATTTCTGGTCGGTAACGTCCGCGGCGATTCCGTAGATCGAGCCGGTCGCGTCGTCGACCGCCGCACTGCCGGCGATCCAGCGGTAGGAGCCGTCCTTGCAGCGGACCCGTTGCTCGTAGGTATTGCCGTCGTTGTGGGCGATGATGTTTTGAAATGCTGCCAAGGACCCGGCGAGATCGTCGGCGTGGATGAACTCCGCGAACGGCCGGCCCAACAATTCGCCGGGCAACCAGCCCAGCCGTTCGGTGAACGCGGCGTTGGTCCAGACGAAAACCCCGTCGCGGTCGAGCAGGCACACCAGCGCCGCGGACAGGTGGAAAAAGGCCGCCGCTTGGTTTGGGGCAAGCCCGTGCAACCCGACGTCCGGGGAGCCGGAGTCGCGAGCGCCTGAGCCGAGAGAGCCTCCGTGACGGGAGCGAACCACCATGTTCCTGTCAAGCGTCCTGCTGAGGAGATCGGCCCGATAGCCGGGCCGCTTCTTCGCTCTAGGTGTCGGTTCGTCGGCCGCCGGAAATGAGCCGCTCGCGGCTCGCGTTCGGTCAAACCATTGTTAAGGTCCGGCGCGACGTTTCGGCGTAACATTTCGACGTAACATTTCGACGTAACATTTCAATGGTCCGGAACGTTGTCCGAGAACAACGTCGCAGGCGCCGGGCCGCGGCCGGAAAGGACCAGTGGGAGATGCGATCGACGTTCGGTCAAGCCACGGGACTCTTCTGGGCGGTTGGCTTGCTTGTCGTCCTCGGGAGCGCGGCGCCGGCGGGCGCCTACCAGGCATCGGACGGGCCGGGCGTCGCGCGGATCAGCGTTTTGCGTGGGACCGTCGCGATCAAGCACGGTGACGCGGGCGACACGGTTGCGGCGGCGATCAACGCGCCGCTGCTGGTCGGGGACTATTTGACGACCGCGGCCGACTCGCGCGCCGAGGTGCAGTTCGACTACGACGCGTTGGCACGCGTCGGGCCCGACGCGCAGCTCCGATTCACGCAGCTCGACCCGACCCAGCACACCTTGCAGTTGGCCGCAGGCAGCGTCGAGTTACGAATCTTCGGCCGGACCGACGCGCATCCCGAAATCGAGACGCCGTCGGTAACGGTTCGACCAGTCGAGAGCGGCCGCTATCGCATCACGGTGACCGGCGACGGCAACACCGAGATCACGGTGCGCGCCGGCCGCGCCGAGATCGTTTCGCCGCAGGGCACCCGCGAACTCGATCCCGGCGGGACGCTGTTGGTGCAGGGTGACGCGACGGCGCCCGAGTTTCGGGACGTCGCGACGGTGGCGTACGATGATTTCGATCGCTGGAATGACGAACGCGACGGTGCGATCGGACGATCGCTCAGCCACCGCTACGTCGGTGATGACGTAATCGGCGCGGACGATCTCGACCGCTATGGCCATTGGGTCGACGTCGCCGACTACGGCGAAGTCTGGTCGCCGAACGCCGGCGCCGGGTGGGCCCCCTATCGCGACGGTCGTTGGGTCTGGGAAGATTACTACGGCTGGACATGGGTCGGCAACGAGCCCTGGGGTTGGGCGCCGTACCATTACGGGCGCTGGTTTTACGCCAACCGGGTCGGTTGGTGCTGGTATCCCGGAGCGATCGGTTTTCAGCCCATCTGGCAGCCGGCGCTGGTCGGATTCTTCACGTTCGGCAGCGGCAGTTTCAACGTCAGCTTCGGCAACATCGGCTGGGTGCCGCTCGGGCCGTTCGAAACGTTCTCGCCCTGGTGGGGTCCGAGCTTCGGGAATCGCATAATAGTTAATAACATTACAAATATCACCAACGTCTACCAAAACGGTGGAGCACCCGGCGGCGTAACGGCGGTCCCGGTCCAAAACTTCGGCGGCGGTGGGGTGCTGCGGCGCGAACTCGCGGTCAAGCCGGCCGAGCTGCGACGGGTCGGCGTCGTGAGGGGCGTCGTTCCGGTCGTTCCGACCGAACGCAGCCGGCAATTGACGGACCGGCCGCTCGCGCCGGCGACGCGGACGGCGCTTGGACCGCGGCTGTTCCATTCGTTCGCGCCGCCCCCGCAACCGATCTCGTTTGCGCAACAGCGCCGAACGATCGAGCGGCTGACGCCGCGGACGACCCAGCCGTCGCGCGCTCCGGTCAAGCCGTTGACGCCCGAACCGGTGCTGCGCGGACCGGGAACGGTTCGTGCTTCGCCCTGGAACCGATTCGAACACGCGACGACGGCCAACCCGCCGGCGGTGCCGCGGTCGCCGACCCAACGGCGCTTCGAGCAGTCGACCGTCGGTCGGCCGGTGCAGTCGGCGCCGGGCAGTGGTTCGACGGGAACCTTGCGGGCCAACGGCGCGCGCGGTGCCTGGGCGCGGTTCAACGACAACGCCGGCGTTCGGCCGTTTGCGACCGGCGGCGGCATGGTCCGCGCGGGCTCGACGATCGGTGCGCCGGCGATCGGCCATCCGGCGCCGCTCGATCGGCTTCCCGCGACTCGCCCCGTCATGCGATACGAACCGCCGGTCCGAATGTCGCATCCGACTACGATGCGGGCTCCCGTTCGGATCGTCGCGCCGGAACGCCGCTCGACAAACGACCGGTCGACCCAGTCGCGGGAAACCACCACCCGGCGGCGGTAGGCGTCGCCGACCGGAAACCGCGAACGCGGCGATCGGATTCCGTAGGGTATGGAGACCAAAGTCCAGCCGCAGTTCCCCGACGAGCATGCCGGCGACGGGCGATTCGTTCGCCAGCAAGATGCGTTCCGCGACTGGGTGACGGCCGACGGCCGCTCCGGCTACCCCGCGCAAGCCGGTCGTTATCATCTGTACGTCTCGTTCGCGTGCCCGTGGGCGCATCGCACGATCATCATGCGCGAACTCAAAGGATTGGGCGCGACGATCGGGATGACGGTCGTCGACCCGGTGCGCGACGGCCGCGGCTGGGCGTTTCGTGACGGGCCCGGGTTCTCGACCGATCCGGTCAACGGCTTCAAGCTGCTGAGCGAAGCGTATATCGCGACCGATCCGGCCTACCGCGGGCGGGTCACCGTTCCGGTCCTCTGGGACAAGCAAACCAAACGCATCGTCAGCAACTCCGATGACGATTTGCTGCGCATGCTCGAGACCGAGTTCAACGCGTTCGGCAACCGCGCACTCGACTTTTTCCCCGAGCCGCACCGGGCCGGGATCGACGCGCTCAACGCGACGATCTACGAAGCGGTCAACGACGGCGTCTATCGCGCCGGCTTCGCAACCGCGCAGCAAGCTTACGAACGCGCCGCCTATCGGTTGTTTGAGGTGCTCGATCAGCTCGAGACGCGGCTCGCGAACCGGCGTTACCTGTTCGGCGCCGCGCCGGTCGAAACCGATTGGCGGCTGTTCGTGACGTTGATTCGGTTCGATGCCGTCTACTACGGGCATTTCAAGTGCAACTTGCGACGGATCGTCGACTACCCGAACCTATACGGCTACTTGCGCGACCTCTATCAGTACGGCGGGGTCGCCGCGACGGTCGACTTCGACCACATCAAGCGCCACTACTACTACACGCACGACGACATCAACCCGACGCGCATCGTTCCGATTGGTCCGCTGCAGGACTTGACCAGCCCGCACGGCCGGGAGCGACTGGGTTAGGGCGGTCTCACCGGGGCCTCATCGTCGTCTCCGTATTCTCTCAAGGTCGGCGGCTAGGCTCGGAGTCATGAAATCAATCCTCGGAGTCTCGACCCTCGCCGTGCTGCTGGCGACCGTCCCGGCGTTGGCCGACGATCAGATGCAAGCCGCATCGCCCGCGCCGGCCGCCGCTGTTTCGCGGCCGCACGCGCACGACGCATTCCGGCAAACCGCGCGACAGATCTCGCAATACCGCATGCAAGCGCGATCGCAGATGCTTGGCGCGCTGACGCCGGCGCATCGCAGCTTGCTGGCGACGATTGCCGGGCAGCTCGCGATCAGCACGAACCCCGATCCGGCCGCGGCCGCAAAGCAACTCGACGCGGCGCTGACGCCCGGCGAATCGCAAGCGGTCTTGCGCGCCCACGATGCGATGAAGACGCAAGCTCGTGCGGCCATGACGGCTGCTCGCAAGCAATTCGAAGCGAATATGACGGCCGATCAACGGGCCGCCCAGGCGGCGCGAGCCGGATCGGCGGCGCCGACGAAGGCTCACGCTCGACGTGCCGATGCCGGCAAAGATGCCGGGCGCATCTTACTCGAGTTGTCGATGGCGTCGGGCCGCTCGCACCGCTAGACCGACGCGGGAGCGACGCTCGGCGTTGACGCGACGCCGAGCGCCTGATATATAGACCGGGTGCCGTTCAAGCTGCTCGCGTTCGTGCTGCCGCTGGGGCTTGACACGCTGGCAGTTGCGATCGCGCTCGGGATGCGGCGATTTCGGCCGTGGCAGGCGGCGGCGGTCTTTGCCCTGTTCGAGGGCATCATGCCGATTTTCGGGATGATCGCCGCGCGATTCGTCGGCCTGCGGTTTGAATTGGCGGCGACCATCGTTGGCGGTCTGATTCTCATCGCGGTGGGCGCCCACGCGATCCGCGAGTCGTTGGAAGCCGGCGACGAAACCGCCGGGCTGTCGTTCGATTCCGTTCGCGGGGCGTTGTTGGCTGGGGTCGCGGTCTCGACCGACGAGCTGGCGATCGGGTTTCCGCTGGGCGCTTCGCATTTGCCGGTCGCAACCGTTTTGATCACCATCGCGGTGCAGGCGTTCATCGTGACGGTTGGCGGCATTCTCGCCGGAGCGCGGATCGGTTCCGCCCTCGGGGCGCGCGCCGCGCGCTACGCCGGCATCGCCGCCGGCATCGCATTTGCCCTCGTCGGTGTCTGGCTGATCGCGGAACGGCTGCTGACCGGCGGGTCGAAGTAACCGGTGCGGCCGCTAACGAAGGCGATTGCATGACTAGCGATGCGCTCGAAGCGCTGCTCGCCGGCAACGAGCGATTCGTTGCCGGCGAACGGATCCACCCGAGGTTAACCGAGAAACGCGAAGCGCTCGCGAACCATCAGAACCCGTTTGCGGTCGTGCTCTCGTGCTCCGATTCACGAGTTCCGCCGGAGCTCGTTTTCGATTGCGGCCTCGGCGCTCTGTTCGTTATACGCGTTGCGGGGAACTTTGCCGATCCGATCGGCATCGGTTCGATCGAGTATGCGGTTGCACACTTTGGGTCGCCGCTGCTGCTCGTCATGGGCCATTCAGGGTGCGGCGCGATCACGGCGACCGTCGACTCGCTACGTGGTCACGGCGGTCGCGCCCCGGGCCACATCGCGGACATCGTCGACGCGTTGACGCCGGCGACCAAGATCGCGCTCGAACAGCCGGGCGATCCCTACGCCAACGCGGTTGCCGAAAACGTTCGCGAGACCGCTAAGCGCTTGCAGGAAGCCGCACCGATCTTGTCCGCGGCGGTTGCGTCGCATGCGCTGCGCGTCGTGGGCGGCGTCTACGATTTGAAGTCGGGTCGCGTCGCGATTCTTTGAGGCGCGCGCATCCGATCGGCCGGCGATGCACGACGGACCGGACGCCGTTGCGCGGACGTCCGGCCCGTCGGAGCCGGCCGCGTTTAGTCGGCAAGCTCGAGCGCCGCGGAGACCGACTAGCCCCGAGCGGCTTGGAGCGCCTTTAGGCGACGTTCCGCTGCGTATACGCGCGCCGGGCCGCTGAAGTTTCGCCGTTGAACGAATATCTGCCGGTTATATCTGCAGCGCCTCGGCGGCCGCGCGATCTTCGGTCCAGTGGCGCCCGTCAGCCATCAGGCTCGCGACCGCGGCGTTGCCGAGCGCTGCCTGGAGGGCGGTCGACATTCGATCGTATTCCTGCTGTTCGGTGTACTCTCGAACGACCTCGAGCGCCGCGAGCCGGCCGTCGACGAATCCCGCTAGCAGCGCGGCGCGCTGCAACTCGCCGGCCGACTCGGCCTCAGGATGCGGGCGCAGCGCGGCGGTCGCGGCGAGATGCTGCAAGGTGAACGCTACGTCGACTTCGACTTGCAGCTCGCACGCCAGCCGGAGGGCCTCGCGACCGCGCTCGCGGGCGGGCTCGTAGCGTCCGAGCGCAACCAGCAGGGCGGCGATATTGCCGAGCATCCAAGCCAGCATGCGCGGCCGGTTGAGGGCACGGGCCGCCGCGAGGCCGTCCTCGGCAACCCGGAGGGCCGACTCCGCATCACCGCCGCGAAACTCGGCTTCGGCAAGCGTCCCGGCCGTAATGGCGACGTTGGCTTCGTCGGCACTTTCCTTGAAGGTCGCCAACGCTTCGGCGAATAGTGCGCGAGCGCCGACGACGTCACCCGCCAGGGCGCGCGCCGCCGCCAGATCCCGCAACGTTCCCCCGACCCGGCGCGAACCCAGCGCTCGATGGATCACCAGCGACTCCCGGAGCGCCGCCTCGCCGTCCGCGACTCGATCGAGGTAAATGAGTGAACGACCGGCGAACCGCTTCGCGTCCGCGCTCCCGCGTTCGTCATCCAAGTGTTTGAAGAGCGCGCCCGCCCGCTCGGCGGCCGACAGCGCCGCGCGATATTGGTTGAGCACCGACGCGAGATGGGCTTCCGCCAGTTCGAGCCGGGCAGCTAGTGGCGGCGGCGTCGAATCGTCGATGTGCGTTCGCGCCGTCGTTACCCACCGGCGCGCCTCGGGCGCGGCGAACGCAACCAAGACCCGGCCCAAGGTCGTCGCCAGCCGCTGGCCCGTGAGGACGTCGCCGCCGGGGCCGAACGACCAAGTAAGCGCGGCGCGAACATTCTCCAACTCGCGCTCCGTGCGCGCGAGCCATGGTCGGTATGCCAGCGTCTCATATTCCCGCTCGAGTTGTTCGGCCAACTCCGCGTAAGCCGCTGCGTGCCGGGCGGCGAGCGCGCCGGTTTCGCCGCCCGCGCCGAGTTTCTCGCGCGCGTATTGGCGCATCGATTCAAGCAGCCGGTAGCGAACCTCGTTCTCGCCTGAATCGGCGACGACCAGCGATTTGTCCACCAGCGACGCGAGCCGGTCGAGAACCTCGAACTCTTCGATCGTTTCGCTCGCGCAGACCGCGGTCGCCGCTTCCAGCCCGAAGCCGCCGGCGAAGATCGACACGTACCGGAACAGCGTCTGTTCGGGTTCGGAGAGCAGGTCGTAGCTCCAATCGATGAGCGCCCGCATCGTCTGCTGGCGCGGCAAAGCGGTGCGATAGCCGCCGGTCAGGATGCGAAACCGTTCGTCGAGTCTCTGCGCGAGCTGCCGCGGCGCCAGGACCTTTGCGCGGGCAGCGGCGAGTTCGATCGCCAGCGGAATGCCGTCGAGCCGGCGACAGATATCGGCGACGATCGAAGCGTTTTCGTCGGTGAGCACGAAGTTTGGATTCACTGCGCGCGCGCGACCGTCGAACAGCGCGACCGCGCCGTACGCGAGCGCGGTCTCCGCGGCCAATTCTTTGAATGATTCCGGGACGGCCAGCGACGGCATGCGATGAACGATCTCACCGCCGATCTTCAACGCTTCGCGGCTCGTCGCCAGCAGCTTGACCTTCGGGCACGCCTGCAAGAGCGTAACCGCGGCCCGCGCGACCTCGGTGATGAGGTGTTCGCAGTTGTCGAGAATCAGCAGCAACTGCTTGCCTTTGAGTTGGTTTGACAGCGTATCGAGCATCGGATGGTTGGGCGACTCTTGCAGCTCGAATGCCGATGCAATCGCGTTTGCCACCAGCGCCGGATCACCGAGCGGAGCCAGATCCGCAAACCACACGCCGTCGCCGAAGTCATCGAGTAATTCGGCGCCGACTTGGAGGGCGCAGCGCGTCTTGCCGACGCCGCCCGCACCGAACAACGTGACCAGGCGCGAACTCTCGAGCAGCCCTTTGATGTCGGCAACGTCGCGGTCGCGCCCGACGAAGCTCGTCAGTTGTAGCGGCAGGTTGTTGTTGAGTACGCTGAGCGATCGTAGTGCCGGAAACTCGGCGGCGAGGTCGGGAACGACGAGTTGGTAGACGCGCTCGGGTGCAGTCAGATCTTTGAGGCGATGCTCGCCGTGATCGCGGATCGTCGCCGCGGGTGGCAACCGGTCGCCGGCGGCCGCGGTGGCGGCTGCCGACAACAGAACCTGGCCGCCGTGCCCGATCGCGAGCAATCGCGCTACTCGATTGAGCGTCGGGCCGAAATAATCGCCGTCGCGTTCGTCGGACGAGCCGACGTGGAGCGCGATGCGCACGCGAATCCCGTCGACCGCGATGAAGTCCTCGGCGGCGAGTGCGCGCTGGGCTTCGAGCGCCGCTTCGATTCCGTCTTCGATGCGCCAAAAGACGGCGCAGAATGCGTCGCCGATCGTCTTGAAGACGCGGCCGTGGTGGGCCACGATCACCGCGTGCATCAGCGCGTCGTGGCGCCGCACGGCGAGCTGCATTGCGGCCGGGCTGCGGTCCCAGCGGACCGTGCTGCCTTCGATGTCGCTGAACAGGAAAGCGACCTCGCCGGTTGGCAACGGGCGATCCTCCGCCGTGCTGAGCGCCGAGCGTCGGGGCGGTTCCACTCCGCGTAGTTCCGTCGTCGCGGCGCACAGTCCGGCCTGAGACCAAAAGACTAGGATAACGAACAGGCGGTCGGCGTTCCGGCCGGTAAATCGGCGGGTCAGGAGTCTTACCGGAGGCCTCTTATGGCATTTGCGCGACTGCGTGCGCTTTTGGTTGGTGCGCTCTTCGGGATGGCGCTAAGTTCCTGCGGCGGCGGCGGCGCGAGCCCCCCGCGACCGGCGTCGCCGGCGCAGCCTGGCGGTCTCGATCCGGCGGCGGCGGCCCCGACGATCGGCGTTCCGCTGGCGGGCGCGAGTGGAACGTACGATTTGCCGCTGTCGCAGGGCTATAGCGGAACGATCTCGTTGCATTCCACCAGCGCGCCGGCGGGGACGGACCTGAAGTTGCGCGTCGTGCAGCCGGCAGTCGACGCCGCGAGCGCCGACATGCAGGCCCAGTCAAAGCACGGTCGCACCTGCCCCGGATTTCCGAAGATCACGCTGATCAATCCGTTTCCATTTCCGATTTCGCTCGACATCGATGGTTTCAAGCTAAAGCTTCCGTGCGATCTCAGTGGCACGCTGTTCGGCGTGAGCTTTTTCCAGGAACGACCGATCCCGGCGACCGTAATCTCGACCAAGCTTGGCGATTTCACGGCCAGCGGCCGGACCATCGTCTTCAAACCGACGGTTACGGAGCTGACCCTACCACCGTTCACGGAGTCGGCGATCAGCATTCTTGCCGAACAGTCGACGGCCGAGATTGGCCTGCCCGCCGCACCCGGCTCGACGACCGTGCTCACGTCGAATGCGCCGACCTTGCCGTCCAGCCTGTCGTTCACGTACACCACGTCGAGCGGCGGCTCGGAGTACTCCGCCGCCTGTTTCCCCGCGTTCGTCAGCGGCCAACTCGTCGCGGCCCTCAAGAACGTGCCGATCGTCGGCATCCCGGCGTTCTACTGCGCGTTGAACCCGGCGAACGCGCCGACGATTACGTTCGGAAACACGGTGAAGTTTTCGGTTGGCGCACCGAAGCCGGACCGCGCATTCCTCGAGCTGGACGGTCCAACGAACGCGTTCCCGTGCACCGACACCGCGACCCCCGAGTGCGACACGCCCGCGTTTACCGTGCCGACGATCCAGAACGTCATCGTCGGCAACGTTCAGGATCTGCGCGCGTGCGTCTTCGTGAACCCAAATGCGGATTGCAATAACGTGAAAGACGCCGTATCTCCGCCGCCGGCGGCGACGTCGGTGCTGCCCAACCATGCCGTCGACGTGCTCGTCGCCGACGATCCGACCTATGCGGCGCCCGCGTTCGGCGGCTTCGAACTGACGATTCCGAGCGGCTCCGCGTGCCGGATCAACAACGGTCCGGATGAAAACGGCGACGTGCCGGGCCCACCGTTCTACACCGATCCGGGTGGTCCGCAGGCGAGTCCGCCGGCCACCGGCGGAACCGCAACCGACGCCAAGTTTGTAGCGGTGGGCCCGTACGCCGAGTTCGATCTCGTCAGCGGTTCGTCGGGGACGTGTTCGGTGACGGTGACGGAGACCGACGGGCCGCTCAAGCGGTCGGTGACCCTCAGCCTCCCGATCGCAGCGACCGAGTAGCGTGCGGCTTCGTCAGCGCGGCCGTTCCCAGACGGGGACGCCGCCGACGTAGGTCGCGCGAATGCCGAGGTCGCCGAGGGTCGCCGGGTCAACTGTGAGCGGGTCGTCGTCGAGAACGACGAAATCCGCGAGGTATCCCGGGGCGAGCCGGCCCTTGATCCGGTCTTCGCCCGCCGCGGCGGCGGCCCCGACCGTATACAGCGCGAGCGCTTCGCGCGCCGTGATCCGCTGCGATGTGCCGAGCGGCGTGCCGTCCCCGCCGGTTCGCGTAATGCACGATTGCAACGCGAGCAATGGCGCAAACGGGCCGCACGGATAATCCGATGAGCCGGCGACGGCGACGCCGTAGTCGAGGAAGGAGCGGTGCGCGAACATGCGTTCCAAGCGCGATTGGCCGTACCAGTCGAGCAGCTTGCCGCCGTGATAGTGAACGTAGCTTCCAAACGGCACGGCGACTGCGCCGACGGCCTTCATGCGCGTGAGAATCGTGTCGTTGACGATGCTGCAATGTTCGATGCGATGGTGCAGATCGGGTTGCGGGCGTTCGCGCTGGGCCGATTCGAATTGATCGAGAAGTTTGCCGATGGCGCGGTCGCCGTTGGCGTGAACGCAGACGCGATTGCCGTCGAGATGGACCATGCGCACGATGTCGCACAGGTCGGCGTCCGAGGTCGTCTGCATGCCGTAATCGTCGCTCGTGCCCTCGAACGGTTGCTCGAGCAAACACGTGCGGCCGCCGATCGCGCCGTCGACGAACGCCTTGATTCCGGCGAGCCGCAGACGATCGCTGCCAAAGCCGGTGCGCAGGCCGAGTCGCCGAACGCTTTCGTAATGCTCGTAATGGAGCAGCATGTTGACGCGCAGGGTCAAGCGTTCGCGGCGCTGGGCTTCTTGGAAGAGCGCGATGTCGGCCGGCCCGACCATCGCGTCCGTCAGCGACGTGATGCCGGCGGAATGAAACGCGCGCATCGCGAGCCCAAGGCCGCGCAGCCGGTCCTCGGGCGTGCTCGCCGGGGCAATCGTCTGCGGCCGGCGGGTCGCCTGCGGATACGCGTAGTCGAAGATCGCCTGCTCGAACAAAATGCCGTTGAGCCGGCCGTTTGCGTCGCGGCCAAACTTTGCGCCGGCGGGCGGCTGCGACCCATCGTCGAGCCCACCGAGTTCCAGCGCTTTTGAGTTGACGACGCCCCAGTGGCCGGCGACGTGCAAAACCATGATCGGATGATCGCGGCTGACCTCGTCGAGGTCCCAGCGGGTCAAGACGCGGCCCTCGGTCATCTTTGCGTCGTCGTAGCGGCTGCCGCGAATCCAATCGCCGGCCGGCGTTTGCGCGAGTCGGTCGCGTAGCTTCGCGGTGATCTCGGCGAGCGAATGAACCGCATCGATCGACAGATCGAGGTGCAGCATGTCTTCGGCCGCGATCGCGAGGTGGGCGTGCGCGTCGTTGAAGCCGGGCACGATGACGGCGTCCGGGAACTCGACGACGTCGGCGTCGGCGAACCGAGCCCGCAGCCCGGCGAGCGTTCCGGTCGCGACGATGCGCTCGCCGGAACTGACGAAGGCTTCGGGCGAGTCGGGCCGCATCGTCACGATTTTGCGCGCGCCGAAGATCGTGGTCATGATGGGCGACGGCTTACCGGCAACGAGAACTTCTCCTGGTCCGCCGGTTAGTGAGGCGCGGACTTTGCGCGGGCGTTCCCGAACCCCCCGGCTATGAAGAATGAAGCCGTGATTGATGGAATAACGGTTGGCGGGCAACCGAGCGCGGACGATTTAGCTGCCGGCCGTTTTCAGACCGTCGTAAATATTCGCCACGACGAGGAGCCCGGCAACGATACTGCCGCGTCGCTGGCCGGCAGCGAGGTTGCGTATGCCGTGGTGCCGTGGACGATCGACACCGTTACCAAGGACGACATCGCGCAGGTGCGCGCGGCCGTCGAAGCCGCCGACGGGCCCGTTCTCGTTCATTGAATGGGCGGGACGCGAGCCGCGGTCGCGGTAGCCATCATTTCGGCTGAAAAGAACGGGGCCGGCGCGACCGGCGCGCTCCGCAAGGTCGCGGAGGCGGGATTCGAGATCGAGGGCACGCCGTACGCCGACTTCATCCGAACGTATTTTAGCTGAGTTGAGATGCGGCGCGACTCAATACCAGCCGTCGGCGAGTTGCGTTAATTGGTAAAGCGTTTTCTCGATCTCCGCTGCGGTGATCGCCGCGTTGCGAGGTAGTGCGGATTCAAGCGCGCGTTTAAGGGTTGCATCGAAGAGGTCTCGGCGCCGACGTTTCGCTGCGATCAGCGATTCGATCTGAGCGGGCTCGAGTTGTAGCGCGACGGTTCGATTGACCTCGGCGCGCAGCGCTGCGACTTCCGAACGGGCGTTGTCGGCCATCGTCGCGACGCGCGTGCCGTCGGCATGGCTAAGCCCGGTCGCCGGCAGCGAGTACGAATCGAGCGGATCGAGCGATCCGTACGAGCGATCGTAGCGCCGATAGAGTTCGCCGATCTCGCGCCGCGCGCGCTCCCGCGCGCCGTGGACGCGCTCGCGAAACGCGGCCATCGACGCCAGGATCGCCTGGGCGGATTCGGCCGGCAGAGTCGCCTCGATCGTGAGCCGATATGCGCGGTCGGCGTCATCCAGCGCGGCGACCGCCGGGACGAAGCCATCCCGGAGCGCCGGTTCCAGCTCCGCGAGTTGGAGCCGAGCGCTCGCGGCGGCGGCTAGGGCAAGCGCCAGCGGCGGTATGGCTCGATCCATCATCGCCGCTAGGTTCGAGGAGTCGCTGTCGATGTCTGGTGGCCCGGGGGCATCCAGATCGCTGGGTAGGCTACTTGACTCGTCGGTACGATGGGTTGGCATTGCAATATATGCCTATTTGGGTATGCTAAAGTATGTGATACGACCAATGAGTCACGTTGGACAAGCCTTCGCGCGGCAGCGCGAGCGCCTGAAGCTAACTCAAGCCGGTCTAGGGCAGCGGATGGGCAAGACGCAGGCATACGTCGCGCGGATCGAGGGCGCGAAACGAAATCCGCGTTGGACGACGGTCTTGGAGTTCGCGCGCGCGCTCGAACTGGAACCGGCGTTTATCCCGCGCCAGAGTTTACCAGCCGTCGAAGCGGTCCTGAACCTCACTTCGGACGACGAGGTTCCGCCGTTTGCCGGGGAGAGCTGGTAAGTGCCGACCATCTCCGTCCCAAGCTCGCTCAGCGTGCACCTCGGCGGCCGACAGATCGCCACGCTCTCGCGGTTACCGGGCGATGTCATCGCATTCGTCTTCGACAGTTAGTATATCGACGACGAGCAACGGCCAACTTTAAGTTGGGGGCTCTACGACGCGTACCGGCGGTTGAAGGTCAAGCATGCGCCAACCTACGGGCGAGCCCCCGCGTTTTTCGCGAATCTCTTGCCGGAAGCCGATCTGCGTCGCTACGTCGCCCATCGTGCGGGGATTGGGAACGACGATGAGTTCGGTTTGTTATAGGTCACGGGCGACGACTTACCGGGTGGCGTGACGGTGCGCGATCCGTTCGGCCGACCGTTGCCGCCGCCCGCCGAAGGTTGACACCGGGCGCGATAGGTCCGCACGTCAATACGGTGCTCGTCTGTCGGCACGGCTTTGCGCGCAGTATCCGGCATCCGTACGACGCCGAGTGGCGCCGCTACCGGGTGGCGATTTTCCGCGAGTACGGCATCCCGCACGCATTTCGCAATACACGATCGACCATCTCGTGCCGCTCGAGCTCAACGGCCGGCCATTCGGCGCGACGTTCACGGTCCTGGGTGAACGGTGGGATTGCGCAAGGTTTGGCCGCAGCCCAAGGCGCAAGCCAAACGCAAAGATGCCGTCGAGGATGCGCTCCATAGCGCCGTTTGTTCCCGCGTGGCTACCACGGGCTTCATCGCACACTCGAACAAGCCGAAGCGGCGATCGCACACGATTGGACGCATACTCCCGTGGGAATTCCGCAACCGCGCACGAGACGATACGCGGAAAACTAAGACTCTCCAAAACCGACTGTCTCAAATCGAAAGGACCATTCTCGAATGTACTTGCACGCCCCAACACCGTGAGTGTACTTTTCTGTGAGCCTGTACCAGATCATCCTGGCACAGGGGGAAACGGCTAGTGCTCGTGACGCTTCGCAAGCGCGTTCTGGCGGATGCGTCGGTACACGACGCGTCGCTTCAGGCTCAACGAATGTTGAGCAGCGAATCGCCTCCCGCGGGCTTGGTCCCGGCAACTTCGAGCATCGCAGCGATTGCGACGTCGAGCGGGTAGATGGTTCGCGCGAGCAGCATGTCGGTGTCGAGTTCGCCCGCGCGAACGGTCGGGCCGAAGGGCGACCAAAACGCGCCATCGACCGTGAGCGTGAGTTCGGCCGGCAGATCGTGGGCGCTCGCGACGACGCCGAGTTCGTTCGTCGCGGCCCGGCCGCGGTGCACGATCGGGCGTACGACGTGATCGTCGTCGCTGATGCCGAAGGAACGATGCAACGCGCAGAGTGCGGCATCTTCTTCGGCCGTGCGGTTGCCGCCGGTCGTCGCGATGCGGACGGCGATTCCGGCCGCGACGAGCTTGGGGATCGCCTCGACGACCTTCGCAAAATTATCCGGCGCGCGCATCTCGTCGTTCTCTTGCGGCGAGGCGCTGTCGAGCGAGACCTGGATCGCGACACGCGTTCCCGCTAGACGACGGACGTCCTCGAAAACGCGGCCCGTGAAAAGCGTGGCGTTCGAGAGCACCAGCACCGGCAGATGCGTTTGAAGTTCGAGTAAGATATCGACCATATCGGGCCGCATGAACGGCTCGCCGCCCGTCACGCCGAACGACGTAAAGCCTTCGGCGACGGCCCCGGCGGCAATCTTACCGATCAGCGCGCGATCGAGCACGCGACGCGCGGCCGACGGTGACGACTCCGTCAGGCAGTACGCGCACGCGAGATTACAATGATAGTTGCTGTAGAGCCAGAGACGGCCGCCGACGAGGCCTTCGCCGATGGCGGATGCAATCGAACTCATGCCGGCACCAAGCCTTCTTCACGCAAGAACGCAACCGTCGCGGCGCTGGTGGGTAGGCTGAGCGACGTCGCGAATTTATTGAGCATGATGGTAAGGGACCCGACGGTCACGAGCTCGACGATTTGATAATCTTCGAAATACGGTCGGAGAAAGGCGACCGCATCCGCTGGCCGGTCGCACAGCGCGTCCGTAAACTCCGCGATCGCGCGTTCGCGCGCATCGAGGGTCTCGGGGAACGGCCCTTCGAACCGGAGCGACGCCGTTTCGGAGGTCGTCAAACCGGCCTCACGCGCGACCACCGTGTGCGCGTCGACGCAGTAGCGACAGCCATTTTTCGCAGACGCACGCAAGACCACGATCTCTTTCCAGCGCTCGGGGATCGACGAATCGCCGAGCACCGTCCCGAGCATCGGGAGCGCCGCCGTCAGAAATTCCGGCACTTGAGCGAGCGCGGCGACAATCGGGCTCACCTCGCCCGACCCGAAATACGCCTTCGCCGTAAGGGGCGCATTCTCGCCCGTGATCAATCGTACATTCGCCATTCATCAACCACCAATCTTGGAGCATAGCATGGATTCGAGCCAAACACCACGTCGCGCGCTCGCGGCGTTACGGATCATGATGGGCGTGATCTTTTTGACGACCTGGGTCGCCAATCTGCAAAAGGGCTTCTATACGCCCGCCGGTTTGCAGAACTTCTTCACCCACGTCTATCCGCAGAGTCATAACCCCATCGGCGCGTACGCCGCCTTCATCGAGAACGTGCTGCTGCCGTCGAGCGCGATCTTCGCACCGTTCCAGCTCGTCGCAGAGTTGTCGCTCGGCGTGCTGTTGCTCGTCGGAGCGTTCACCCCGCTGGTCGGGATCGGCGGCGCGTTCTTTCTCGCGAATATTTTTCTTGCAACCTACGGCACGGAATGGCCGTGGACGTATCTCAGCCTTATCGGCGTCTGCGTCGCGGTCGCGGTCACGCGATCGGGGCGCACATTCGGTGTCGATGCGGTGCTCGCACGTCATCTGCATTCGTCGCTACCGATCGTGTGAGTCGGAGAGCACGAGATCGCCCGCGGCGTCGAGTGCTTCGAGCACGCAAGCGGTCGCGGGCAACGCCGTGAGTCGGCTGGCGATTTCCGCCCGCAGACGCGCGAGATCGGTGAGTTCGTCGACATCGAACGTCGTTGGGAGGAGCTCGTAACGCAGCCCGAGTGCGTTAACCAGGTGGAGCGTCTGCGCGAGGACCTCCGGCGTGCTCATCGCGACGCCGGAGAAGATGTCGTGCGGCTCACGCATACCCACGCACCAGTACCCGCCGTCGTCGCAGGGTCCGAGTATCAC
Source organism: Vulcanimicrobiaceae bacterium (assembly GCA_050733835.1). Classification (GTDB taxonomy): domain Bacteria; phylum Vulcanimicrobiota; class Vulcanimicrobiia; order Vulcanimicrobiales; family Vulcanimicrobiaceae; genus JBOHTW01. The sequence continues at coordinate 5,318 of JBOHTW010000133.1, read as the reverse complement.
GTCGACCGCATCGAGCGCCGCGAAGCCACGTGCGACCCACGCGGATGCGACGTGCGGCGAATCGCTCGACATGACGATCGTCTTTCGCACACGACCGCGCTGCCGCTCGAAGATCGCGAGCAATCGTGAGTTAAGCGTCGCGCCTTCCTGGGCGAACGACCGCGCGCCGCACGCCTCGAAGGGCGCGTCGGGCGGGGTGTAGGCGATCCAAAAATCGTGCGGTCCCGCGCCGAAGTTCGTGACGATGTCCGCGATGAACGCGCAGTACAGCTCGAAGGCGCCACGATCGCCGATGCCGCGTGCGAGCCGCGTTTTGACCCGACCGAGTTCGGGGTGTTTTGCGACGACGATGAGCTCGCAGTCCGTCATGCGGATGCGCGCCAGCGGGCGTAAACGAAGGTTCGCGTCAACAAAAAGTATGTCGCTCCGATCGTGCCGCGGATCGTCCCGCTGATTTTCGAACGTCCGATGCGCGGCCGATACGCGACGGCGATCTCGCGTACGCGACCCTCGGACCGGGCGGCTTTCGCGAGCATTTCGACGGGCCAACCGTAGGTCATCTCAGACATCGCGAGCGACGCATAGAAGTCCGCCCCAATGGCACGGAATGGGCCGAGATCGGTGATCGGCAACCCGTAGATCGCGCGCAACATCGCCGAGATCACGCGATTGCCGAACTGCGCGTGCCACAGCATCGCGCCCGGCGCCAGGCGGCCGCGCAAGCGCGAGCCGATCACGAGATCCGCCTGGTTCGATTGCAAAGGCGCGACGAGCGCGAGCATATCGGCGGGATCGTCGCTGAAATCGCCGTCGAGAAAGACGATCGCATCGGCGCCGTCGGCGCGTGCGTGATCCGCACCGAAGCGACACGCGCGACCGTAACCCGGCGGATCGATCCGCAAGACGAACGCGCCCGCGGTGCGCGCGCGTTCGGCCGAGTCGTCGGTCGACCCGTTGTCGACCACCACGACGCTCGCGACGAGCCCCATGGGAATCGCCGCGATCACCTGGACGATCGATTCCGCTTCGTTGAGCACGGGGATGACGACGACGATCTTCACACGGTCCTTATTTGACGACGATTTTTTGTTCGGGCCACTTCACGGTCGTATAGCACGCTTCGGACGCGCCGAAGATGTAGGCGGTGTACGTCCCGGGTTTGGCATCCTTGGGAATAGCCAGGTGCGCGGTATACGTGCCGTCGGGATTCTTACCGACGCGCGTCTTTCCCACGCCGAAGCGCGCCGGATGATCGAACTCGGGGACGTAGGCGAAAATTTCATCGGAAACGCCCACGTGGTCGTGCGCTTTCCAACGCGCGGAGACGTCGAGCGTGTCGCCTGGGGCGCCGGAGGTCGCTTGCCATTTTACGGCGTCGACGGTCGGCGCGTACGATGTATTCGCGAGGTGGACGAGGTTGCGGGAGTGATCGTTGTCGCCCGCGGCAATCAGCGGAAAGCCGCCATGATCGTAGATGTAGCCGCCGTCGGCAAAGGTAAAGATGTCGTGATGGCCCGTCGGCACGCCCTCGAGCTTGTACCGGCCCTCGGCGTCGGCACGCGTCGCGACGTTGGCGCCGCGATAGTCGGCGATGACGACGGCGTAGGGAACCGGTTTTCCGGCCGAGGTGATGCGGCCCGTGACGGTACCCGTCTCGCCCGCGACGGCCGACGCGCCGAGAGCCGCGGCGAGAAACGTGGTGAGGACGATCGAAAATGTCATGGGTTCGAGGACCTTTCGTTGATGACGGTCAGGTAGTTGACGAGTGCGTCGATGGTTGCGGGCGAAAAAGTCGCGCCGCCCGGAACGGAGGTCGCGATGTGCGTTCGTAAACTCGCCCGCGAGCGCCGTGCGGCGACGTGCGCGAGCGAGGGACCCACGAACGACGTCGCGGTCGGCGTGTGACAGATGGCGCAATTCGCGCGGTAGAAGTTCGCGCCGTGCGCGATGCGTTGAGCGTCGACCGTCCGAACGACGGTCGAGGTCTGCGCGGCGGCTGATGCGATGGAAGACGCGCGAGCGCCGCAGCCGGAGATCGCTGCGATCCCGAGGGCCGCGGCAACGCGGCGCCAGTCGCGTAGCGCGTAGACGAGTGCGGCGATCGCGAGCGGCGCATATTCCACCACGTGTGCCGCGACGTCGAGCGGCGAACCCGTGGGCATCGCCCAGGGCGCGAGATATGCGAGCGGTGCGAACGCCGTCCATGCGATGAGCGCGACGCCCAGCGGGCGCATCGCACCGGAAAATGCGTTCCCGAGCAGCGGCAACAGGGCCGGAAAGATCGCGATGTACCACGGATAGACGTTGGGCGAAAGCAACAGATAGGCGACCTCGAGGCCGAGCACGACCGCAATCGCGCTCGTGCCGCGGCGCCGTTCGATCGCGGCGACGACCAGCGCACCCGCGAAGAGCACCGCCGCGCCGAGCGTTCCGACGAGACGATGCAGCGAGTCGTTGAAATGGTAACCGAACGCGAAGGCATGCAAGAAGCCGAGCACGTCAGAATTCCATACGACGAACGGAACGTACGCGACGATAACGAGCGTCGCGCAGACGAACACCGCGGGCCGGGACGCGCGGTGCGCGACGAGCGCCGCGACGAATGCCGCAGGATAGAGTTTGCTCAGCACCGCACCCGCAAAGCCGATGCCAGCCGTAAGCGGCCGCTTCGCTTCGAGCGCGACGACCGCCGCGACGATGCAGGCGATCGCGATGCACTCCTCGTGGCCATTGAGCCCGAATTCGACGATCGCGAGCGGATTCCAAGCATAGATTGCGAGGCGACCGGTCGGTAGATCGCGCGCGCGCAGCGATCGTGCGATGAGGGCGATCGTCAAGGCGTCTCCGGCGAGCAAGATCAGTTTGAGCGGAACGACGCTGCGATGCGCGAGCTCGCCGAAGAACGCACCGAGCGCGTAGAATCCTAGATCGAGCGGGGGATAGAGCGTCGGAACGTCGCGCCAGTCGATATGGGGATAGAGCCAATCGCTTCCCCGAAGCGCTTCCAAGACGGGCGCCGACGGCACGACGACGTACGGGTCGAGGCCACGCGCGAGCACTTGCCCGTCCCAGAGGTAGCGGTAGAGATCGTTCGATTGAAACGGCGGCCAGGGCACGAGCACCACGCGGGCAACGAAGGCGACGACGACGACTCCCACGAGCGTTCGAGGCCCCGTCCGGCGCCACATCGCAGCCGCGCCGGCGAGACCGCACGCGACCACGAGCGTTTGCAGCAGACCCGTCAGCCACGAGCCGCCCCACCACGTCGCAATCGCGCCGAGCGCGGCCGACGAGGCGATGAGGCCGCAGCCGGCGACCCACGCTACGGCGTCGTCGGCGCGAACGCGGCGCTCACGATCTTCCACGTGCCGCTTACCTTCCGCAACGCGAACGTCCAGGCCCCGTTCTCGACGACGGCCCGGCCGCGCGCGCGATACATTATGCGCTCGGAGACGACGGCGCAGGCCTCATCGCCCTCGACGCTCGCGTTACGCGGCGACCCGGGGGTCGAATGTTCGTCCGTGATCCCGTTCGTTTTATTGACGCCTGCAAGCCGCGCGATCCACGTTCGCGGCGCGTCGGCACCAGCAAAAACGAATGGTGAGATTTCGTCGATAATCGTCGCTTCGGGCGCGAAGGCGCGCGCGAAAGCGTCGGCGTCGCCCGCGTTCAACGCGGCGAGCGCCGCGTGGATCGGTGCGGCTGCGGCGTCGGTGAGCGGCGCGGCGACGACGGAGGAGGCGAGGGCGCCGATCGCAATGATGATTGCGAGCGCGGACGCGCGCGCGAATGGTGCGAGCATGCCGTCATTCTATGGGCAAATCATCGTTCGTACACGTAAGGGAACTTACGTGGCATGCGAAATGACTGGGGCGTGTTCGACCGTTCCTCCTTTCTCCGCGTGCTCGGCGAGACCGGGGAAAATCGAGGGCTGGGGCCAAGGGAGCTCGCTGTACGGCGGCGGGATACGATAAAATGCGCGGATTCACTTGGGGGATAGTATGAGCATCTATCGACGCGCGAGCGGTAAATGGGCCGTTGTCATCTCGCTTGAGCGTGGCTCTGATGGCGCACAGCGACGCCGTGCAATCGGTACGTTCGCCACGAAGAAAGAGGCCGAAGCGGCCGAACGTCGTGCGCTGGATGAGAAAGCTCGCGGCGTCGATCTCGCACCGGGTCGCGTTACGGTCGGCGAGGTGTTCGATCGCTTCTGCGCCGATCGCAAGTCGAAGGGTCGCGCTGTTCGAACCGTCGAGCGGTACGAAGACCTCGGGCGACTCTATCTGAAACCGTACATCGGCGTGACGCCGCTCTCCCGACTCACGCCGGCGCACGTCTCCGATCTCATGGTGAAGCTCGCCGAACGTGGATCGAAAGCCGGCAAACCGCTCTCGGCAAAGAGTCGCAAGCACGCGCTGACGGCGCTTCGAACGGCCCTCTGTTGGGCGATGAAGCACGAGCTTTGCGTTCGGAACGTGGCCGAGGTTGTGGACGCACCGAGCGTGCCACGTTCGCAAGCTTGCGCCTTCGACGAGGCCGAGATCGTTCGCGTCCTAGCCGAAGGTGATAAGGGGCGGTGGGGTTCGTTCTTCCGGCTGGCCCTTGCGGTCGGTGCGCGGCGCGGCGAGCTATTGGCGCTGCGCTGGACGACGTTCGGCTCAAGGACGGCACGGTGACGATCGAGCGCGCCTTCGCCGCAACGCGGGCCGGCATCATCGAGAAGGCGACCAAGACCGAGACGACGAGGACGATCCCGCTTGGATCGCTTGGGCTCGACGCCGTGCGACGCCAGCGGGTACTTCAGGCGCAGGATCGACTCGCGTCTTCCAACGCCCACTCGGCGGGGCGCTGGAGCCGTACCTGGCGACCGACGCTTTCCGATACGCGGCGCAGAGACTGAAGATCAAAGGGACCCTTCATTGCCTCGGCACACGGCCGGGACGTGGTTACTATCGTCTGGCGTCGACGCACGGACCGCGGCGACCATCCTCGGGCACACGACCCCGAGCACGACGCTGGCGGTTTACGGGCACACGCTGCCCGGTTCACTTGGTCCGGCGATCGAGCGTATTGCGACGAGGCTGAGCGATCACCGAACCGCCTAGACGCCCGGCGGCTCTTCCCGTGTGCAACCGTTTTGCAACCGTTTTGGCGAGGGGTATAAGAAAAGCCCGTGGTTACAGGCTTTTGTTGGTAGCCCCAGCGGGATTCGAACCCGCGTTACCGCCGTGAGAGGGCGGCGTCCTAGGCCTCTAGACGATAGGGCCGTGGCTCCCGGTCAAGGATTCGAACCTCGATACCCTGAGTCAGAGTCAGGG
>JBOHTW010000132.1:0-5404 GCA_050733835.1 Vulcanimicrobiaceae bacterium | reverse complement strand
CGCAACACGGAGCGCACGCTGCTCGCGTACCAGCGCGTCCGACCGTTGCACGTCAGCACGGCCTGCGCTTCGAGCATTCGGGCGATCTCGCGATACGAGGCCCCGGCAGCGTCGAGCGTGCGCATCTCGGCGAGCGCCGCCTGCTGCGCGTCGTCGGCGACGAGCCGAGCGCCCTCGCGCTGGAAGCCGAACGGGGTCGAGCCGTAGACCATGCCCGAGGCGCGCTTGTGCGCGAGCGCGCTTGCAGTCCGCTCGGCGATCACCTCGCGCTCCCATTGCGCGACGACGCCGAGCATGTTGACGACCATGCGGCCGGCCGCCGACGACGTGTCGAGTGATTCGCCGACTGAGACGAGCGCAGCGTCGGTCCGAGCAAACAAGTCGAGCAGGTCGGCGAGGTCGCGGGTCGAGCGCGTCAGCCGGTCGAGCTTGACGACGACGACGGTCCCGATCTCACCACTGCGAACGCCGTCAAGAATGCGGGCCAAACCGGGCCGTTCCAGGCTCTTGGCGCTCGCTCCAGCATCGACGATGACTTCGGATACGTCCACGCCCATCGCGACGGCGTAGGCGTCGATTCTCACGCGTTGCGCGTCGAGTGAGACGCCGTTGGTCGCCTGGTCTTCGGTCGAAACGCGGATGTAGCCGACCGCGCGCCGCTCCGTCCGATTGATCTTCGCTCGTCGTGCTCGCATTGTCGCCTGCTCCTGTACGCTCCCGTTCGTCTGTGTACGAATCGTAACATCGTGCTAACCTTTTTGCAACCTATAAGACGGATATTCGCGGACAGATAGCTACGCAAGCAACCAGAAAACGCTTTATTTATCGCGTTTCTTTCCATGACGATGCGCGCTTTACCACATTGACACTGTGGAGGTCCTTGGTTCGATACCAAGCGTGCCCACCATTTGGAGAGGTCCGCGACTCGCGGGCCTTTCGCTTTGCCGGGAACCGTTGTCGGCGGTGGCACGTTCTCAGAGGTATGAACCTACGCCAAGCCGCCGCCCTCGCAGCCGTCCTCACATTCGGAGCGGCGACTGCGGCCTTCGCCGAAGTCACGCCGGCGCCGTCGGCATCGCCGGCCGCCGCGGCCCAACCGGTCCCCGGCATTCCCGCGAGCATTACGAACAATCCCTACATCCAAAGCGCCATCCAGGCGATCGGTGGCTTGTTTCAAACGACGAACGGCAACGCCGCCCATGGTACGGTCACGTACTTTCGGCGCTTCGAACTACAGCTCGAAACCGCGCCCCGCGTCTATCGCCAGATTCACCTCCATCAAGGTACGGTCATCAATCCGCGCGGCACGACGTTGCGTCCGGGAATGGTCGTCAGCGTCGGCGGCGTCGCGCAATCCGACGGATCGCTGAACGCAAACGAGATCACGCTGACGCCGTAGTCGCACCGTGATCGACGCCGCCGGCTTTCTCGAAGGGTTCCGCGAGTTTTCGGAGATCGGCCGCGACGCCGACGGCGGGATGCAGCGCATCGCGTACTCGCCGGAAGACCGGCGCGCGCACGCCTGGATCGCGCAGCGAATGGTCGCCGCCGGCATGACGGTGCGGACCGACGCCGCCGGGAATACGATCGGTCACTATCCCGGCAGCGAACCGCAGCGCGCGCCGATTGGCCTGGGATCGCACACCGACTCCGTGCCCAGCGGCGGCCGCTTCGATGGTGTGCTCGGCGTTCTCGGTGCAATCGCGTGCGTCGCCGCTCTCCACCGCGCCGGGCGCCGTCTGCGCCACCCGATCGAAGCGATCGATTTCGCCGCCGAGGAAGGCACGATGCCGGGCGGAACGGTCGGCAGCCGCGCGATGGCCGGCAACTTGCCGCCGGAAAATCTCGGTCAGCCGGCCTGGGATGGTCGCACCTTGGCCGACCACTTGCAAGGTGCCGGCCTTACGCCCGCGCGCATCGGCGAAGCCCGGCGCGCGCCCGGCTCGCTGGCGGCATATCTCGAACTCCACATCGAGCAGGGCGGCATCCTCGATCGCGAGCACTGCGCGCTTGCTGCGGTCGAAGGCATCGTCGGCATGCGCCACTACGCAATCGCGGTGGGCGGCCGCGCGAACCACGCGGGCACGACGCCGATGGAACTGCGCGACGACGCGCTGGTTAAAGCCGCTCCGCTGATCGCGCGCGTTTCGGAGATTGCACGCGAGTGCCGAATCATCGCGACGGTCGGCCGCGTGCGGGTCGTACCGGGCGCACCAAACGTCATCCCCGGCGCCGTCGAACTCTCGCTCGACATGCGTTCGCTCGACGAAGATCGGCTCGATCGCGCGGAAGCGGCCGTGCGCGCGGCGCTCGCACCGATCGGTGCGAGCCTCGAATCGTTCGGTCAGACGCCGGTTGCGCCGGCCGATCCGAGCATCTTCGCGACGATCCAGCGCGTCTGCGCCGACTCCGGCCTGCCGTGGCGAACCTTGCCGAGCGGTGCCGGCCACGACGCAATGAACGTCGCGCGGCTCGCGCCGTATGGGATGATCTTCGTGCCCAGCCGCGACGGCGTCAGCCATGCGCCCGACGAGTTCACCGACGATGAAGCGCTCGTCGTCGGCGTCCGCGCGCTGCTGACGACACTCGAGCGAATCGACGCCGAGTTCGACTAGCGCGCGGCCAGGTACGCGCGCCAGCCGCCGAAGCTCGTAATCTCGCGCAGTTCGCCGGGCGCGACCCGTTCGAGTTGCAAAATCATCGCGCTCGCCGACGACCCGTCGCTCAGTTCGATCGTTCCCGGATCGAGTTCCGGCGGCTCGTTCGGCAACAGCGAATCGAACCAGATCGTCTCGGCAACTTCGTACAACTCGCCGGCGATCGCAGCCCCGCCTTCGTCGGCGGGAACCAAACCCGGAAACCGATCGCCGACCGAATAGAATCGGTACCGCGCGGCGGTCTCGGCTGGGCCGACGAGTTGCGCTCCGGCGATGTTACCGTGATCGGCTCCCCCCTGCATCGCGGTACCGTTCAAGAAAACGCGCACGTTAGCTCCCTCCCCCACAGAACTGCCGTATCGCCGCAACGCGATCCTCTCGGCGCGGGGCCGCGCCGGCTCGGGTTTCCCGAAGGCGCGGTTTGCGCCGGCGCCTAACAGCGTCGGCATGAGTTCCGCACCCACCCACGCGACGTCGCTCGAAGCGCTCCGCCACACCGCCGCGCACGTGCTCGCGTACGCCGTCCAAGATCTGTTCCCCGATGCGAAACCAACGATCGGTCCGGCGATTGAAACCGGGTTCTACTATGATTTCGATCGTCCCGCCGGATTCACGCCCGAGGACCTGGCGAAACTCGAAACGCGGATGCGCGCGATCGTCGCCGCCGACTATGAAATGACCGGCGAGCGGGTCACCCGCGAAGCAGCGATCGAGCACTTCCGTAACAACCCCTACAAGGTTGAGCTCGCGCGCGGGATTCCCGACGACGAACCAATCACACTCTACACGATCGGCGCGTTCACCGACCTGTGTCGCGGCGGGCACGCGCATCGCACCGGCGAGATCGGCGCGCTCAAACTGCTCTCGGTCGCGGGCGCGTACTGGCGCGGCGACGAGCATAACGCGATGCTGCAGCGCATCTACGGCGCGGCATATTCCACGCAAGCGGAACTCGACGCCTATCTGCACTTTCTCGAAGAGGCGCAAAAGCGCGATCACCGCCGGCTCGGGCGCGAGCTCGACCTGTTTTCGATCGAAGAGGATGCCGGCGGCGGCCTCGTCTTCTGGCATCCCAACGGCACGATCGTCCGCGGCATCATCGAAGACTTCATCGGCGAAGGATTGCGCGAACGCGGCTATCTACCGGTCGTGACGCCGCACGTCGTCAGTGAGAAGCTCTACGAGATCTCGGGACATCTCGAAAACTTCGGCGAGAACATGTTCGGGCCGGTCGAAGTCGAGGGCCAGCGGTTTCGGCTCAAGCCGATGAACTGTCCCGGCCACATCTTGATCTATCGCAGCGCCGGCCGCTCGTATCGCGACCTGCCGCTGCGTTACTCCGAGTTCGGCACCGTCTATCGGTTCGAACGCAGCGGTACGCTGCACGGCCTCACTCGCGTGCGCGGCTTCACGCAGGACGACGCCCATCTGTTCTGCACGCCCGACCAGTTGCAGAGCGAGTTCGAGCAAACCGCCGATGAAGCGATCCGCCTGCTCGAAGCGTTCGGGTTCACGCAGTTCGAATACTCTCTGTCGACCCGCGCGGCCGAGTTACGCGAACCGACCGACGAGATCGCCGAAGCGGCGATCCGGCGCGCACTCGAATCGCGCAATATCGCCTACGCGATCGACGCCGGCGGCGGCGCGTTCTACGGCCCGAAGCTCGACATCAACCTGCACGATGCGATCGGCCGCACCTGGCAGCTCGGCACCGTGCAGGTCGACTTCGTTCTACCGCGCCGCTTCGGCTTGAGCTACCGCGGCAGCGACGGCGCCGACCATCCGCCCGTCATGATCCATCGTGCATTGGCTGGTTCGTTGGAGCGTTTCTTCGGCATTTTGATCGAACACTTCGGCGGCGCGTTCCCGGCATGGCTCGCGCCCGTCCAGGCTGTCGTCGCGCCGATTTCCGAACACCAGCTCGCCTACGCGCAGTCGGTCGCCGGCCGCCTCCGGGCCGACGGCTTCCGCATCGCAGTCGATGAATCCGACGAAAAGATCGGCTACAAAATCCGCCGCTGGAAACTACAGAAAGTGCCGTATATCCTGGTTGTCGGGAAACTCGAAGTCGAACAGGGAACGGTCAGCCCAAACGAGCGCGGCAACGATCAAAAGCGACCCGCAATCAACATCGACGCATTTGCAATCGAACTGCGCGCGCGCGTCGCCGCGCGAAACTGACGATGGAATACCAACCCGATTCGATGGACTGGGGCGACGCCTATCGCCTACTGATCGGCGGCGTCCAACCGCGGCCGATCGCCTGGGTCTCGACCCTCGACCCGAACGGGATCGCAAACCTCGCGCCGTTCTCGTTCTTCATGGGCGTCTGTCCGCGACCGTTCACGCTCGCATTCGCGCCGATGCGCCGCGGCGACGCAGAGCCTACCGATTGCAAAGACACCTTGCGCAATCTCGAGGCGACCCGCGAGTGCGTCGTCAACGTCGTTCCCGAAGCGCTTGCCGTGCAGATGAATGCGACCTCGGGCGAATACGCCGCCGACGTCGACGAGTTCGCGATCGCGGGCTTGACCGCCGCGCCGTCCGCATCGGTCAAGCCGCCGCGTGTCGCCGAGTCGCCGATCAACTTCGAATGCACCGTCACCCAGATCGTGACGCTCTCCGAAGAAGCCGGCGGCGCGAGCCTCGTCATCCTGCGCGCGCAGCACATCCACGTCGCCGACGCGGTGCTCGACGGCCACCGGATCGCCCTCGATCGCATTCGCCCGATCGGCCGGCTTGCCGGC
>JBOHTW010000131.1:0-3572 GCA_050733835.1 Vulcanimicrobiaceae bacterium | reverse complement strand
CGTCGTTGGCTGATGCCGTAATCAGTTTGAAGGTCGCCGACCAGGCTCCGTTGCTTGGCCGGCTTCAGAGCTTTTTTGAGAGCACGTCCTGAAGCATCACCTTGTCGAGCGCCAGGTCGGCGACCAGGCGCTTGAGACGCGTATTTTCGTCGCGTAGCTCGTTGATCTCGCGGATCTCGGCGGTGCCAAGCTGACCGTACTTATTTTTCCAGAGGTGGACCGTGTTCTCGTGAACGCCGGCTTTGCGCGCGAGCTCGGCGATCGGAACGCCTGACTCGGCGCGCCGCAAGACCGCGGCGATGGACTCGGGGGAGTGACGTTTACTGGCCATGGGGACCTCCGTCGTTCGGGCCGCTTAGGCGGCTCCAAAGTGTGGTCCCGCTGGCGTAAAAATCGGGGTGCCCACCACGCGGCGAGTATTATGGCCAGGGCGGTTCCACTGCTTGTGGTCGCTTCGTTCCGCTCTACGAGCGGGGAGCCGGACTGCGGAGCGGCGCGCTTCGCTGGCGCCGTATCCTTCCCGGGCTAACTGGCGCGGGAATCGAACGCCAGTTCGGGTAACTTGGAGTGCCGAGAACTTTTTTCACTATGCGTGTTGCTGACCTGACTCTGCGCGAAGACCCAGGCGATCGTCGTACGATCGATAGCCTTCTCGCTTTCGGCTGGTTTGCGGATTGGCAGCGGCCGATCTACGATCTAGCCGCCAACGTGCGAGTGTCCGTGCGCAACGATCCAAGACCTGAGATCCGGTTTGGAGCGCAGGCGCCGCGCATGGCCTCGGACAGTCTATACGAGGTCAGGTACGGAAAGACCGAATCTGAATTGCGCGGTCTCGCGACAGCGTTGATCACTGCCGGCCTCGTCCCGCGGCGCATCGCGGTTGGCGACGCACCAGATTCTCTTGTGAGCTTCGACGATGGTGACGTGTGGGTGGAGTTCGCCGAAGTAGTCGACGCGCCATCAGCTCGATATACGAACATGATGCATGACCTTAGCCGTGACGTCAAAGACGATGTTGATGCTGACGCAACGGCTGGCGCAGCGGTTCGAGGGCACCACCTTGAGTTTCGTCTCGCGGAGTGCCCTACAAAGTCCGAGGTTCGTGCCGTACGGGAAGAGTTGGTGGCAATTCTCCGATCGGGAAGACACGCCGCTGTTCCGGAGCGGACCCTGACGTCTCTGCGTGAACCGATGTTGCAACGGATGGGAACATCGTTGTATCGCGCGGACTGGGCTCATTATGAAGATGGAAGCCCTCACATCCTTCACATCCAGTCGGCTGCGCATGCGTTCTCTCCGCTGGCGCTCGCGCCGGTAGCCTATCGTCGCCTAGAGCGGAAGCGTCGCACTGCCTCAAGCTACGGCGTTCAGCCCATTTGGTTAGTGCTGGGCGTCACCGATCTTCGTGGCGTCTGGGATGCAAGTGTCGACCTGTTGGCTAAGAGTTGCCCACCGATCGATCCGTTCTCGAAGGTCATTCTGTGCGACGGGCCACGAGCGATCATTTGGAGTGCTGGCGTAGTTGCAGTCCGAGACGTTCGCTTATCGGCGCCAAGCACGGTCTAACGCGTCGTCAATGGGTTGTCAAAATGTCACTGTTATGGTAACATTTTGACCGTGCCTCAAAGCCACCTCGACGCCCTTTTAGAGCTCGCAGCCGAGAATGAAGGCCTCGTGACCACTCGGTCCGCGGCCGAAGCAGGCATCAGCCGCCGAACCTTGGCCGGTATGGTCGAACGCGGCCGGCTGGAACGCCTTTCGCGCGGCGTCTATCGACTCGTTCATTCGCATCGCGATCCGCTCTCTCCGTATCGTGAAGCGATTCTCTGGGCCCAGTCGCATCGAGGCCCGCGCGTGGCTCTTTCCCATGAGACGGCCCTCGCGGTCCTTGGCCTTACCGACGCGAACCCGTCAACGATCCAGCTCACGGTCCCGCCGCATGCTCGGCTCCGACGCACTGCGCCCGCGCGGATAGCGATCTATCGGGCGATTCTCGACAGTAGCGATGTCATCGAACACGAGGGTCTGCCCGTCACATCCGTCCCGCGAACGGTTCTCGATCTTGCGCGAAGCGGCAACCTGCGCTTTGCTAGCGACGCCGTTGTGCAAGCGCGCCGCGAGGGCTTTATTACTGAAATCGAAAGTCGCCGGCTAACGAAGGAATTGAAAAAAGTACATGGCACGTGAGCGGCTTGACAAGGCTCTTTTCCGCGTAGCGAGAGAGACCGATGTCGACGAACTCAGGCTGCGCCGTTGGGTCTCGTTTCTCGCGCTATGCGGCGTGCTCCAACGAGCGATCGATGAAGGTGTCATTAGTGACTACCATCTCAAGGGCGGAGCGGCGCTCGAGCTGCGATTTGCTCATCGGGCCCGTACTACAAAGGATATGGATGTTGGCCTGCCCGGCAATAGCCGTCGTGACCGGTTTGCGGCGCTTGAACGCGCTGCCGCGCTGGGATTTGACGAATTCACATTCCGCGTGAAAGTTCCACGCGACCTAGAGCATGTCGATACCGTGCGCGTTGATGCCGCAATCACCTACCGCGGCCACGGGTTTCAAACGATTCAGATCGATCTTGGTCCCGCTGATGAACCGACGGTCGATCTTGTTGCGCCGACGATCAGAGGTGTTGCCGAACTCGGTATTCCGGTCACCTCGCCGGTGCGCTGCATTACGCTCGATATTCAGGTTGCTCAGAAGCTCCATGCGTGCACAAACCCTCGAGTCCTCGAAGGCGAGAATCGCGCAAGAGACATCCTTGACGCCGTTTTTCTGGACATGCTTGGTCAGCTCGATCCAAAAGCAGTCCAGTCCGCCTGCATTCGCGTCTTTGACCAGCGCGCGGAGCATGCGTGGCCGCCATCCGTTAACGTTCCGCCGGCCGCCGGGATCGTCTCGGTCCGCGCGACGCTGACCGAGAACCTGGACGGTAAGCTTGTTTCGGTCCGATCCGAAGACCGCGAAATCACGGCGCGTCATCAATCTTCCGGCGTTCGCACTTAAGGCGCTCCTCGCGCACCAAGCCGAATGCTCCACTCAAGACGGCTTCGTCTTCACGGCGGCCGACGGGACGCCGCTGCGCAAGAGCAACTTCGTCCGCCGAGTCTTCAAACCGTTGCTCAAGGCGGCGGAACTGCCCGACGTTACGTTCCATAGTTTGCGCCATACCGCCAATTCGCTGCTCATCGAGGCGGGCGAAGATCCGCTCGCAATCGCGGGCAGTTTGGGCCATGCCGACAGGCGGATGATGTTCGAGCGGTACGGCCATCTCTTCAACCATACCGGGCGCCGCGTTGCGCAGACGGAGGACCAAATCTTCGCAGCCATCGAACCCGATTGTCGTAAATGCGGCCGATCGCTTCGGAAAACCACGGCAACGAAAAACCCGCAAACCCTTACGGGATGCGGGTTTGGACGTGGTGGAGATGAGGAGACTCGAACTCCTGACCCCTTACATGCGAAGCAAGTGCTCTACCAGCTGAGCTACATCCCCCGGGGTGCGGGCGGCTCGATTGGGAGCCGACCGGCGTTACTACCGGCCGGCGCGCCGCGGAACCTCTTTCACCGTCAG
>JBOHTW010000130.1:0-9944 GCA_050733835.1 Vulcanimicrobiaceae bacterium | reverse complement strand
GGCGACGAATTCGCCGTCGTGCTTCCGCAGATTTCGACCAAGGATGAGATCGATCAAGTCGTTCGACGAATCGCCAGCGTGATGGCCGAACCCGTGAAGACCAACGGCTATCGATTCGCGTTGTCGGCGAGCATCGGCGTCGCGGTCTATCCCGGCGACGGCACGACCCGCGAGGAGTTGCTGGCGCGGGCCGACGCGGCGATGTATGCCGCCAAGACGGCCGGCCGTTCGCGGGTTCACTACACCGATCCCGCGCGCGAATTCAACGCGATCGTCGGAATGATCGGCGGCGATGAGGAACCCGATGCAACCGAGGTCGGCTACCTGCTGTGCTATCAGCCGATCGTCGATCTCGCAACCAAACGCGTCGATGCCGCCGAGGCATTCGTCCGTCGGGTTCACCCACTACACGGTCTGCTTGCGCCGGAACGAATCTTGACCACGGTCCGCGATCAAGCGGCCCGGCAGGCGCTCGATCGTTGGGTGCTTCGCGAGGCGGCAACCCAGGCGCGAGCCTGGCAGCTCGCAGGCAAGCCGGTCCGCGTCGCAGTAAACCTTGCGGCGTTCGATCCGGCGACGTTCGACGAGATGCTCGGCGACGAAGCGCACCTGATCGACTTTGCGAACTTGGCGATCGAGTTGGAGGCCAGTCAACTACAAGGTGATCCGGACGTGATTGCGCGGTTTGCCGCGAGTTGCCGGGCGCGCGGTATGACGATCAACGTCACGCGGTTTGACGGTGGCTTCGGCGCACTGTCGCAGTTTGCCGATTTGCCGATCGATATGATCAAGCTCGACCGCAAACTCGTCGATCGGATCGCGATCAGCCGCACCGCGCAGGCGGTCGCCCGCGGCACCGTCTTGGTCGCGAAGTCGCTCGGTTGGCGCGTGATCGCTCAGGGCGTCGAAGGGAGCGCCCAGCGCGAACTCTTGACGACGCTCGGCTGCGATGGGCTACAGGGCTTCTGGCTCGCGTACCCGATGACGGCCCACGACTTTACGAGTTGGCTCAGCATCCGTAGCGCCGCTGCCACGGCCGTATGAAGCGCCGGTTTGTCGCCCTGCTGCTGGCCGGTGCGGGGATCCTCGGCTCGATCAGTGCCGCGCGCGCCGCGAACTGCGGCAATCTCGCGGGCGACCGCATCGTGCTGGTCGCCGATTCCAACGACCCCGACGTCTTTTTGTGGGACTCGCGCGTCGGTTTGATCGACTACGAGTCCGGCCGTTCGCACGACGCGAAGTGGGTGCTGGCGCACACCGTCTTGGCGCGCGCCGGAACGCCGGCGTTCGTCGTCGCGTGCTTCCCGGGCGTCGTGTACGAAAAGATCGGCAGCCGTCAACTCGACGCGATCGGCGTCAAGATCACCGCCGGCGACTATCGCGGCCGCTACGGCTGGGTCGCATCGAGCGATATGGAGCGGATTCGCGCGAGCGCGAGATAAGAGCGGTTCGCCATCTGGTTAGCCGCCCCAGGCGCGGCTCTGCCATTTAGCCGATCGAATGGCGGTGTCTTCGACGCCGCGCCGCAAACCGCGCCCACAGCGTTCACCGTGTGTCGGATGCGCTGACCGGCGCGAGCCGCTACGCTTCGTTCCAACGCCGACGTCACGCTGGCGACGTCGCTCGCACGCCCGTTGGAAGGGGATCATGGACGCTCGCAGGTTATTGACGCTGGCGGTTGGCGCTACGCTGGTCGCCGTCGGTGGGTTGCGCTCGCCCGCCACCGCCCAAACCGTCCCAGCTCCAAGCCCGTCGCCGACGGCTGCCCCAACGCCGAAGCCGCTCGTCTTCGACGGCTACGGCGACGCCGGCGTGACGACCGTCGGCGGTGCGAATTCGCTGAAGTTCGTCAACGGCGGCAACGCCCGCGTCTTCGACTTCGCCACCGACAAGGCGGTGCTGCAAGCCGTCGACCTGCGACTCACCGACAATCAGCCGCTCGGCGGCCGGGTCGAACTCAGCCTCGGCTCGGACGCCAACGTCATTGCGCCGTTTGGAATGCCCAACGCAGCTAACTTCAACATCATGCAGGCGTACGCGAACTACACGCTGGGCAAATTGACGCTCGCCGGCGGGAAGTACGTGACGCTCGCCGGCGCCGAGTCGATTCGCAGCATCGACGACGTCAACTTCTCGCGCTCGATTCTGTTCGGCTATGCCGTTCCGTTCACGCATACCGGCATCCGGTTCACCTATGCGGCTTCGAGCGCGCTGTCGTTCGTCGCCGGCGTCAATAACGGCTGGGATGATTTCCGCGACACCAACGCGCAGAAAACGTTCGAGGGCGCGATCCTCTACACGCCGAGCGCGAAGTTCAACCTGACGGCGCAAGGGTACAGCGGAGTCGAGCAGATTTCGAACTTTCCGGTCAGCGGAAGTGGCGGAAACCGCGCGCTGATCGATATCGTCGCGACCTACAAGCCGGCCGACCCGACGACGCTCGTGCTCAACATCGATGCGGCGAGCCAAGCGAACGCCCCGCTCCTCAACGGCGCGGGCACGCCGGTCGGTACCGGTAGCGCGAGTTGGGGCGGCGTCGCCGGCTATCTCACCCAGCAGTTCTCGCCGAAGATCAGCGGAACGCTGCGGCTCGAGACGTTCGGCGACAACGGCGGCTACCGCACCGGTTTCGACCAGCACTGGCGGGAGGGAACGGTGACGCTCGCCTATGCACCGACCGCGCCGTTACTCTTTCGGGGCGAGCTGCGCGCCGATAATTCAAATCAACCGGTCTTTACCAACGCGAACGGAACCGGTCGAACCAGTCTCACGACGTTCGGATTCGAAGCGCTCTACCGGTTCTGAGCCGGGGTCCGCGCGGGATCGGATGCGGCACGCCGTCGACGTCGACGACGTCGAAGGCGATGCCGTAAGCGCGCTCCAACAACGCGGGAACGAACGCTTCGCGCGGCGGCGCAAACGCGAGCAATCGGCCGTCACCAAGCAGCGCGACGCGGTCGGCGATCGCCGCCGCCTCCTCAAGCCGATGGAGCACGGCGACGACCGCCTCCCCGTCGTTGGCGAGCTTCCGTAAGAGCGCGAGCACCTCGAGCGCGAGCCGCACGTCGAGATGGCTCGTCGGCTCGTCGAACAGCAGCGTCCCGGTTTGTTGCGCGAGCGCGAGCGCAATCCAGAGCCGCTGGCGCTCGCCCGAACTCAAACTCGACGCGAGCCGCGCCTCAAACGGGGCGAGTCCGACGCGTGCGACGGCGGTTGCGACCGCTTCGCGGTCGGTCCGGTCGGCACCCCAATCCCACCACGCGCGCCGCGCAAACCGGGCGGCCGCGACGACCTCGCCGACCGTCATGCCGACCGGCACCTCGGCGTCCGACGCAACGTGTGCAATGCACTGCGCGCGCAATGCCGGTGCGAGGCTCGCGAGCGCGACCCCGTCGATCGCAACCGTTCCGCGGGCCGGCCGTGCCGTTCCGGCGAGCGCGCGCAGCAAGGTCGTCTTTCCGACGCCGTTCGGGCCGACGACCGCCACGAGTTCGCCCGGGCGAACCGTCAAATTCAAATCGCGCAACAGCTCGCGTCGTTCGACGACGAGCGTCACATCGCACGCGGTTAGGTTCCCCACAGCCGGCGGGCCTCCGGTCGCGAGTACAGGTAGAGAAACGCCGGCACGCCGATGAACGCCAGCAGAACCGAGAGCGGAATTTCGCTCGGCGCCAGCAGCGCGCGGCTCGCGGCGTCGGCCAGCGGCATGACGATTCCGCCGATCAGCACGACCGCCGGCAGCGCAACCCGGGCGTCGCTGCCGACGATTCGCCGCGCCAGATGCGGTACGATCAATCCGACGAAGCCGATCAGGCCGCCGAGCGCCACCGCGACCGAGGTGAGCAGCGATGCAGCGGCGAGCAGCAACCATTGCGCGCGCACCAGATCGACGCCCAAGGTCCCGGCGGTCGTGCGGCCCAATCGAAGCGCGTTCAACGTCGGCGCCGCAACCGCGGCCAGCGCGACGCCGACGAACGCATACGGCAAGGTCGCGATGACGTCGGGCCAGCCGCGGCCGTCGAGCGAGCCGGCCAGCCACGCGATGATAGCCTGAGCGGCGCCGGGGCCACTGCGGGTGAGCACGAGGACGACGATCGCGGAGAAGAACGCCGAGAGCGAAATGCCGGCGAGGATCAGCCGCTCGACGTCGAGGCCGGCGCCGCGGCGCGCCAGCGCCGCGACGATCAGTGCGGTTGCAAGCCCGGCACCGAAACCGAGCACGGGCACGAGCGCCGCGCCGACGCCGACGGTCACGCCGATTGCGACCGCCGCGCCGGTCCCGGCGCTGACGCCGGTGAGATACGGATCGACCAGCGGATTGCGCAGCAATCCTTGGAGCAGGAATCCCGCGAGCGCGAGCGTTGCGCCGACGATGTCGGCGATGACGATGCGCGGGAGCCGCAACTGCCAGACGATCGCGCCGACGGCGCCGCCGGCCCGCGGATGCACGAGTGCCCGGGCGACCGCGTCGAGCGGCAACGCGGCGCCGCCGATGCCGAGCGCGGCGACGCCGGCGACGAGGGCCGCGAGCGCGAGCAGCGCCAACCGCCAGCCGGGCTTCATCGGGTGGCGAACTCGATTTCGAGCGATCGGCCCGGCGCGGGGTAGCCGTAGATCGCGGCGTAGCGCTCGTCGCCGAGATTGCGGACGCGTACCGTGAGCACGCCCGCGCGTTGCAGGCGAACCCGTGCGTAGGCGTCGACGCCGGTGAATGCGCCGGTCGAGCCGATCGACTCGACGTGTGCGCCGACGATGTTGGCGGCGATCCCGAAACCGACCGGCGACGCGGCGAGCGGCTTGGTCAGCGACAGGGTTGACTGGATCACCGGCGCAAACGGCAGCCGCGCGTTTCCGGCGCCCGGGCTTTCGTCGACCGCGCGATACGTATCGGTCAGGTTGAGCGCCGCGACGAGCCCGTGCAGCGGGCGCGTCCGGATCGTTCCGACGAAGCCGGCGATCGCGGCGCGCTGGCGGTTCTGCGGCACGAAGTTCGTATCGAGGACGATTAGATCGTTGGCGCGCCGTTCGAACCAGCCGAGGCTCGCCCCGCCGAGGATGCGATCGGTGCTGGCGGTGAGATCGACGTTGCGGACTTTCTCGGGTTGCAGCGCCGGATTGGAGAAGCCGGGATAGTAGAGATCGATGATCGTCGGCACGCGAAACGATTCGCCGGCATTACCCGCCAACCGCAGATCGCCGAGATTTATCAGTAAACCAACCGCCGGCGCAAGAATCGAGCCGAACGGTGCATCGTGTTCGCCGCGAACGCCGAGGCTAGCGCGCGTCTGCGCGCCGAGTTGCCGTTCGACTTGCGCGTAGGCGGCCGTCTGGGAGAGCGCTGCCGAAAAGCTCGGCGGCGGTCCCGACGGACCGAGGTCGAGCTTCGCGCTCTCGCGTGACAGATCGACCCCGCCGACGAACGTGGTGCGCGCCGATGCGATGACGTCGCGCACCGAGAGCTGCGCGCGGCCGTCGTAGGTGGCGCTCTCGCCGCCGTTGTTCGGATCGGCATACGCTAGTTGCTGGCGTGAGCCGGCGAGCGTCACGGTCAGATTCGCGTGCGCGCCGGCGTGCACGAATTGTAGGTTCGCGTCGTCGGCGGCGGTGTGCTGGCGCGCAGCCGGCGTGAGGAAGTCGAGCCGGCCGGGAACGCCGGTCGCGATCGCGCTGTCGCCGAGAGCTGCGCGCACGCGCCATGCGGTCCCGATCGGCGTCGCGTAGATCAGCCGTGCGGCCGTCTGCTGCGCATCGGCGTTGACGCGGGTGCCGGCCGGGAAGCCGTCGAGGGCCGGAAAGTCGTAGACGTTGCTCGCGACGTGGCGCTCGAACGCGATGCCGAGTTTACCGGTACCCGCCGTGACCCGCACGTCGCGCTCGCCAAGCGAACCGTCGGCGAACGACAGATAAGCGCCGCGCGGAATCGCGGTGATGATGTTGATCACGCCGTCGACCGCGCTCGTGCCGTAGAGCGTCGATGCGCCGCTCTCGACGACCTCGATGCGCGCGACGCCGACCGTCGACAACGTTCCGAGGTCGACGAATCCATCCGAGGCGGCGCCGATCGGCACCCCGTCGAGCAACACCAGGCTCTTGGCGGCGATGCTCGACCCGGCGGACCGAACGCCGGCGATGACTTGCGAACCGAGGCCGCCGTAGCGCAATACCTCGAAGCCGGGAACCCCTGTCAGCGCGTCGGCGATCGTGCGCGCGCCGCGCGCTTCGATAGCGGCGCGGTCGACGACGAACGTGGGTCGCGAGGTCTGCGAGAGCGGCTCGTCGTGACGATCGCTGGTGACGATGTGGACGATCTCGGGCAACTTAGTCGCCGCCGGTGCGGGCGTCGGCGACGGGCCGACCGGGGGGGCGACGGCCGCGGCGGCAACCGCCGGCAAGATCGCCAGCACGGCGGCGGCGAGCGCGGCGCGCCCGCATCGGGAAACGTTCATGTGGCCAACCTTTTCGCGAGGTCGAGAGTGCACAAGTCGGTCTCGCGTCGGTATCCTGACTTGCGGATCCTCGCCTCGTTGCCAGCGCCTTCCCACTCGATGATCGAGCAGTGGCGGCTGGCGGCTCCCCGCTGACAGTGGCGCGACCGTGCCGGATTCCCACCGGCTTCCCGCGCGCAAGACTCGTCGTCCCCGTACCGCGCGCACGGCGCGCATTCCTGTGCGGAAGGCGCCGATTCGTCGCGCAGCGCATGGGGAAGCGTGCGGACCAGTCACCGTTTCGGCGCGCTCGGCGCAGTCGTGCTCGCCGCGTGGCTTACGGCCGCCGGCGCAACCCCGGCTCGCTTACCGGACATCGTTGCGCTCGTACCGTCGTTTACCGAAGATCTGTTCGCGATCGGCGCCGGTTCGCAAGTCGTCGGCGTCTCGGTGTTTACCGACTACCCGCCGGCGGCAACCCAACTCCCGGTCGTCGCGTCGTTTGCGGCCGTCGACTCCGAACGGGTCGCCGCGCTGCAGCCGGATTTGGTCGTCGGGATTCCCGCGCAGGCGGCGCAACTCGCCGAACTACAACGTCTCGGGCTGCGCACCGAACTGCTCCCGGACGACTCGTACGAGCAGATATTCAGCGACTTGATCGCACTCGGCAAGCTCTCCGGTCATGCGGCTGCCGCGCAGCGGTTGGCGGCGAATCTGCGCGCGCAGACTTCGCAACTGGTCGCGCGGGTGCGTGGGCGGTCGCGACCGCGCTGTCTCGTCGTGCTCGGCGTCGCGCCGACGTATACCGTCGGCGACCGTTCCTACATCGCTCAACTGATTGCGCTGGCCGGCGGCCGTAACGCGGCGCGGCTGGGGACGGCTTACGGCCATTACAGCGACGAGGCGGTCGTCGCCGCCCAGCCCGACGTGATCGTCACCGATCGGGCCAGCGGGTTGAACGGCGTCCTGGGCCGCCCGCCGTGGAGCCTGTTGCGCGCCGTCCGGGCGCATCGCGTCTACACGATCGACAACCCCGATCTGCTCGAACGGCCCGGCCCGCGCTACAACCAAGGCTTGGCGTGGCTGATCGCGCACTTGCAACTCGCCGCCGCGAATCCGCATGCGTAGCGGCCGTCTCACGCAGGTCGAGCGCGGTATCGTGGTCGCGGTCGATCTGCACGATCCGGCGCGGCCGCTGGCGCCTGAACTGAGCGAGTTCGAAGCGCTGATCGAAGCCGCCGGCGCAACGATCGTCGATCGCGTCGTGCAACGGTTGCCGGCGGTCGATCCGGCGACCCTGGTGGGCAGCGGCAAAGCGCGTGAGATCGCCGAGTTGGCGGTCGAGCGCACCGCGACTAGCCTGTTCGTCTTCAACGATTTGCGCCCGCGCCAGCGGACCAATCTCGAGAAGATCGTGCCGATCGGCATCGTCGACCGCACGATGGTCATTCTCGACGTGTTTGCGCAGCGCGCGCGCAGCCGGGAGGGCAAGCTGCAAGTCGAGCTGGCGCAACTGCGCTACCGGCAAGCGAACCTGATCGGCGTCGGCGCCGCGCTTTCGCGCCTCGGCGGCGGGATCGGAACGCGTGGCCCCGGCGAGACGAAGCTGGAAGTCGACCGCCGGCGAATTCAAGCGCGCGTCTCGACGCTGCGCGGCGCGCTCGAGGACGTTCGCACCGCGCGCGTCAATCGCCGCGCGCCGCAACCTGCCGAGCCGCTGGTCGCGCTCGTCGGCTACACCAACGCCGGCAAGTCGTCGCTGCTCAACCGGCTTGCGCCGGCGGGCGGCGAAGCGGGCGCGGCGTTCGTCGCCGATCAACCGTTTGCGACCCTCGACCCGACGACGCGCCGCATCTATCTCGCCGCCGGCCGGTTCGCGCGGCTCACCGACACGGTCGGGTTCATTACCGAACTGCCGAAGGAACTGGTCAACGCGTTTCGCGCGACGCTCGAAGAGTTGGCGGAGGCCGATCTGCTCGTGCACGTGATCGACGCGGCCAACCCGGATTGGCCGCGACAGCGCGCGAGCGTCGAGACGATCTTGCACGAGCTGGAACTCGCCGGCCGGCCGACGGTCCTGGTCGCCAACAAGGTCGATCGGCTCACCGATCCGCCCGACTTGCCGCCGGCGGCGGTCGCGGTCAGCGCGGCGACCGGCGCGGGCATCGACCGACTGCGGGCCGAGATCGTTGCGCGCCTCGACGCCCGACCGGCGCGCACATGAGTCTCGCTTCGCGCGCGTGGCTCGGCGCGCTGCTCGGTGTGCCGTTGATCGTCGGCTGCGCGGCGCGCCACGCCGCCGGCGACGGCGATCCGTTCGTCAATGCGGTCCGCGCGATCCGGCCGAGCGTCGTTCTGTTTACGATGAAGATTCCGGCGAACGATCCGCACCGGCGCGGCCAGCTCGACGATGCCTACGGTTCCGGCGTGATCGTTGCGAGCGGTCACTGGGGGAGCCAAGTGCTGACCGTCGCGCACGTCGTCGCCGACGCGCGCAACCTGCACGTCCGGCTCGACGACCGCCGAACGTTCGGCGCCAACGTCGTCGCGACCAACGCCGAGACCGATCTGGCGCTGGTTGCCACCGACGCGCGCGATCTGCCGGCGGCGCGGCTGGGTTCATCGCGTTCGGTGCAACTCGGTCAGGCCGTCGGCGTTGCCGGCTATCCGATCCCTGATGCATTCGGTGACGAGGGGTTGGGCATCTCGCTCTCGGCGTTCGCCGGTCGAATCGCGGGCATTGATAAGGATGCGCTCGAACTCGATCTGCCGGTGATTCCGGGCGAGAGCGGCGGGCCGGTCTTCGACGCGGTTAGCGGCGCGGTGCTGGGGTTGGCGGAGTCGCGCTTCGAAGACGAGCACGCGATCGGGTTCGCGATTCCGATCGACGATGCGCGCCGCTTTCTCCACGGCCGTTTGCGCAGTTCGTAGCGACCGGCTACGGTTGTGGCTGGAGCGCGATCGTCGGGAGATCGAGCGTCTGATCTTTGGTCAGTGCAAAATCGACACTGGTCGAGGCGTAGCCGCCCGCGCTGATCGTCAGGGTCTGATGCTCGCTGACGGGAACCGTCGGCAACGTGAACCGGCCGTCGGGCGTCGTTCTGAAACTGATTCCGCCGGTGATGCCGTAGGCGCCGGCGACCGGTAGCTGCGTCGTCGCATCGACGACGATCCCGCGAACGATCCCCGTATCCTGGACGCCGATGAGGTTCGGATTCGCGCAGCCGGCAAGCGCGCCGGCTGCGAACAGCGCGAGCGCCGTGGCGATGAAACGGTAGAAGCCGCGATGTGAGCGAGCGGGCGTCGGAACCATGCCGGGGCTGTTCGCTTACGCGCTGCCGGCCTACTCTGCGCTCGCCGCGGTCCTGGGCCATCGGTCGCACGGAAGCGCGCGGGTCGCCCGCGAACCCGCCGGCTCGATGAAAACGAATGCCAACGGCCCCGGTGCGAGCCGCCAAGTGGTTCGATGGGCCGCCGTTTGCGCGGCCGCGGTGTTGCTGGCGAACTGCGGAGGCGGCG
>JBOHTW010000129.1:0-2040 GCA_050733835.1 Vulcanimicrobiaceae bacterium | reverse complement strand
GCCTCGCACTTCGCGCCTCCGAGTGCGGGGCTTCGGTTTTCAGGTTGCCGCAACAGATGACTTGGAGAGAGCCTGCCGAATCAATGGGCAGGAGCGGCGCGGGTTTTTGCCCATTGGCGGATGAAGTCCAGTTCTTCTTCGCGCCTCACGCCGAGGGATGTGTGGTGTGCAGTTATGACAAGCCGCAATACGTCAAACTGGTTGGCTTGTGGGCAGCTCTTCTGGGTGCACGACACGAAAGTGATGAGTCATGCGGCGTTGCGTTCTGATCGGCGCTCCCAGAAGTCCTGAAAGCGACCGCTGAGTTTCGAGCACCGTAGAGCGATGATGGCGTTGGAACCTCGAACGGTCCAGTGCATGCCGGCTCGTTTGAGTCGTGTGCCGATGGCCACCTTACAGCCGGCCTCGACCACGCCGGTTGAAGTACACAGGCCTTGGGCGTGGAATTCGGGATAGCGCATGCGCTGCCGGTTGGTCTGGAAATAATGGAGGCAGCGGCGCGCCTCCTCGGAGCGGGGTACCTGGCGCCGGAGGGCGGTGAGCAGAGCCTGGAATTTTCCGCTGTCGAGTTCTTCCTTCCGGCGATCCGCCCACTGCGAAGCGCGTGGGGCCGTTGGACCGTAAAGAGCTTTTCCGAGATCGCTCAAGTGCTGCTTGGCATGAAAGCGGTCGACGATTTGAAGCGCTCCCGGAAACTGATCTTCGGCGATGTTCCAGATCCAGGGAGCGCCATCTCCGAGCACTGCGGTACGCGACGTTTGGCCGAAGCGGCGGCGCGTAGCCTCGCGCCCAACACGCTGCGCGAATGCGGAGCGTTCTTTGGCGGTGTCCAGCGTGGCTGCGCTCTCCAGCGCCGCTGAGTAGCTGACCGACCCTTGATCGCGAACGGGAAGGCCTTCTTCGTTGAGCGATTCCGCACTCCAGACCGTGCAGAGTTTTACCTCGCCGGTCTTCGCCGAGCCGTCCGGTTGCTTGCCGGTACGGCCCGCGAGTTCCTCGGCGCGCAGCGGGATGCCCGTGCCGTCCATCCCGAGATACAACGTCGGCGGCAGGGGAAGAGTGTCGGAAGGTTCCGTGTGAAGACGTTCGTCTTCCGCGATCTCTTCGCCCAGGGCTTCCGCCGTGCGCTCCACCTGCTTGGCATCGACGGTCACACCGGCCAGTTCCTGCAACAGCTCGCTGCCTTCCTCGAAGCTGACCATCGCACCCACCGTGCCGGTCATGCGCGTGAGCGCAGGAGAGAGGGAGGTGTTCTCGATTCCGAGATGTCGATCGCGGGGACAGCAGCCGTGGCCGCAAGCGGGACAGTGATAGTAGGCGCGTTCCAGGCGCAGCGGGCCGAGCACACTCTGTACCTGCTTGACCCGGCGTCCGGCATAGCGAGCTTCATTCCCACAATCGCAACGAACTCGTGGCCCCGCCTCATCGGTGGTGCCGGCATTGAAACGTTGCTCGATCGCGCAGGCCGCGAGCCGCAGTGCTTGCTGGCGCAGGGCCACTTCCAGGGCCTCGAAATCCAGCTCGGCGACGGCCTCCGGACCTAAAAGTGCTTCGACCTCTTGGACAATTTCGGCTTCCAACGCTGTCTGGAGCCCCTTTTTTGGGCGCCCTCGGAAGCCGCCGCCGAACCTTCGAGTTGGGCATTGGCCCATAGCTCGCAGGCCTCCCAGAAAGCCTCCACTTGGCGCCGGAAATGATGGCCCGCCTGGACCTGACGGCGTACCAGCTCGGCCTGCGCCGCGGAGACAAAACGGGACCGTGTACGGCCCCTCACACCTCGCGTAAGACTAAAGTAGGGGCCGTGGCGTGCCTCTGGGTCGCTGGCACAGGGACAGCCGGGTTTACTGCACTTCACGTAACGCTGCGAGAGAGAACCTCGACGCATCGGTCTTGCCTGCGCAAGCTGCGCAGCGAGATCGCGAATACGTGCGGGGACTTCGTGAGAATCGGGCATGAGCCCTCCTTACAGTTATAGTAGCCGTAAGAGAATCTTCCTACAACTCTATCCTCACGCTGTTCTAACTTCTATGTCGTGCACCC
>JBOHTW010000128.1:0-22256 GCA_050733835.1 Vulcanimicrobiaceae bacterium | reverse complement strand
GCAACAAACGTCTTCTAACTCACAACACTAGCGCTAGTTCAAACGGCCGGCGCGCTACCGTAGCTTCATCGCGTGCTTCACGTCGTTCACCGTCACGGTGGCGAGGTCGCGCGCTTTGGCGCTGCCCTCTTCCAAAACCGCATCGACGGCGGCGGCGTTGAACATCGCGCGCCGTTCGCGCACCGGCGCGAGAAACGCGTTGAGCCGCTCGGCGAGTTCGCCCTTGCAGGCGACGCAGCCGCGCGCACCGGCGCGGCACTCCGCTTCGACCGCCGGCACCTGTTCGACGTTGACGATCTTGTGCAGGGCAAAGACCGGGCAAATCTCCGGCCGGCCGGGATCGGTCTTGTGAATCTTCAACGGATCGGTCAGCATCGCGCGGACCTTGGCGGTCGTCGCCGCCGGATCGTCGGCGATCTCGATCGCGTTGTTGTACGACTTCGACATCTTGCGGCCGTCGATGCCGGGCACCTCCGGAAACTCGCTGAGCGTCGCCTGCGGTTCGACCAGCGTCGGGCCGTACAGAAAGTTGAATCGGCGCACGACCTCGCGCCCGAACTCAAGGTGCGCAAGCTGATCCTTGCCGACGGGAACCGTGTCGGCGCGGAAGACTGCGATGTCGCATAACTGCATGAGCGGATAGCCGAGAAATCCGTAGGTCGAAATCTCCGAGCCGAGGGCGGCGATCTGCTCCTTGAACGTCGGCACGCGCTGCAGCCACGCGACCGGTACGATCATCGAGAGCATCAAGTGCAACTCGGCGATCTCGGGGACGCGCGACTGCACGAACAAGGTCGCGCGCTGCGGGTCGACGCCGGCGGCGAGCCAGTCGAGCACCATCTCACGGATGTTGGGGGCGATCGATTCGGGCGTTTGAAAGCCGGTGGTCAGCGCGTGGTAGTCGGCGACTTCGAAGAAGGCGTCTCCTTCACGCGAGAACTGCACCCACTGCGTCAACGCGCCGACGAGATGGCCGAGATGAAGCCGGCCGGTCGGGCGCATCCCCGACATAATCCGCGGTCGCCGTTCTTGCGTCAAAAGTGGCACCGTGCTACTATCCACGCATAAAAGGGGTTCCGCCCGCACAGCGACGTCGACTTCGGTTAAGTCAGCCAAGTAGCGAGTCGAAACCTGTCTTCGAACATAGGAGGCTCGCACTTGTATACCGACGAGAAGCTGACCTGCACCGACTGCGGGAGTGAGTTCATCTTCAGTTCCGGCGAACAGCAATTCTTTGCAACCAAGGGGTTTCAGAACAAGCCCAACCGTTGCCCCGATTGCCGGTCGGCACGGAAAGCCGCGCGCGGCATGGGTTCGCCGGCCGGTAACGGCGGTGCGCGCAGCGCCGGCAGTTCCCGCGAGATGCACACGGTGACGTGCAGCGATTGCGGACAGATGGCCGAGGTCCCGTTCCTACCGCGCGGCGACAAGCCCGTCTACTGTCGCGACTGTTTCGGCAAACATCGGCCGGCGTACCGCTAAGGCGGCGCGCAGCCGATCAATAGGCCAGTCGTAACTCGCCGACGCTGCACGCGCCGGCGAGTTTTTTTCTAAGCACGATCCGTCCCGCGATCACCGAAGCCCGCAGGCTCTGACCGCGCGCGAGCGCCGCGGCGGTCGCGGCCGCAAGCACGCAGCCGGTCCCGCGCATAGTTCCGGCGATTCGTTCGCCGGCGAACCGCTCGCTCCGCGCGCCGTCGAACAGCACGTCGACCGGATCACCATCGAGATGCCCGCCCTTAACGAGCGCCGCGCGCGCGCCGCCGGCGACCAAGTCGCGCGCCGCGCGCTCCATCTCGTCGACCGTCTGCACACTGCGTCCAAGCAACGCGCCGGCTTCGGCGAGATTGGGCATGACGAGCGACGCCCGCGGCAGCAGCCGGCTTCGCAGCGCCGCGAGCGTCGCTTCACTTGCGAACCGTCCGCCGGCGCTCGGGGCCAATACCGGATCCCAGACCACCGGCACGGTAACGCCCGCGAGAAATTCGCCGATCGCCGTAACGCTCGCTGGATCGAGTAGCGCGCCGACGCGATAGGCAGCAATTCCCGCGCCCGCGAGCGATTCGAGCTGGGCCAGGATCAACGCGGGTTCGACCGCCGCGCTGGCCCGCAATCCGCGCGTATCCTGCGCGGCGATCCCGGCGATCACGGTCACCGGTCGAACGTTACATTCGGCGAGGACGCGAATGTCGAGCCCGACCCCGGCGGCGTTCCAGGGATCGTTCGTCCCGATCGAACAGACGACCGGGATGTTTACGTATGAAGTTTCTGCCATCGTTCGACCAACGCGCGGGCGTTTGCTTGGCGATCGGGACCGCGGGCGATCGCCGCGATCACGGCCGCCATACGCGCGCCGGTCCGTACGATCGCGGCAAGATCGTCGAGCTCGATGCCGCCGATCGCGGCAACCGGTACCGGCGACCCGCGCACGACCGCGGTAACGCCATCGACGCCGATCGCGCCGCCCGCGTCGGCCTTCGAGCCGGTCGCCCGAAACGGGCCGGTTCCGACGTAGTCGGGACCGGCCGCAAGCGCGGCGCCGAGTTCAGCGAGATTGCCCGCCGAGACGCCGAGGATCCGATCGCCGAGGATCGCTCGCAGATCGCCCGGCACGGTCGCGAGGTCGGCTTGGCCGAGGTGGACGCCGTCGGCGTCGCCGGCGGCTTCGAGATCGTCGTTCACGATTAGCTGGGCACCCGCCGGCCGGGTCCGCCGATGGAGCGCGCGGACGAGGTCGCGGTCGACGCCGGCCTTTGACCGCAATTGAACCAGCCGGACGCCCGCCTCAAGGATATCTTCGAGTAGCCGTTCCGGATCGGGCGTCGTCGCGCGATCGATGATCGCGTAGATCCCGAACAAGCGGACATCGCACACGCGCTGGGGTGAAACGCCTATTCGCGTAACGGAATCACTCCGATTGGTCGAGCAGTAGGTCGACGATGCGCATAAGGTCGGGCTCGTCGGCAAATCGAAGCTCGACGCGCCCCGCGCGCCCACTCTTCACGATCCGAACTTTGGCGCCGAAGCGATAGCGGAGCCGCTGCTCGACGGCGGCCAGATTGGCGTCGTTGGGGTGGGTTGGTTTGGCCGGTGCCGGGTTGGCGCGCCGCGCCGCCCACCGCTCAACGTCGCGGACGGTCCAGCCGTCGCGAACCGTCCGGCGCGCTACGTCGTCGCGTTCTTCGACCGGTACGGCCAAGAGCGCCCGGGCATGGCCGGCGCTCATCGAACCCGCCCGTAGTGCCGCTTTGATCGGGTCGGAAAGTCCGAGCAGCCGCAGTGCATTTGCAACCGCCGGACGGCTGCGCCCGAGCCGCTCGGCCAACCGCTCCTGGGTAAAATCGTACTCGTCGATCAGATGGGCGAAGCCCATCGCCTCCTCCAACGGGTCGAGGTTCTCGCGCTGCAAGTTTTCGACAACCGCAAGCTCAAGGCTGGCCCGATCATCGGCCGACCGAACGATTGCCGGGATCAGTTCGAGTCGGGCAGCGGCCGCCGCCCGCCAGCGGCGCTCGCCGGCGATCAACTCGTAGCCGGCATCGCCGACCGGCCGCACGATAATCGGGACGAGCACGCCCAGCTCGCGAATCGAGCTTTCGAGTTCGACGAGGGCTTGCGCGTCGAAGTTTGTGCGCGGTTGCTGGGGGTTCGGGCGAATCGCCGCAACCGGGATCTGCCGGAGATCGTTCTCCGGGCGGGTTTCGTCGTCGCCGAGGAGCGCACCGAGACCGCGCCCGAGACCCCGTTTTGGTGCGCTCACGGAATGGCCGCCGCGTCGATTCCAGCGAGCTCGCGGGCGAGGGCAAGATATGCTTGAGCGCCGCGGCTTTTGATATCAAAGAGCGCGACCGGCTTCCCAAACGACGGCGCCTCCGATAGCCGGATGTTCCGCGGAATCTGCGTGCGAAAAACCTGCGTCGGAAAATGCGCGTTCACTTCCTCGAGGACTTCGACGGCGAGCTTGGTACGCCCGTCGAACATCGTGACCAAGACGCCGCCGATCCGCAGCACCGGATTCAAGGCTTCGCGGACGCGCGCGACGACCCGCGTCAGCTGCGACAGGCCTTCCAACGCGTAATACTCCGCCTGAACCGGGATCAAGACTTCGGTCGCCGCCGTGAGCGCGTTGAGCGTCAGCAAGCCAAGGGACGGCGGGCAGTCGATGAGCACATACTCGAATTGTGCGAACAGGACTGCCGTTGCGTGACGGAGTCGCGTTTCGCGCGAGAGGGCCGACACGAGCTCGATCTCGGCGCCCGCGAGGTGAATCGTTGCCGGAATGAGGGCAAGATGCTCGATCTCCGTCGCCAAGACGGCTTGCTCCGCCGGAAGATCGCCGAGCAAAATTGCGTACATATCACGCTCGAGCCGCCGCTTATCGATCCCCAAGCCGCTCGTCGAGTTCCCTTGCGGGTCGATGTCGGCGATGAGCACCCGGCGCCCGAGCAACGCGAGTGAAGCCCCGAGATTAACCGCCGTCGTGCTCTTTCCGACCCCGCCCTTTTGGTTGACGATCGCGATGATGCGGGGGCGGCCCGCGACTGTTTCACGTGAAACGCCCAAATCGGCGATCGTCTCAGCTCGCGGTGGCGAGGCTCCATTCACGCTGCGCGCCCTTCCATCATTCTCCCTATGAATCGCGCGTGGATTGAGCGCTCCCTGCGCTGCGGGGTCAACCATCGCTCCGAGCGAGCCCCTCTTTGACGAGGTCGAGCAGCCGGGCATGCTCGTTGAGCGCGGGGTCGTCGGTCACCCGCTCGAACAGCTCTCGGAGAATCCGGCCGACCTGAGGCCCCCCTCGTGAGCCGATCGGAAGCCGGCCGGCAGCAATGAGTGCCGCGAGAACCTCGCTGCCGCCGATTGCTAAGTCCCTGACGGAAAACGGCGGGCGCTGGGCCAGAATCTGTCGGACGCGGTCCTGAAACCGCTCGTTGCCGTCGTCGCGCTTCGGGAGCCCGCTTCCGGCAACGTCGGCCGCCCGGAGCGCGAACTGCCGATCGAGGTATTCTGGGCCGACGCGCCGGACAAAGCGGCGAATCGTCGCGTCGGCAAACTCCGGATCGGCTGCGTACATGTGGTGACGCACAAGGTGCGCGACCGACCGCTGCTCGTCGAGCGAGAATCGCAGGCGGTCCATCAACTCGATAGTCATCGATTCGCCGACGATTTCGTGCCGATAGAAGTGTGGGCCGACCTTCGTTCGTGGCTTGCCGATATCGTGTAGTAAAGCGGCAAACCGTAAGCTCAAGTCGCCCTGCGGAGTCGCATCCAGCGTCGCGATTGCGTGCCGGTAGACGTCGAAAGCATGCCACTCGTTTTGCTCGACGCCAACGCCTTCAATAAGCTCCGGCAGCACGTATCCAAGCACGCCGGTCTCGCGCAGTAGCTCGAGGCCGATCGATGGCCGCTCGGCGAGGCCGATGAGCTTGACGAATTCGTCGCGCACCCGTTCCGGCGAGACCGTCGCGACCAACGGTGCCGCCGATCGCATCGCCTCCCGGGTCGCCTCGGTCGGCGCGTACGCAAACCGAGCGGCAAACTGGCCGGCGCGCAGCATTCGCAACGGATCTTCGACGAATGCCGCCGGGCGTAAAATATCGATCCGCCGCCGGCGAATATCGGTTTCACCGCCATACGGGTCGACCAGGTCGCCGGCCGGCAGCGCGCGCGCAAGCATGTTCATCCGAAAATCACGCCGGGCGAGGTCCTCCGCAAGGGGAATCGCCGGGCCGCATTCGACCGCGAAATCCCGATGGCCGGCGCCGGTCGAACGCTCCCGGCGCGGCAGCGCGAGATCGACCGTTACTCCGTCGCGGCTCCACTTGACGACCGCGAAGGAAGCGCCCACCACGTCGGTCTTTCCAATGCGCGACAGTCGCGCGGTCAGTTCGTCAAGCGCGAGGCCCGTAACGACGTAGTCGAGGTCCTTGACGGCGAGCGGCGCGCCTTCGATCTCCGCCCGCAATTCATCGCGGACGCGGCCACCGACGGCGAACAGCGCACCGGCCGGCAATGCCGCCGCCAGCGCCG
Organism: Vulcanimicrobiaceae bacterium; assembly: GCA_050733835.1. Taxonomy (GTDB): domain Bacteria; phylum Vulcanimicrobiota; class Vulcanimicrobiia; order Vulcanimicrobiales; family Vulcanimicrobiaceae; genus JBOHTW01. The sequence continues at coordinate 16,226 of JBOHTW010000128.1, read as the reverse complement.
CGTCGATCGCGCGCACGTCCAAGTCAGCCACGGCGGGAGAATTCCCGTCGCGCCATCGGGTTCATCCGCGCGAAGAGATCGATTCGATCGTGACGACGAGGTCGCCGGCCGGCCGGTGCCAGACCGCGTGTTGCCCGACGACAAGGTTCATGATCGCCGCCGCCAGCGGCGACCGCCGGCCAATTCGTGCATGCGCGGGGTCGATTTCATCGTCGCCGACGATCTCGACCGTCTGCACTCCACCATCCGCCAGCGCCAGCCGCACGATCGTGCCGACCGAGACGTAGTCGCCGCCGGCGGGCGGCAGCTCTTCGGCCGCATCGAGTTCGGCGCGGGCTTGGCCGAGGGCTTGGCGCGAGCGATCGTAGTCCGGATCGTCGTTCGAAAGTGCCTGTAACTCGGCCTCAAGTTCGGCGATCCGCTCGCGCAGGCGCGCGATCCCCGCGGCCGTCAGATAGCGCGGCCCATCGACGCGAATCGTCGGCTCGCGCCCGGCGTCGTCTTCCTTCACGAAGGCTCGGCTCATCGGCTGCGCTCCTTCCGGAATCCCCGGATCGTTCGGTTACAAGACCGCGGCTTCGGCCTTCCCGGCCGCACCGGTTCCATTGCCGAACCAAACTTAGGCAAGCAGCCGCGGAGATGCTCTAATTTGTCGAAAATCACCGCCGGTCGAGCCGCGGGCGCCGCAACCTCGCCGAAGACGAGTAGCCGTTAGGCATCGCCGCACATGTCATCGGGTCGACGTTCACGCGCACAGCGGGCGGTTCGCAGGGACGCCGGCGCGGCGCGGGAACCGCGTTGCGGTCGGCTCGCGCTTGATCGCCACGAGTATCCGGCGATCGCCGTCGAGTAGAATTTCATCGCCGATCTCAGCACCGAGCACGCGGGCGGCGCCGGCGGCGGCTTGCCGTTCGCGTTCGTCGACCATGCCGCGTTGCAGCAGCGCGATGCCGCCGATCGCCAACAACGGAACAGTCAATTCCAACACCGTCGGCAAACTACCGACTGCGCGCGCCGTCGCCGCGGCAAACGTCTCGCGATAGCGCGGATCGCGACCGACGGTTTCAGCCCGCTCGGCTAGCACCGTCGCCGGCAGTTCGAGAGCATCGACGGCGGCCTGCAAGAAGCGCGCCTTCTTTATGGTCGCTTCGACCATCGTCACCTGTGCGCCGCTGGCGATCGCCAACGGAATCGCCGGAAAGCCGCCGCCGCTCCCGACGTCGACCAACGGCGAACGCACGTACGGCAGCAACGTGAGTGCGTCGCACACGTGCGCGGCGACCGCGGCTTCGTCGCGGGCGGCGGTGAGGTTCACGCCGCGATTGCGCTCGAGCAACAGCGCGACGAACCGCGCGATTTGGTCGTGCAATGCGTTAGGCCGGCACGCCGCCGAGGCTGCGGCGCGCGTGCAGCACGACCGTCAGCACGGCAATGTCGGCCGGTGTGACGCCCGGGATACGGCTGGCAATCCCGACCGTCCGCGGCCGATGCCGCTCGAGCTTATCGCGTGCCTCGCGTGCCAGCTGCCCGATCGCATGGAAGTCGAGGTCCGGCGGGATCGTCGCGGCCTCCTCGCGCGCGGTCCGGGCAACGGTTAGCTGTTGGCGCTCGACGTAACCCGCAAGTTTCATCTCGATCTCCACCCGCTCGCCGATCTCGGCAGCGACGCCGGGAACCAGCGCGGCGACGTCGCTAAACGCCAACTGCGGGCGGCGCAACAGTTCGGCAACCGTGCGGCCGACGACCTCACCGTGAGTCGCTTGCGCGAGTGCGGCGGCGTTTGGGGTGGCGCGACCGATCCGGGTCGAGCGGACGCGCTCGTTCGCCGCCGCCAACTGCTCGCGGCGATCGGAAAAGTCGGCAAACGCCTCGTCGGTGAGCAAACCGATTGCGTGACCGAGCGGCGAGAGCCGCAGATCGGCATTGTCGTGGCGTAGCAACACGCGGTGTTCGGCGCGCGAACTGTGCAGCCGGTACGGCTCGTCGACCCCTTTGGTGACCAGGTCGTCGATCAACACGCCGATGTACGACGAGGCGCGATCGAACCGGACGGGCGACTGGCCTTGGACCGCGCGCGCGGCGTTGATGCCGGCGACCAGCCCCTGCGCGGCGGCCTCTTCGTAGCCCGAGGTTCCGTTCAACTGGCCGGCGTGGAACAACCCGGCAACGCGGTGCGTCTCGAGCGTCTCGCGCACTTCGGTCGGATTCACGAAATCGTACTCGACCGCGTAGCCCGGCCGCAGCATCTCCGCCGACTCCAATCCCGGCAAGGTGTGCAGCATCGCCAGTTGCACGTCGGCCGGTAACGACGTCGAGAAGCCCCCAACGTAGACGGAGTTGGTCGCCCAGCCTTCGGGTTCGATGAAGACTAAGTGCGTCGGGTTATGCGCAAACTTAACAACTTTATCTTCGATCGACGGGCAATAGCGCGGCCCGATGCCCGCGATCAGCGCGAGCCCATAGAGCGGCGAGCGGTGCAGGTTTTCGCGCACCAACGCGTGGGTCGCGGCGTTGGTCGTGACGATGTGGCATGGGAGCTGCGGACCGGCGAACCGCGGCTCGCTCCGGTACGAGAACGGCAGCGGAGCCGCCGACGGCGCTTGCACATGCATGCGCGCGTAATCGAGCGACTCACGCGCGACCCGCGGCGGCGTGCCGGTCTTGAGCCGTCCGAGTGGAAAGCCGAGCCGCCGCAGCGCGTGCGAGAGCCCGACCGCCGGCGGCTCGCCGATGCGGCCGGCGGCTTCGATGTGGTCGCCGCGGTAGATCTTCCCGCCGAGAAAGGTGCCGGTGCACAGGATCACCGTCCGGCCGAAGATCGTGCGCCCGTCGGCGGTGACGACGCCGTGCACACGGCCGTGCTCGACGACGAGATCGTCGACCATCCCCGCGACGATCGCCAGCCGCGGCTGCGCGGCGACGATCTCGCGAACGGTGCGCACGTAGGCCGCCTTGTCGCACTGCGCGCGCAGCGCGCGGACGGACGGTCCCTTCGATTCATTGAGAAACCGCACGTGGAGTTCGCAGCGGTCGACGATGCGCGCCATCTCGCCGCCGAGTGCGTCGATCTCGCGGACGAGCTGGCCCTTCGCGCTGCCGCCGACCGACGGATTGCACGCGAGCGTGCAGATGCGCTCCGGATCGCCGGTGACCAGCACCGTGTCGACCCCCATGCGGGCCGCCGCCAGCGCAGCCTCGACGCCGGCGTGACCGCCGCCGACGACGAGCACACCGGCTTCGTCTCGATTCCTCATCGGGCCGGGGTTCGACACCGGGAGGCGGCCCCCATCGGCTCCGCGAACGGCGCCAGCCCTTGCCAAATCCGACCAGCGCGTGATCGCCGGGCGATGGCTGATTCAAACGGACGATTCGACGAACTCCTCGATGCGATGAAGACGATGGCCGAAGCCTTCGGGTTGAGCTTCACGCGCCTTGAGGGCAAATTCGCGGGCCTTGAGGGTAAGTTCGCGCAGCTCGAACGGAAGGTCGACAATGGATTCGATCGCGTCGACCGCCGCTTGGGACGAATCGAGACCCGAGTAGAGGACCTCGAAGTTGGCATGAAAGCGGTCAATGCAAACCTCGGCGCGCTCAACGACCGCGTCGAGCGCATCGACGGCCGGCTCGCGAACGTCGAAGCCCGAGCTGTTTGACCGCCGTTTGCGCCGGCTGGGTCTTTTTCGAGCGTCGCGCGCACCCGACCGTCTCACTGGGTTCGCAAAGCTGCATTCGGAAACACTGAGCGGTTCGCCGCGAACCACAGCGTCGGTTGGTTTAAGTCGATTCGCGCTGCCGCCGGCGCATTGGGTCGACCGATCAGTCGGCGGAAGCCGCCGACGGCAGCGTTGTCGCTTGCCGTCGCGATGACGGGCTCGACGCGGATCACCGGATCGGCGCGTAACCGGGCGAGCGTCGGCGCGTCCGGCGTCAACAGAAAGACCGGCCGGTTTGCGCGCTCGATCAGCGCCGGAACGATGCGCTCGGCGAAGACGATGCTGGCGGCCGGCCTCAATCGGATGCACAGTTCGAAACCTTCGACGAGATTGGTCGACGCGATCAGCGGCGCCGCCTGCGCATCGAGCGCGCGTGCGATCGGCACGACGTTGCCCGCCTGGTGATTGGTCCACCAAATCGTCGCCGGCATGCCCACAAAGAGCGATGCGGCGGCGGCCAGCAGCAGCGCGGTTGCAAAGATCTCGTTGCGCCGACCGATCCGTTCGGTGCGAGCGTGCGCGAGATAGCCGCCGACGGCGACGATGAGGCCGGCGATCGTCGGCACGAAATAGCGTGCCTCGGTGAAGTGGTGGTGGCGAAGCACGAGATCGCTGCCGACGAGCACGACGACCGGTGCGGCCGTTAGCGGGACGAGAAGCCGCGCGGCCGCTCCTGGTGCATCGGTGAAAATCCAGCGCACCGCAGCGAACACGAGCGCCGCGATCCCGAGTAGCGCGATTCCGGTCAGCGGTTGCGCGTACTCCAAGTCGAAGAACGCGGTGCCGACGTTGAACGCGAGTTTGGCCGCCAGCAGCAGTGGCGACCACGGCGCCGAGCCCCAATCATTGGTCGCCGCGACGGCGCCCAGCGACCGAATGACGACCGCAACCCAGGGGAGAAACCCGGCGATCGCAACGATGGCGCCGGCGCCGAACGCGATCAGGCTGCGTCGGTCGATGCGCCGATCCGATGCGACGAAAATCGCGTGCGCAAGCAACACGAACGCAAACAGCAACGCCGTATATAACCCGGCGAGCAGCGCAACCAAATAGACCGCCCACCATCGGAGTTTCCCGGTTGCGCGCGCCCGCACGAGGGCGGCGCTGGCGGCAAACGTCAGCGCCAGCCACGGCGCGTACTCGCGCGCCTGCTGCGAGTAGAGGGCGCAGAACGGCGACATCGCCGCCAGTGCGGCAATCAGCGCGCCGGCGCGCCGTGTACCAAACAACTCGACGCCCATCCAGTAGGCCGCGCCGATCGCGAGCAGTCCGCAGATCAGCGCGAACGCCCGCCAAGCCACGACCGACTCCCCAAGCAGCCGAACGACGAGCCGGTCCAACACGTAGAACAGCGGCGGATGCTGCGCGTCCTCATGGGCGAGCGACCGGACGACGGCCGTCGACCCGCGATCGGCCGATGCGGCGAGATACCGGCGGACGACCGGCACGCTCCGCGCGCGCCCGTCGAAGAGCCGGGCCTGCAACTCGTCGGTCGTGTATCCGGCCACCCGAATCTGCGTGAACGTCTCGTCGAGATAAAACAGTTTGTCCCCAAGCGTCGTAACGCGCAGGCCGCACCCGAACGCAATCGCCGCGATCACGACGATTCCAAACCACCGGCTCACGTTCACCGCTCTGCCTACTTGCCGATGCAAAAGCGCGCGAAGATCGCGTCGACCAGCGCGTCGCCGGCCTCGCGACCGGTCAATTCACCGAGCGCCGCGATCGCCTCGATCGCGTCACCTTCGACGAGGTCGACCGGATCGCCGGCGGCCAGCGTTCGCAGGGCGAATTCGAGCGAACGTTGGGTTGCCAACACGGCAGCTGCCTGGCGCGCGGTCGCAAGGTGCGGGCGGCTCAGATCGAGCTGCTCGCCGTGGGTCGCGCGCTCGACGATCGCCGTCCGGATCGTTGCCAAGGTCGCGGCGTCGAACGTGCTGCCGAGAATCGCGTCCGAGAGTTCACTCGAACGGGCGTCGAACGTGGCGTGACCCCGATCGGCCTTGTTGAAGTAAACGATCCGCGGCCGGTCCGCCGTGCGCGCGATCGCATCGGCGGCGGCAGCATCGATCGGCTGCGTCGCATCGATCACAACCAGCGGCAACGTCGCCGCGCTCAGGGCCGCGTGGGTGCGTGCGATCCCGGCGGACTCGAGCGCGTCGGTCGCCTCGCGCAAGCCGGCGGTATCGATCAACCGCGCGACGATGCCGTCGAGTGCGAGTGTCTCCTCGATCGTGTCGCGGGTCGTTCCCGGAACCTCGGAAACCAGCGCTCGATCCGCCTGCAACAACGCGTTCATCAACGACGACTTGCCGGCGTTGGGGGGACCGACCAGCACCACGCTGATCCCCTCGCGGACGAGTTGTCCGCGCTCCCAGGTCGCGCCGAGGGCGCGAACTCGGCCGAGCACCGCGTCGAGCCGGCTGGTCAATCGCGCCCGCGGCGGATCGGGAACCTCGTCGGGAAAGTCGAGCGCCGCGGCCAGATCCTCGACGATTCCGCCAAGCTCGCGGCGCAGCTCGGCGATCTCGCGACCGAGACCGCCGCCCAGGTTCGCGGCTGCCGCTCGAACGCCGGCGCGGTGCTCGGCGGCAATCGCGTCGGCGACGGCCTCGGCTTGCGCCAGGTCGAGCTTGCCCGAAAGAAACGCTCGGCGGGTGAACTCGCCGGGACCCGCGGCCCTCGCACCCGCGGCCAAGGCCGCGACCAGCGTCTCGCGCGCCAACGCCGGCGAACCGTGAACGTGCAGCTCGATGAGATCCTCGCCCGTATAGCTCCGTGGGCCGGCAAACCATAGGGCCAATCCCCGGTCGAGCGTCGCCCCATCGGACGCGACGATGCGCCCATAGGTCGCGACCCGATCGCGTAGCGGCTCGCGCGACCGAAAGACCTCCGCGGCGACTGCCCGCGCGGCCGGCCCGCTGATCCGCACGATCGCAATCGCCCCCCGACCCGGCGGAGTCGCGATCGCCGCGATCGTACTCCGCAGCGCGTCGCTCGCCGGGCTCAGACTAGACACCAGTTCGGCTATGCCGCGTAGCGGCGGAGTGCTTTTTCAACCCTGGGGTCCCCGTTCGGCTATGCCGAACGGGGTGACACGATGACGAAGCGTTCGGGTTCGATGCCGCTGGACTCGGTCGTGACAAACGGATTCTCGGCGAGCGCGAGATGGATGATCTTGCGCTCGGACGGGAGCATGGGGTCGAGCGGAATCGGTCGCTTCTCCCGAATCGCGCGCTCGAGCGTCTGCAGCGCAACGCCGCGCAACTGGTCGGCGCGGCGGGCACGATAACCCTCGGCGTCGATCGTGTAGTAGTGCCGGTCTTTTTTGACGCCGACGTTCAAGATGTTGTTGAAGATCAGGTTCAGCGCTTCGAGCGTGTGACCGTGCCGGCCGATCAAGTTCGCAAGGTCGGGTCCCCGCACTTCGAGATACTCGCCCTCGCTGCGCAGGTGATAGACGATCTCGGTCCCGGTCACGCCCATCTTCACAAGAATCGTCTCGAGCAGTTCGTGGGCTGCGCGAGCCGACTCGGGCTCGGGAACCGCGACCCGCGGCTCGCGCTCGATTCGCGGCGGCGGGCGTCGCTTGGGAGCGCCGGCATCGGGACCGCGGCTCGGCCCTGGGCCTGCGGGCCCGCTGCGGCTCGCTCGGCGGCGGCGGCCGTAGCTCGGATCGTCGCCCGGGACCGGCCGGCCGTCGTGTTCGTCGTTCATGATAACTCCCTTGTCGTCAGCGGCGCGCGCCGCCCTTGCGTGACGCTCGCAGCGCCGTCCCCGAGCCGCTCCGGCTTGCCTTGGGATCGATCGCCTTGGGATCGATCGTCTTCGAATTGGTGGCCGGCGGGGTGCCGGATTTTCCCGCCGCCGGCAGGCTCGGCCCGACCGGCGCCGTCCGAATCAGGTAGAACTGCTGGCCCATCGTAAAGATGTTAAACGTCAACCAGTATAAGATCAGCGCCGACGGCCACTGCCGCCCGATGAACCCGAACAGCACCGGATACATATAGGCCATGATCTTTTGCTGCTGCGCCATCTGCGGATCCATCGTCGGCGTCGTCAGCCGGAAGCTGAAGAACATCGAGATCGCGTAAACGACCAGGAGCACCATGTCGGGCTCCTTGAGGTTTCCGGCGAAGACCTTGGGGAAGGCGTGCGAAAACGCCGTCCCGATCCACAACCACGAGGTCCCCGCAAATAGCGCGCTCTTGGTGTTGATCGCCCAGTAGACGCTGAATAGGATCGGCAGCTGGATGATCATCGGTAGACAACCGGCCGCCGGATTCACGCCCTCCGCCTTGTAGAGCGCCATTGTCTCTTGGTTGAGCTTTTGCGGATCGCCCTTAAACTTTGCCTGCAGCGCCTGCATTTTCGGGCGCAACCGCTGCATGTTTTGCATCGAGCGGAACTGCGTGTTGTTCAGCGGCCACAGCGCGAGCTTAATGATCGCCGCCAGCAACACGAGGCTCCAGCCGAGGTTGTGCGTCACGCCCGTCAGCAGCGCCAACAGCCCGGACAAGCCGGCAACGATAGGGTCCAGGAGCGGCGCGAATGGGTTACTGAATCCGAACAGGATCACGAGCGAACGAGCCTTTCAGGACCGGGCGCGGCTGCGTCGGGCCGGGAAGTTATGGGACGGGATCGACGCCGCCGGGGTGCCAAGGGTGGCAACGGCCGATGCGGGCCAACGCCAACCTGAGCCCGCGCCAAGCCCCATACTTCAACAACGCCGCCCGCGCGTACTGCGAACAACTCGGCGCAAACCGGCACGCCGGCGGGAGGACCGGCGAAACCAGCCGGCGGTAGCCGTCGACCAACAGAACGAGCAGCCGGTCGATCACGCCGCCAGCCGCTCGAGGACGGTGAACACATCGGCGGCGATCCGCGCGTACGGCGCAGAGGCGGCCGCGGGCTTGGCGACCAGAACGACCCGGGCCGACAACGGAGGGCCGGGGGCAAGCGAATCGAGCGCGCCACGCACGCGCCGGCGAACCCGGTTGCGCACGACGGCGTGGCCGACGGGCGTCGCAGTAGCCACGGCGACCTGCAACCGGCCGGCCCGATCGACGACGGCGTACGCCGTCAGGGTCGGGAGCGCAATTCGCCGCCCACGGCGGCGGACGAACCCGATCTCGCCGCTGCGGCAGAGCCGCCCGTACCAGCGGCGCACATCACGCCGTGAGGCGCTTGCGCCCCTTCTTGCGACGGGCGGCAATGACGCGCCGGCCATTCTTGGTCGACATGCGCGCCATAAATCCGTGGTTGCGCTTGCGCCGGCGGTTATGCGGCTGAAAGGTCCGTTTCACGCTGGTAACTCCAGGTCGAAGAAAGCGACTTAGTATACCGGGGGTGCCCGCATGCCGTCAACCACCTGGCGGCCTCTTGCGAAGGCTTCCCAACTTGTCCACACCTGTGGATCATTTTGTGGATACTTTCGCGACGGCCGCGCGCAAACAACCGCCGGATGGGACTTTTGGCGGCCGGACAAGCAAACGCAGACCGGTCGAGCCGCTCGGGCAACTCCTTGTTTTGTCGCAGAAAGCCAGCGATTTCGTGGCTGTTTATAAGTGGATAAGTCCGTGGAAAGAACCCGGAGGATTCGCTGGTATCGCCTCCAATCGAACGTTTCTTCCCACAGCCTTCGGCTCGCTGCGTCCTTTACAAATTTAGCTCTTTCTCTTCCCTTGAATCACGAGGTCATCCGCATGGTACCCAGCGTGCGCGCCACCGATCTCCTGCGTAGCGATCTGTGGGCCACGGCGCTTCTGTCCTTGGAGCGCAAATATTCCAAGCCGATCTTTGAGATGTGGCTCAAACCCATGCGGCTGGTCAGCGCCGACGACCGCGAAATCGTCCTGGCCGTTCAAAGCCCGTTCGCCCGCGATTGGGTCGAGAACCGGCTGCGCCCCGATATCGTCGAGGTCTTGACCGACCTGCTCGCCTCGGCGATCGCCGTGCGGTTCGTCGTCTCGGCCGATTCGCTGCCCGGCCCTGAACGCGCGCCGGAGGCGCCGTTTCCGCCGGTGACCATCCGCTCGTCCGGGTCCGATGACCTGCGGGTAGGGAACTTAAACCCCCGGTACTCGTTTGAGGAGTTCGTCGTCGGGAACTCCAACCGGTTCGCGCACGCTGCCTCCCAGGCGGTCGCCGAAGCCCCGGCCCGGGCGTACAACCCGCTATTCCTCTATGGCGGGGTCGGTCTGGGCAAGACGCACCTCATGCACGCGATCGGGCACCGGGTCCTGGCCCGCAATCCGGCCGCCAATATCGTTTACGTTTCGAGCGAAAAGTTCACGAATGAATTTATTATCGCGATCAAAAACAATCAAACCGTCGAATTCCGAAACCGCTATCGCCACGTCGACGTCCTCCTGATCGACGATATCCAGTTCCTCGAGGGCAAGGAACAGACCCAAGAAGAGTTCTTCCACACGTTTAACTCGCTGCACGAGGCCAGCCGGCAGCTAGTCATCTCGAGCGACCGCCCACCCAAGGAAATCCAGACCTTGGAGAGCCGCCTTCGCTCGCGGTTTGAGTGGGGGCTCTTGACCGACATCCAACCGCCTGACCTTGAGACCCGCGAGGCGATTCTCCGCAAAAAGGCCGAATCCGAGAAAGTCCCGGTCCCCGACGACGTGACCTCGTTCATCGCCAAGGTCATTCCTTCGAATATCCGCGAACTCGAGGGGGCCTTGATTCGGGTCGTTGCGTTCGCCTCGCTGACGAAGTCGCCGATCACGGCCGACCTTGCATCCGAGGTGTTGAAGAACGTCATCGCGAGCGGCCCGCCGCGGCGGGTCACGATTCCCCTGATAAAAGACCGCGTCTCCAAGGCTCACGGCCTGACCGTCAAGGAGATGGACAACCAGCGGCGCGACCAGCGGCTGGCCGGTCCGCGGCAGATCGCGATGTATCTTGCAACCGAACTGACCGACAACTCGCTCCCGCAGATCGCGCGCGAGTTCCAAAAGAAGGACCATACGACGATCATGTACGCGCGCGACAAAGTGAAACGGCAGATGGAGGTCGACGAGGCCTACCGCAACAAAGTGCGCGCGCTTTTGGCGCTCTGTCAGAGCGACTAATACTCGGTCTTCACCGCTCCTCTAACAAGGGCCGTCGATTCGAGGTGGATAAACCCCGCGGCGTTGCTCGCTTGTGAAGATGTGGATCGCTCACCAGTTCTTACCCACAACTTGTCCGGCCGGCAAACGTGCGCCGCCACTCGCGCTAACCGGTTCTCCCCGCAATCCACGGCCTTACTACTACGACGGCTACTTTTCTTAAAACAACGACCAGACGAAGGGGGGCGCATGGACGCCCGAGTGGTAACCGCGTGAAATTCAGTTGCAACACCAAAGACATCGCCGGCGCCGTCGGCGCTGCCAGCAAGGTCGTCAACGCCCACACGACGGTCCCGATCCTTTCAAACGTCTTTTTGAGTGCGGACGACGGGCACATCAAAGTGCGCGCAACCGATCTCGAGATCACGCTGGAACAGCGGTTCCCGGCCGAAGTCGGCGAGATCGGGAGTGTCACCGTTCCCGCGAAATTGTTCAGTGGCTATCTGAATAATCTGCCGGCCGGCATGCTCGAACTCACCGGCACGCCGACCCGCGCGAGCGTCAAATGGAATCGGTCGAACTACGACTTTCACGCATTGCCGCCCGATGAGTATCCACCGCTGCCGGCGGCCCAACGGGGGAGTTCGTTCTCGATCGACGCGAAGAGCTTTCGCGAAGCCGTGAACGCGACGATCTTCGCGGCGTCGAACGAAGAAGCGCGGGGCGCCGTGCTCATGGGAACGCTGCTCGAACTTGCCGGCGACACGATCACGATGGTCGCGACCGATGGGTACCGGCTGGCAAAATGGCACGGGACGCTGAGCACCGGCGTCGGTGACGGCGGTCCGAAGTATATCGTGCCGTCGCGAGCGCTCGGGGAAGTTGCGCGCAACCTCGGATCGGCCGAAACGGTCGAGATCACGGCTCTTGGAGCAACCAATAACCAACTAGCGTTTGTCGCCGGCTCGACGACGCTCGTCGTGCGGTTAGTCGACGGGCAGTATCCCAACTACGGGCAGGTGATTCCAGCGCAATTCGATCGCTCGGTCCTGGTGAACACGGCCGCGCTGATCGCCGGGTTACGGCGGGCAGAGTTGGTTGCCGGCGATCGTGCGAGCATGGTCAAGATGGCGATCGCCAATCAGCAGTTGATAATCACGGCAAACAGTGACACCGCGGGCAATGCCTATGAAGAGCTTGAGGTCGAGCAAACCGGCGACGACCTAACGATTGCGTTCAATGCCCGCTATCTCGTCGAGATTCTGCAACACGTCGAAACGGCACGAATCGCGATCGAGTTCTTGGGACCGCTGTCCCCGGCCGCAATTCGACCGGTCGACGGCGATAGCGCGAGCCGGCAATTGTACGTGCTCATGCCGTTGCGGCAGTAGCGCATCGCCCTCGGGTGCGGCTGATGCGGCTGGCGCTCGCGAACGTGCGGAACTACGGCTCGCTCGAATTCGTGCCGAGCGACGGATTGAACGTAATCGTCGGCGCAAACGGCCAGGGGAAGAGCAACTTGCTTGAGGCCATCGGGATCCTCGCGACCGGCAAGTCGTTTCGGACCCAGCGCGAACGCGAACTGATGCGGCATGGTGAGCACGCCGCGCACATTGCCGGCGAAGCGCGGGTGCGGTTTGGTGAGATCCGGCTCGCGTGCGCGCTCGAACTGTCGGACCGCGGATTGCGCAAGCGTTACACCGTCAACGGCGAACCGGTTCGCTATGCGCGCTATCTCGGGCGGACGCGCGTCGTCTCGTTTGCACCGGCCGACTTGCAACTGGCCGCAGGGCCGCCCGCGCTACGGCGTGGGTTGCTCAACGCCGCGCTCGCGCAGGCGAGCCCCCCGTACTATGGACACCTGGTCGGTTATGCGCGCGCGCTCGCTCAAAAGAACGCGTTGTTGCGCGGGACGGTCGATCCCGACCAGGCGTTGTGCGAGGTCTACGACGGGCGACTCGCCCAGCACGGGGCTCCACTGATGCTCGCCCGCGCGCAGTATGTCGCCGAGTTAGGGCACCGCGCCCGCGCGGCCTACGCCGGCTGGGTCGCCGGCGATCGCGCCGCATCGTTCGAGATTGCCTACCGCCCGTCGGTCGCGGTCGACGCCGATCACGCAGACGGCGTGAGCGCGCAACTGTCGGCGGCGCTCGTCGCGGGGCGAGCGCGCGAACGAAACCGCAAAGCCGCGCTGGTCGGCCCGCACCGGGATGACGTCGAGTTGACGCTGGGTGGCGAATCGCTCGCTGCATTCGGTTCGCAAGGCGAACGGCGAACGGCCGTCCTGGCGCTAAAAGTAGCCGAATACGGCGTCGCCGCCGCTCGGTCAGGCGACCCGCCAATCCTCTTGCTCGACGACGTCCTCTCCGAACTCGACGCGGCCCGCCAACGGGCGTTCTTACACGGCGTCGGCGCGTTCGAGCAGGCGTTCGTCACCGCGACCGACGGCCTGACCGGCGTCGCCGCCGCTGCGACATTTGCGGTCGCCGACGCGAGCGTCCGACCGTGCTGAAGCCGCTCGGCGATGCGCTGGCCGGCTGGGTGCCGCACGGCCGGCCGGGCGGCGATCCGCTGACACAGTTGGCGGCAGCCTGGCCCAGCGTCGTCGGCGAGCGGATTGCGGCGCAGGCCCGGCCGGTCGAGATCCACGGAACGACGTTGGTCGTGGCAACGCGGTCGAGCGCGTGGAGTCAGCAACTCAGTTTTCTGCATGACCGGATTCTCGCCGAGGTCGCGGCTCGCGGAATCAAGATCGAGAACCTGCGCTTCCGAACCGGGCTGCGGCCCGCGCGCAACGCGATGCCGGCCCGGCTCGCGAGCCGAACCCCATCCGCGCAGCGGCCGCTCGCCGACCAACCGGAGCCCCACGATCCCATCGCGCGCTTGCGACAAACGATCGCGGCCAGTACCGGGCCGCGGTGCCGGCGCTGTTCGGCGCCGACCGAACGGGCCGGCGACTGCGCGCCGTGCCGCGGGGCGCGGCGGTCGGCGCGGGTGCTCGGCCTTCAGCGGCTCCTCTACGAGATGCCGTGGTTTGGGCTCACCGAAGCGAAAGCGGCGACCCCGGAGCTCACCGCCGAAGAATTCGATTCGGCGCGACGTGAGCTGCTAGCGCGCTGGTGGACGACGTTACAGCGCGCAAAGTTTGCGGGCCGGCTGTCGGCCGACGGCGCGGAGCGGCGCATCGCAATGTGTTACGTGCTCGTGCAATCGCGGCTTCGCCCCGACGCCGTCTCGCCGGCAACGATCCGCAACCTGCTCGGCGTCGAACTGGTAACGCTGCTCTTCCCCACCGGCGAACCAAACGTGGGGAAAGCGTCGCCGCACGCATAATCTAAAGCGTCAATGAATGAGTATACCGGCGAACAGATCGAGGTTCTCAAAGGCCTCGAAGCCGTCCGCAAGCGCCCCGGCATGTACATCGGAAACACCAGCGAGCGCGGATTGCATCAATTAGTCTACGAGGCGGTCGACAATGCCGTCGATGAAGCCCTCGCGGGCTACGCCAAAACCGTGACCGTCGTCCTCTACAAAGATGGGGCGGCCTCGGTCGAAGACGACGGCCGCGGCATTCCGGTCGACATGCACGCCGAGGAGCAAATGCCGGCGATCGAGGTCGTGATGACGATCTTGCATGCCGGCGGCAAGTTCGGTAAGGGCGGCTACAAGGTCTCCGGCGGCCTGCACGGCGTCGGGATTTCCGTCGTCAACGCGCTCTCGCAAGAGATGATCACCCGCGTCAAGCGCGACGGGAAGAACTGGGAGATTCGATTCGCGCGCGGGATCACGACGCAGCCGCTCAAAGCGACCGGTCGAACCGACGAGACGGGGACCCTTCAATGGTTTCTGCCCGACCGCGAAGTCTTCGAGACGACCGATTTCCATTGGGACATCTTGCAGAAGCGACTGCGCGAACTGGCCTTCCTCAATCGCGGGCTGGCAATCACCCTGCGCGACGAGCGCGGCGAGCAAATCAAAGAGCGGATGTTCCAGTACGACGGCGGGATCGTCTCGTTCGTCGAGTATCTCAACGATAAGAAAGACCCCCTCCATCCCATCATCGCGACCCATGGAACCCGCGAAGGTGTCGAGGTCGAATGCGCGATGCAGTGGGCGGACACGTACACCGAGACGATCTTCGCATACGCCAACAACATCAATACGACCGAAGGCGGAATGCACCTGACGGGCTTCCGCACCGCGATTGCCAATGCGGTCAACAGTTACGGCAAGAAGCGCGGGATGCTCAAAGAGGCCGATGGCAACCTGTCGACCGACGATTGCGTCGAGGGGCTGACGGCGGTCGTCTCGGTCAAGCTCGAAGACCCGCAGTTCGAAGGGCAGACCAAGACCAAACTCGGCAACGCGTTCGTGCGCAGCATCGTCTACGCGCTCGTCAACGAACGGCTCGACTTCTTCTTCGAAGAGAACCCCAAATACGCGCGGGCGATCGTCGACAAATGTATGCAGGCCGCCCGCGCTCGCGATGCGGCGAAGAAGGCGCGCGACCTCGCGCGCCGCAAGAACGCGCTCGACGGCAGCGGTCTGCCCGGCAAGCTCGTCGATTGCACGAGCCGCGATCCCGCCGAGAGCGAGATCTTTCTGGTCGAAGGCGACTCGGCCGGCGGCACCGCCAAGATGGGCCGCGACTTCCGGACCCAAGCGATCTTACCGCTGCGCGGAAAGATTCTCAACGTTTGGAAGGCTCGCCCCGACAAAGTGCTGTCCAACGAAGAGATCCGCGCAATGATCACGGCACTCGGGACCAGCGTCGCCGAAGAGTTCAATATCGAAAAACTCCGCTATCACAAGGTTATCATCATGACCGACGCCGACGTCGACGGCTCGCACATCCGAACCTTGCTGCTGACGTTCTTCTACCAGCAGATGCGGGCGCTGGTCGAGAACGGCTTCATCTACATCGCGCAGCCCCCGCTGTACGGCGTCAAGCGCGGCAAAAACGTCAGCTATGCGTTCAACGAGATCGAACTCAAAGAGATCCTCGGCGGCCGCGATCCCAAAGAGTTCGCGATCCAGCAGTACAAGGGCTTGGGCGAGATGGACGCCGAGCAACTCGCGGACACGACGATGGCATCGGCGACCCGCCGCCTCAAGCAAGTGTCGCTCGAGGACAGCGTCGAAGCCGACGTCACGTTCACCACCTTGATGGGCGACAAAGTCGAGCCGCGCAAAGAGTTCATCCAGACCTACGCGCGTAGCGTCAAGAACCTCGACCTGTAGCCTTTCGCGTTGCCCGACGGTTGGTCCGCGGCTGGGGGTCGCCCTCGGGGCCGCTCCATTTTCCGCATCGTGCGGAAAACGGTGCTCGGCCTCTTCGCCCCTCTCGCCATCCTGGCTCCGGGGCGAATTCACACGCCCCTCGGTCGACCCCCAGCCGCGGACCAACCGTCGGGCAACGCGAAAGGCTACAGGTCGAGGTTCTTGACGC
>JBOHTW010000127.1:0-8164 GCA_050733835.1 Vulcanimicrobiaceae bacterium | reverse complement strand
GGCCGATGGTCTGGTTGTCGTCGAGGCGGCCGCCCGCAGCGGGGCGCTGAACACGGCGGGCTGGGCCGGCGACCTCGGCATCCCCGTGATGGCGTTCCCCGGCGAAGTCGACCGCCCGAAGGCCGCCGGCTGCCTCGCGCTGATCCGCGACGGAGCGATTTTGGTTCGCGGTCCCGACGACGTGCTCGCGGAACTGGGGATCGGCCGGTTGCGATTGCCGGCCGCCCCGGTCCTAGCGCCGGACCTCGCCCCGTTGGAGCAAGCACTGCTCGCCGGTCTCGCCGACGGCGAACTTGGAATCGACGCGCTCGTCGCCCGGTGCGCGGCGCCGCCGGCGACCGTCGTCGCTGCGCTCGGCCGGCTCGAGATCGAAGGTCACATCGCGCGCAGCGGTCCCGCGACCTTCATCCGCGTTCAAACTCGAACGTGGAGCCCGGGGCGCTAACCGCGCGACGACGAACGGGAATGTCGTGATTCGCACGCCCTGACCGTGCGAACGGACGCATCGGCTCGCGTGGCGAAACCCGCGACGTGAAGTACCGCATCATCTCGGTCGGGCGGATCCGCGAACAGTATGTGCTAGCGGCGCTCGCCGATTTTCGCGTGCGATTCGAACGGTACGAACGCATCGAGGAAGTCGAGGTCGCGCAGTCGCACGGAACCGATCCCGATCGCGCGATCCGCGAGGAGGGCGACCGGATCATTCGCGCGCTGGTTCCGGACGAGCCGGTGTGGCTGTTGGAACGCACCGGAACCGCGATCTCGAGCATCGGACTCAGCGAACGGCTCACCGCACTGTCGACCGCTGGAACCGCTCGAATCACGTTCGCAATCGCGGGGACCTACGGCGCGAGCGATGCGCTGCGGGCGCGGGCGAACTTCACCTGGGCGCTCTCCGAGCTCACCTTCCTGCACGAGTGGGCCAAGATGCTTGTGATGGAACAGCTTTACCGCGCTGCGAAGATCGCTCGCAACGAACCCTATCATCACTGAAGTGCGAACGGCGAGATGAAGCGATCCCGACTATCGTTAGCACGAAGATGACGACGCTCCCCAGCGATCTCGAACGCATTGCTGCCGCGTTGACCGATGCCGCGCGGGAGTTTGCGCCCGACGCCCGACCGGTGGTCGCGTTCGAACCGCCACGCAATCCCGAGTTCGGCGACTTCGCCACCAACGTCGCTTTTGGGCTTGCCAAGGCCGCGCGAAAGCCGCCGCAGACGATCGCGACCGAACTGATCGCGGCGATCTTCGCGCGCGATCCCGAACTGCGCGGCCTGCTCGCCGATGCGCGGGCGGTGGGGGGGTTCATCAATCTGCGAATGACGCCGGCGTTTTGGCAGGCGATCGTCGCGGCAGTCCTGCGCGACGGCAGCGACTTCGGACGTGGGGTGCCGACCGGCCGGCGCATCTCGCTCGAATTCGGTAGCGCCAACCCGACCGGTCCGCTGGTCGTCGTCCAGGGCCGCACCTTGTCGATCGGCGCGTCGCTGGCAAGCGCGATGCGATTCGTCGGCCACGACGTGACGACCGAGTGGATCATCAACGACGCCGGCGCACAACTCGACACCTTGGCCCGCTCCCTGTACGCCCGCTACCGCCAACTCGTCGAACCGGCGTACTTGTTCCCCGACGACGGCTATCCCGGCGACTATCTCATTCCGCTGGCGCGGCGCTTGCGGGACCGCGACGGCGCACGCTGGGATGCCGCGGCCGAGTCGGAATGGCTGACCGCGTTCGCGGAGTTCGGCCGCGACGCTATCGTCGCCGAGCAACAGGCGGTCGCCGACCGGTTCGGGGTGACGTTCGACCGCTGGCAGAGCGAGAAGGCGCTGCACGATGCCGGCCTTGTAGCCGCCGGGATCGCCGCGCTCCACGCGCGCGGCCTCACCTTCGAACAAGAAGGTGCAACCTGGATGCGGACGACCCAGTTCGGTGACGACAAGGACCGCGTGCTCGTCCGCGCCGACGGCCGGCCAACCTATATGGCGCCGGATGTCGCCTATCACTACGATAAGCTGCAGCGCAGCGACGAGGTGCTGCTGATCCTTGGACCCGATCACCACGGTTATGTGAAGCGGCTCGAGACGATCGCCGCGGCCTACGGCCGCATCGGGGCGATCGAGGTGATCATCTCGCAACTCGTCACGACGGTGCGGGACGGCGTCGTGGTTTCGTCGAGCAAGCGCGCCGGCGAGATTCTCACGCTCGCTGATATCATCGACGACGTCGGCGTCGACGCTGCGCGCTTCTTCTTCGTCATGCTGTCGACCGATCAACCGCTGACGTTCGATCTGACCTTGGCGACCGAGCAGTCCAATGAAAATCCGGTCTTCTACGTGCAGTACGGGCACGCGCGAATCGCATCGATCGAAGCGAAGGCCCCGGCCGCGCTGCTCGAACGTGCCGTTTTGGGCGAGTCGCTCGAGCGGTTGGTCGAACCGTTGGAACTTGCGCTCATGCGGCGGCTGGCCGAGTTTCCCAAAGCCGTTCGCGGCGTCGCGGAGTCGCGCGCGCCGCACCGGCTCGCGCGATATGCGCGCGAGGTCGCGGCCGACTTCCATCAGTTCTACATGAACTGCCGCGTGCTCGACGACGCCGATGTGGACCGCAGCGTCGCGCGACTGGGGCTGGCCGACGCAACCAAGACGGTGCTCGCGAGCGCGCTCAGGCTTCTCGGGGTCTCGGCTCCGGAACGGATGGACCGGGCGTAAGACCGGTCCGTCCCGGTTCGGCGGCCGGTGCCGACGGCGCCGGCGCCGGCACGCGAAAGCAGTTCCAAACGGCTTTGGCGAGTGCGGCGGCCGGAATGCCGAGCAGCAGTCCCGGAATGCCGAAGAGTTCGCCGCCGGCGAACACCGCGAACATGACGACGATCGGCGAGACGCCGACCGATTCCGACAGCACTTTGGGCGCGAGCAAGGTGTCGGCGATTCGCGCGATGACGAAGACGAAGATCGACACCCAAACGATCATCGCCCCGCCTTGCGGGGCCGCGAGAACGACCGCAACCAATTGCGCGACCAGCATGCCGACAAACGGTACGGCGTAGGCGACCCCGCTGACCAGACCCAACAGCAACGCGAAGTGGAAGTGGAGCAGGACCGTCACAACGTAGATCGAGACGCCGACGATGAAGCACAAGAGCGTTTGGCCGGCGACGAATCCGCCAAAAATGTGCGAGACGTCGGCCGCCAGCGCCCGCGCCGACGCCCGCCGCCGGGCGGGAAAGAGCGCGTAAAACTGCTGGCTCATCTTGTCGGCGCGCAGCAGAAAGAACGCCGACAGGACGAGGCCGCTGATGACGACGATCCCGCCGGTGACGGTCTGATACAGCAGCTCGGGAATCGAGGTCAGTGTATCGCTGACGACCGCCGAGAGCCGGGCCGTAAGGTAATCTTGGAGGTCGCCGTACCCGGCCGGCAGATACGCTTTGCCGAAATGGGCGCGCAGCGTGACCTCAAACCGGTTCACGAACTCGCGCATCGCGCTGAAGTATTGCGGCGAGTGAACCGCTAGCGCTTGGACTTGGGCGAGCACCGCCGGAATGATCAGCAGCGCCAGCACCACGATCGCCCCGACCAACCCGGCGTAGACGATCGCGAGCGCGAGCGCGCGCTGCATATACCGCTCGAGCCAGACGACCACCGGTCGAACGCTCAGTGCAATGAACGCGCCCAGGACGAAGATCGCGATCGTGTGCGGAATCAACGATGCGAACCAGATCGCAACCAACGCCGAGACCACCAAGATCGTCGAGATGAATATCCGGCGTCGCGCGCCGGGATCGATCACAAAGCCTTGCACAACAGCCGCCGTTCGGTCACGTAGCCGGCTTGCGCGTACAGCTCGCGGGCGGCGACGTTGTCGTCGGTCACCATCAAGGCCAGATGCGGCAGCCCGCGCGCGCGTGCCAACGTCTCGGCCGCTTCCAGCAGGGCCGCGCCGACGCCGTGGCGTTGCACCTGCGGTTCAACCGCCATGTAGGCGACGAACCCTTGCGTGAGGCTCGTCACTTCGTCCGGTAGCGCGTCGAGCAGCAACAGAAAGCCGGCGGGTTCATCGGCGAAATCGGCGACCAACAGCACATGCGACTGGGCGAACGCGAACTCGAGCAGGCGGTCGTAGCTCGCACGAACGGGCGACGCATCGGCGGGTCGCAGCGCCGAGACGCTCTGGTGGACCGTCCGGCGGCCGAGACCACGGACGAATTCATGGTCGTGCGCATCGCCGTGCCGAACCACCGGCGCGGCGTTCAAGCTGCGCCGAGCGCGTTCCACTGCGGTAGCAACTCTTCTAGCGCGGCGACGAACGCCTGATTTTCCTCAGGCAGCCCAATCGATACGCGCAAATGTCGTGGCAAGTGCAGGCCGTCGCCCGAGCGCACGATGACGCCGCGCTGCATGAGAGCTTCGTACGCAACATCGGCGGCGACCGGAACCTCGACGGCCACGAAGTTCGCCGAACTCGGATACGAACCGAGGCCCAGCCGCGCGAACTCCCGCGTCAGAAATGCCTTGCCGCGCTCGTTGTTCTCGCGGCTGCGGGCAATGAACGCGTCGTCGTCGAGCGCCGCCAAGACGGCCTGGGCCGCCGGTCGCGCGACATTGAACGGGACGCGGACACGATTGAGCATCGCGATGAGTTCGGGCGCCGCGTAGCCGTAGCCGAAACGGACCGACGCGAGGCCGTAGACCTTTGAGCAGGTCCGTAAGACCAGGGTCGTCGGCCGCTCGGCGAGCACCGTAACGCCGTCGGTTCCCGCGTCGTCCATGAACTCGCGATACGCCTGATCGATCACGAGCAACACGCGTTCGGGCAAGATCGAGGCGAACCGCACGAAGGCGGCCCGCTCGACGCGGGTCCCGGTCGGATTGTTCGGATCGCAGACAAACACGAGTTTGGTGCGAATGGTCACGGCGTTCAGCATCGCATCGAGATCGTGGACGCCGTCCGCAAGCGGGATCTCGATCGCATGCGCACCGGCGATGTCGGCGTCTTTGCGGAACAGCCCGAAGCTCGGCTTCGCCATGACGACTT
This sequence comes from Vulcanimicrobiaceae bacterium, assembly GCA_050733835.1. GTDB lineage: Bacteria > Vulcanimicrobiota > Vulcanimicrobiia > Vulcanimicrobiales > Vulcanimicrobiaceae > JBOHTW01. Next base: position 3,124 of record JBOHTW010000127.1, on the reverse strand, counting down.
CGTCGCCCGGGTCGACGAACGCCGTGTACGCCAGCGCAATCAATTCGTTCGAGCCGTGCCCGAGGATCACGCGATCGGGTGCCAGCCCGTACGGCCGGCCGAGACGCGCGCGGAGCGCGGCATGATCGTCCTCGTCGTAGTCGGAGAGCCGGTCGATCCGATGCAACGCCTCGAGCGCGCGCGGCGACGTGCCGAGCGGATTTTCGTTCTGTGAGAGTTTGACGGGATGAGTGAAGCCGTAGCGGCGCTGGACCTCGGCGACCGACGTGCCGGGCTTGTAGGGGGCGAATGCGCCGACGGTTTTGCGCGCGAGTCGATCGAACGGGGACATACCGGTCTCTTCGCCTTGCGGAGGGCGCTCGACTTCTCGCGCGCCGGGCGGTATCGTGAGTGTGATGACCGGGGCTCCGGGGATTATTTCGCAGGCCGTTTCGAGCGTGCGGCCGGGCTGGTTCACCAGCGTGATGGGGACCGGGATCCTTGCCCTGTGCGCAGGCATCTCGCCGATCCGCCCGCGGCCGCTCGAACTGGCTGCCATCGCCCTGCTCGCGCTCTCGACTGGCTTATTGGTCGGCCTCGCCGTGCTGTTGGTCGCGCAGGCCATCCGGCACCCAGCGCGGCTGGCGGCGACCTTTCACAATCCCGATGAGGCCCAGGCGTGGGGCGCGCCCCCGATGGGATTTCTCACGGTCGCCGCGGGCTTTTTCGCCGTCGGACCGGCGGTGATTGGAGCGACTGCGAGCATCGCGATCGCCCAGGTGCTGTGGATCGTCGGCGTTGCCGGGAGCCTGCTCTCGGTCGTCGGCGTTCCGTATTTGATGTTCACGCGACTCACCGTCTCGCGCGAAGACACCGACGGCAGTTGGTTGTTGCCGGTCGTCCCGGCGATCGTCGCCTCGGTGCCGAGCGCCTGGCTCGTGCCGACTTGGCCGGCCGGTTGGCAGCCGACGATTCTCGCCGGCGCGTATGCAATGTGGGGCGCGGGCATCATCTTGGCGGCGATCGTCATCGTGATGTATTACACCCGGCTGACGTATCACAGCGTCCCCGATGCTTCGGTGCTGCCGACGCTCTGGATAGTGATCGGACCGATCGGCCAATCGATCGCCGGAATCATCGCCCTTGGCGAAGCCTCGCGCGGTGTCTGGCCGCAATGGGGTCAGGAACTCCACGCCGCCGGATTGTTCTACGGGCTGCCGGTCTGGGGGTTCGGCATGTACTGGCTCGCGATCGCAATCACCGTCACGATCCGCGCCGCGCGCCGGCGCCTGCCGTTCAACTTGAGCTGGTGGTCGTTCACGTTCCCGGTCGGCGTGCTGACCGCCGGAACCTACGCGCTCGAAACCGCAACGCACGCCGCAATCTTTCTCGTCGTTGGAGTTGCGTTACTCGGGCTGCTTGCGCTGAATTGGGCGCTCGTCGCGGTTCGCACCACCCACGACATCGCACGCGCCTACCACGACCGCGAAGATGCGCGGCGCGTTGCGGGTTAGCCAACCCAGCGCCAGTCGGCGAACGACGCCGCCGCATTGACGAGTTCGACGGCACCGACGGCAAGCAACGCGACGCCGAACGCCGGCCGCCGCGCGAACAGCGTGGCGAGTGCAACGACAAGTGGGATCGCTCCGTAGGCATACCGGGCGACCGATACCGGCGCGCCGCCGAGAACGATCAAGCCAAGGCACGTGACGCCGAAAATAAACGCCGCAACCCCCAATTGCGCGCGATACCGGATCAGCAAGCAGCCGCCGACGATCACCAGCAAGAGCACCGAGCCAACGTCGCCCTCGATCTCCCACGCGGCGACGGCGACGCATGCGACGAACACGGCGCCCAGCCAGAAATCTAATGACCGGCGCTTCACCCAAATCCACCACGCCGCGCCGGCAGCGACCAGTTGCACCGGCCAGCGACCGCCGTTGAAGCCCGAGACCAACAGCCAGAACCAGGCCACCGGCTTAAACCCCAGCCCTTGACGCCAATCGCTCTCAACGTGAGCGTACGCGAGCGGATCGCCAAACCTCGACCAACAGTACAGCCCGAAGCCCAACGGTCCGGCTAGCGCCGCGCCGCCGACCGCATAAGCGCCGATCCCGCGCCGCTGCACGATTGCGGCGCCGACGAATGCGAGCAGCAACCCGGCACCGGTGACGCGCGTTCCCGACGCGAGCGCCGTCCACAGGGCCGCCGACGCGTAATTGCGGCGCTCGAAGTCGCGCAACGCCAACGCCGAAAAAAGGAGAAACGGCGCCTCCGAGTAGGCGACCGAGCAAAACAGCGAATCCGGCAAGAAGCACAACGTTGCGACCGTCCAACGGGCGACGTCCGTGCCTTGCCGTTCGCGGACCCACCCGAATGCGACGAACAGCAGGCCGATGAAAGCGACATTCGCGATCAGCGTGCCGGCGACGTCGAACGGCAGTCCCACCCGCATGAGCGTAGCGACCGCGACCGGATAAACGGGAAAGAACGCCACCGAATGGTGTCCGCCATCGGGCCGAAACTCGTACCCGTTGGACGCGATCGAGCGGTACCAGGTTCCGTCCCAATGGACGAGCCGGGCCCAGCCGTGCAGATCGGCTGCGGCGCCCGTCGCAACCGGCAGGTGTGGCGCGATCGCAAACATTCCGACCAGCACGAGCGCGCGGCTCACGAGCCACGTCCCCGTTATAAAGCCTGCATCGACCGCCAGCGCCCTCGATTTATGCGCCGTCGCGAGGGCTACGCCGGCCACGCGGTCAGCGCGAGCCGGAAAAACGCGACCCGGGTTCGTCGATCGCTACGCCGCGCGCGCAGAGTGGACAGCGTTCGGCGTCCCACGAGTCGACCGGATAGTCGAGCAGCGCGATCGTCGGAACGCCGAAATCGACCGGGCTCCGCCGCACGACGATCGCGAGCGCGACGACCGCCGCCCCGCGCGCGCGCACGACATCCATCACTTCGCGAATCGAGCCGCCCGTCGTGACGACATCCTCGACGATGAGCGCGCGATCGCCCGGCTGCAACACGAAGCCGCGCCGCAGCTTGGGTTCACCGTTCGCTTTCTCGACGAAGACCGCTTTGGTGCCGAGTTGGCGGGCCATCTCGTAGCCGAGCACGATGCCGCCGACCGCGGCGCTGACGA
>JBOHTW010000126.1:0-2603 GCA_050733835.1 Vulcanimicrobiaceae bacterium | reverse complement strand
CGCGCCGGTTCGAACGCGATTCATCGACGGTAAATAGGCGCCGCGCCAGGCGTCGGCCAAGCCGGTCCAATCGGCGTCGACGCCGTGCTCGGTGCCGAATGCGCCCATCATGGCGATCAGGCTGCCGCGCCAGTCGACGACGGTGCCGAAGACGTCGAACGCCAGGACGCGGACGCCGCCAAGCGCGTTCGTCATGCAAAGAACCGTTCGAGTGCGGCGGCGGTCTCGGCCGGCCGCTCTTCGGGCAGAAAGTGACCGCAGTCGAGCGCGTGACCGCGGACGTCGCTCGCCCAGGTGCGCCAGATTCCGAGCATATCCCACGGCTTGCGGCGCAGCCCGGGACGCTCGCCCCACAGCACGAGGACCGGACAGCCGATCGTCAGCGCTCGGCGGTCGGCCGCGTCGAGTTCGCTGTCGAACGTCGCGCCGGCGCGGTAATCCTCGCAGGTCGCGTGGATGCTCGCGGGATCGCCGAACGCGACCCGGTACGCAGCCATTGCTTCCGGTGTGAACGCGCCGGGCGTACCACACCAACTCTGCAACGTGTGTTCGAGGAAGAACGCCGGGTCGGCGCCGATCAGCCGTTCGGGAAAGCCGACGGGTTGTGCGAGGAAGAACCAGTGATAGGTCCCGACTCCGCTGTGCCGGTCGAGCCGGTCGAACGTGTCGATCGTCGGCACGATGTCGAGCACCGCCAGTTTGGTGACCGCTGCCGGCTGGTCGAGTGCAAGCCGGTACGCCACCCGCCCGCCGCGATCGTGCCCGGCGACCGCGAATTGTTCGAACCCGATGGCCTGCATCAGCGCCATGTTGTCGCGCGCCATCGCGCGCTTGCTGTAGCGCTCGTGCGCCGAATCGCCGGGCGGCTTCGAACTCTGCCCGTACCCGCGCAGGTCGGGGCAGACGACCGTGAACCGCCGGGCCAGAAGCGGCGCAACGGCGTGCCAGCAGACGTGCGTCTGCGGGTAGCCGTGCAGCAACAGCAGCGGCGGCCCGCTGCCGCCGACGCGCGCGTGGATTCGGACCTCACCGGCATCGATCGTGTGGGAGCTGAAACCGTCGAAAAACGCCATCTGCCGCGGTTCGAGGCGTTCGGGTGGCGCTCCGGCGAAGAGAGCGGGCGATGACCAAGATTTCGGCCCCGCGCGGCACGCAGGATATCGTGCCGCCCGAGAGCGCGCGCTGGCAGACGCTCGAACGCCGCATCCATTCGATCGCCCGGCGATTCGGCTACGGCGAGATCCGCACGCCGATGTTCGAGGCAACCGAGCTGTTCGTGCGCGGCGTCGGCGAGACGACCGATGTCGTCGAAAAAGAGATGTACACGTTTACCGATAAGGGCGGCCGCAGCATGACGTTGCGTCCGGAGTGGACGGCGCCGGTCGTCCGCGCGGTCTTGGAGCACAACCTGCTGACACACGGCGCGCAACGGCTCTACTACGTCGGCCCGTTCTTCCGCTACGAGCGGCCGCAAGCGGGCCGCTATCGGCAAGCCAATCAGTTCGGAACCGAATTTTTCGGAGTCACCGGCCCCGAGGCCGACGTCGAGGTGATCCAGATCGCTGCCGAACTGCTCCGGGCGTATGCGTTCGACGACGTGGTGCTGCACCTGAACTCGCTCGGCGACGAGCGGTGCCGGCCGGCCTACCGTGACGCGCTGCTCGCGCACTTCCGGCCGCATCGCGAACAGCTCTCGGCCGACTCGCAGCGCCGGCTCGAACGCAACCCGCTGCGGATCCTCGACAGCAAAGCGCCCGAGGATGCCGAGTTCGTCGCCACCGCGCCGCGCTTCATCGACGCGCTCTGCGGGCCGTGCGCCGGCCACTTTGCCGGCGTTCGCGGGCTACTCGACGCGATCGGTATTCCATACCTGATCGACCCGCAGATCGCGCGCGGCTTCGATTACTACACGCGCACCGTTTTCGAGTTCATCGCGACGTCGCTCGGCGCGCAGTCGACGGTCTGCGGTGGGGGCCGCTACGACGATCTGGTTGCGTCGCTGGGTGGACCGCCGACGCCGGCCGTCGGTTTTGGCCTGGGTTTGGAACGCTTCTTGCTGGCGCTGGCAAACCGCGGCCGGCTCGCCGACGAACCCAGCGCCGGCATTGCGGTCATCGCGCTTGGGGAAGCCGCCCGCCGCGCCGTCGTCCCGTTGGTCGCGGCGCTGCGCCGGACCGCCGGCGACGTTCCGGTTACGATCGATTACGGCGAGGCGAAGCTGGCGACGATGCTCAAGCGCGCGGACCGGGTTCGCGCGCGGGCCGCGCTGATCGTCGGCGACGACGAACTGGCCGCCGGCGAAGCGACCTTGCGCGATCTCGAAACGCGCGAGCAAGCGCGAGTCGCGCTCGCCGGCGATCGGACGGCCGCCGCGGCGACGATCCTGGCGGCCTATGGCGAACTCGATCGCGCCGTTCGCGCGGTGGCGCCGGTATGAGCGACGATGCGGCCCGGATCGCGGCCCTGCTCGAGGTGATGCGCCAGCACGATTTGGACGCGCTGACCATGCGGTTCGGCGAGACCACCTACGATTTAGTGCGCCGCGCACCGGGGCCGCCGGCGCCGGTCGCCGCGCCGGCGGTCAACGTGCCCGACGCCGGGGT
>JBOHTW010000125.1:0-2557 GCA_050733835.1 Vulcanimicrobiaceae bacterium | reverse complement strand
CTTTTGAGACGCAGGTCGTTGTTCTGCTTCCGGCCGACCCTCGTGTTGCAGAGGGTGTGCTTGGCGTTTGCGCTGATGGGAACTTCTATCGGCGCGACCCCGCCGCCGTCACAACCGACGGTGCTGTCAGTCTCAGTGATCCCGGTCGCTCGCGCGGCGCACACGTTGCAGCAGTTATATCCACGCGCGAAGATTTCGGTCGATCGCAACGCGAACGCGCTGGTCGTTGTCGCTCCGCCCGACGACGTGCAGGCGATGCGCGCAGTGCTGCAAGGCATCGACGTGCGCAACCCGGTCGCGCCGACCGCCGAGGTCCTCCCGCTAACCAACCTGCAAGCGTCGACGACGGCGATACGCCTCCGTACGCTGTTCCCGAACGCTCAGTTCAGCGCTGCCGCCGCCAAGTCGTTGCTCGTGCGCGCGACGCCCCAAGACATGGCGCAGATCAAAGCGCTGGTCGCTGCGCTCGAGGCACCGCCGCCGGTCGCGCAAGCGACGCCGGGCGATACGGCGACGGTTACGGTCATGCAAGCGCATCCGGGCGATGTCGCACGCGCGGTTGCGGGACAATCGCCACACGTCCGCGTCTCCGTTTCGGGATCGGTCGTCGTTCTGAGCGGCTTGCCGGACGACATTGCCAAAGCCAAAGCGCTGGTCGCGCAGCTTGATGTCCCGCTCCCCGGCGCGCGCACGACGCACATCTATCGGATCCACACGCTCGACGCGGCTTCGGTCGGTGACCTGATCGCGCGTTCGTTTCCCAGCGCCCATGTGACGACCGACAAGCAGCTCAACGCGCTGTCGGTCACGGCGCTGGTCGCCGATCAGCAACGCATCGGCGACGCGATCGGCCAACTCGACAACCCGAACCCTTCCGCGCAAAGCGGCGCGGCGGCGAACGGCGCATCCGGAGTGGCCGGGGGCGGAAGCGACGTTGAGGTCGTCAGCCTGCGCTCGGAGATTCCGACGCAAGGCACCAACGGCACCGCCGGCTCGGGTACGGGAAGCGGTGTCGACACCATCGTGCAGACGCTACAGCAACTGGTACCCGGCGTGAAGGCCGTCAGCTTGGGCACGCTTGGGCAGCTTGCGCTCATCGGCGATCCGTACAACGTGCGCATCGCCAAGCAGGTCCTGGCCAAGATCGACGTGCCCGCGCCATTGGTGGTGCTCGACACCGAGGTGCTGGAGATCGACGAGTCCGTTGCGCGCAATCTTGGCCTGCTGCTCGGCACGCCGGTCATCAGCACGACGTTCTCGGAATTGCAGCCGCCGCCCAACTCGAGCGGGACGACGCCGCGAGTCATCGGCCTACAACCGATCACGCGCACGCCGCTCTCGCTGGGTGCGCAGCTCAACTTGCAGATCCAGAACGGAACCGCGCGGGTGCTGGCCAACCCGCGGATATCGACGCTCTCGGGACATACGGCGACCATCCGCGCCGGCGATACGATTGGGATATTGACGACGGCGGGCGGCGGATCCGGGACGGTCGCGACGACCCAGCTCCAGACGTTCCAAACGGGCGTTACGCTGGACATCACGCCGCTGGTGATGCCCGACGGCGAGGTCACCGTTGCGTTGCATCCGGTGGTGAACAGCCTGTCGGGCATCGTGAACGGCGTGCCGCAGATCGCCACCCGGGACACGCAAACGACGGTGCGGCTGCAAAGTAATCAGACGTTGGTCATCGGTGGGCTGATCCAAGAGAGTACGCAGCGCACCGACAACAAGATTCCGCTCTTGGGGGATCTTCCGCTGGTCGGGCGCGCTTTCCGTAACGCTCAAGTCAACACGACGCGCAACGAGCTGGTCATCGCGGTGACGCCGCACGTATTGACCGATGGCGAGTCCGGCGCCGCGTTCGAGAACGGGCTGCCGCCGATTCCCGCACCGCAACCGCTGCTATCGGCGCCCACGCCGCAGGCACTGCCGACGCTTCCGCCCGGTGCGCAACGTCCGTCGCCGCGACCCTCGCCGCCGTCCGCCGCCCCACCGCCGGCCGGAGCGCCGCAAGGTCCCAATACACGAGCGACAACGAGCGCGGCGTCCGCTCCGCCGCCGCAACCCTCGAACGCGGCGATCGCGCCGGGCTCGACGTTTGTCTTCGGTCAGGTTCCCGCGAACAACGCCGCGGCGCCGAGCGATCCCGTGCAGATATTCTATGCGACGCTCGCTCCGACGACGATCGTGGCGGGGCAATTCGTGCAGATCAGCGCGACCACATCGACCAACGTCGCGAATCTGACGCTGACTTATGGTCCCAACTCCGTTTCGCTCGGGTCGGTTGGCCCGGGCAAGTGGCACGCTGGTTTCGCGTTCGCGCCGATCAGCGCACCGTCGGGCGGAGCCTTCTCGCTGACGCTCACCGCATTGGCAGCGAGCGGACAATACAAGTCGATCGCGATTCCGGTGACGCTTGCAGGATCGTCACGCTAGCCGATTTACGGCTAAATCACCCGCCGTTAAGCTCGACGAAGAGTTCGGTCGCAAACGCGATCGCGAACCCGACCGTCACCATCGACGTCGTCACAACCGTCAACCCGGTTCGTTTGAG
>JBOHTW010000124.1:0-1545 GCA_050733835.1 Vulcanimicrobiaceae bacterium | reverse complement strand
ACGACGCCGCCGGTGACTTGCGTCCCGAGATGGTGCATCGTCAACAGCTCGACGATGGTTGCGTGATGAACGCGGCCGTCGATGATCTGCGCGGCCGGAACGCCGGCGCGGACCCCTTGCGCGGCGGCCCGCATCGCTCCCCGTAGCGCGGAGTCGAACTCGGGCCGGTCGGCGAGATCGAGCGCTTCGCTCGGCGTCAGCTCCGCGATTAACGCTTCCGACGTGGGATCGATGACGCCGCCGGCGCGATGGAAAAAGATCACCCGGGCTGCGCCGGTCGCGACGGCAACCGCGGTCGTTACCGCGTCGGCGTTCATATCGATCTCGTCGCCGCGCAGATCGAGCGCGGTTGGTTCGATCACCGGCACGTAGCCGGCATCGACGAGCGTCGCGAGGATGCGCGGGTCGACGGTGCCGACGCGTTCGGTGCCGGCGGCCGGCAAGAACGCGGCGTCGGCGCCCGACAAACCGACGGCGAACCCGGCGCGTCGATTGAGCAGCCGCACGAACGAGCGCGCCGCGTCGGCCGTCGGCGCGACCAAGATCGGGCGGACGCCGTGCTGGGCTAAGAACGCCAGATCGTCGGCGAAGGTCGCGCGCGATTCGAACGGCTCGTGGCCGTCGACGCGCATGACGAAGGTTCTGCCCGAAAACTCTTGCACGGCCGCATCCTCCGTTGGTCGGGACCGTGATTACTCAACGTTATCGGCATTCACGCCGGTTTGCCCTTCGCCGTCGAGGCGCCATCCGTTGAGAAGCTGCATGGCGGCGACCGGGCCGGCCGCTAACCACTGCTCGATGCCGGCGACGGCGGCGTCGACGACCCGGTCGAGCGCCGCGAACTCCTCCTCGTCGAACGGGGCGAGCACGTGGTCGATCGCCTCGCCGCCGCGACCGATCCCGATGCGCAGGCGCGGGAAATCTTCACCGAAAACTTCGACGATCGACCGGAGCCCGTTGTGGCCTCCGTGCCCGCCCGACGCCCGCATGCGCAGGCGCCCGAACGGAAGGTCGAGGTCATCGCTGACGACCAGCACGGCTTGCGGAGTAATCTTGTGCCAACCGGCGATCCGCCGGAGCGGCGTGCCGCTGTCGTTCATGAATGTTTGGGGCTTGACGAGCAGCAGCTCGCGGCCTCGATCAAACGCCTGCAACGCACTATCTTTGGTACGCCAATCGTCGATGCCGCGCTTGCGCGCCAACGCGTCGACGACCATGAAGCCCGCGTTGTGCCGCGTGCGCTCGTACCGCGTTCCCGGGTTTCCAAGCCCCGCAACCAAATGAATGGACGTTCTTGGTTGCGGGTTGAGCCGACCGAATCTTACGTTGGGTTCTCCCCGGCGGTTTCGGCAACGGTTGGAACGTCGGTCGCGGCCGGTGCGGCGGCGGCTTCGGTTTCACCGGCCGTGCGCGACGGCTCGATCGCGACGATCATCGTCTCGGGAGCGGTGACGAGCTTGAAGCCGGCCGGAAGCGGAACCTCGCGCGCGACGATGTGATCGCGCAGGCCCAGATTCGTCACGTCGATCGAAAGACTCTCGGGGA
>JBOHTW010000123.1:0-1799 GCA_050733835.1 Vulcanimicrobiaceae bacterium | reverse complement strand
TGACCGTCGACCGTCAATTGGCGCGCTACGAAGTTCCGATTATGTGGGCGGACTCCTGACGCGTGCGTGACGTAACCGAATACCCGTTCGTGTTTTTCCCGGTTGGGCTCAACCTGCGCGGACGGCGTTGCGTTGTCGTCGGCGACGACCGGGAGGCGATCGAGAAGGAGGAAGCGTTGCGCGAGGTTGGCGCCGACGTGCGCTGGATCAAGGATGCGACGACACTGCACGACGACGACGTTCGCGACGCGTTCTTCGTGATCTCATCGCCGCAAGATGAGACGCTCTCAAATAGGTTGCGGCGGCTTGCGGACGAGCACCGGTTTTTGCTGTGTGCGATCGATCAGCCGCGCTACGGGTTCGTCGCGATGCAAGCGGTCGTCAAGTCCGGTCCGGTCCGGATTGCGATCTCGACCGGTGGCGTCTCGCCGCGGGTCGGCGGCATCTTACGCGCTGCGCTCCAGCACGCGCTGGATACGACCTTCGAGCGGTTCATCGCGTGCCTGTCGGCCCAGCGCGAACGCAACCGCGGCCGGTTGACCGAATCGGCCGATCGGCGAGCGGCGATGCTGCGCGCCGCCGACGGTTTCGAAGCCGACGTTGCCGTCCGCTACCCCGCGTGGTTCACGGACGAACTGCGCGAGCTCGGTCCACAGCGCGTACAAGAGCCCGGGCCGGATGCCTAGGTTGGGCATTCGCTATGGCTAGCGTTGAGATCGTTACCATTGGGACCGAGATTTTGCTCGGCCAGCTCGTCGATACGAACTCCGTGCACATCGCGCATGTGTTGGCCGACAGTGGGATCGACGTTTACGCAAAGCACTCCGTCGGCGATAACGCCGAACGGTTAGCGGCGATGTTGCGGCTCGCGCTCGAACGCGCCGACGGCGTCATCGCGACCGGCGGCCTCGGTCCGACCGTCGACGATCTCACCAAAGAGGCGGTCGCCCAAGCGGTCGGCGTCGAGCTCCAACTGCACGAGCCGTCGTTACGCGCCGTCGAAGCGCGGTTCCGTGCGTTCGGGCGACCGATGAGCGACAACAATCGCCGGCAAGCCTATCTGCCCCGCGGCTGCATCGTGCTCGACAACCCGCACGGCACCGCACCCGGCTTCATCGCGCTGCGGGCTGACGGCAAGTTCATCGCCTGCATGCCCGGCGTTCCGAGCGAGATGAAGCCGATGCTAGCCGAGCGACTGCTGCCTTGGCTGACGGCGCGGTTCACCTTGCGCGGTGCGATCTACACGCGTACCTTGCACACGGTCGGAATCTCCGAGTCCGAACTTGACCGGCGTATCGAGGATCTGTTTCGGACGCTCGAAAATCCGAAGCTCGCGATGCTCGCGCACAAAGGCCGGGTCGACGTGAAGATCATGGTCAAGGCTGCCGATCGCGACGCAGCCGAGGCGTTGATCGCGCCGCTTGAACGCGAGCTACGCGGGCGCATCGGCGCCGGCATCTTCGGCGTTGACGAGGAGACGCTCGAGGGCGCGATCGTGCGGGCGGCCGGTGCGCGCGGGCTGTGGCTCGCGACCGCCGAATCGGTCACCGGCGGCGGGATCGCCGACGCGATCGTCCGCGTGCCGGGAGCTTCGCTCGCGTTCCGCGGCGGTGTCGTTGCTTACGATAACCGGCTTAAGCTCGAACTGCTCGACGTACCACCCGGCGTTTTACGCGAACACGGCGCGGTCAGCGAGGCCACCGCGCTGGCGATGGCTCGCGGTGCCCGCCAACGGCTCGGCGCCGACATCGCGATCGCGACAACGGGAATCGCCGGTCCGGCCGGCGGTAGCCCGGACA
>JBOHTW010000122.1:0-1743 GCA_050733835.1 Vulcanimicrobiaceae bacterium | reverse complement strand
GTACAAAACATTCGACGCTTAATCCGCTTCCTCGATGCGCCGGCCCCTGAGCCGGCGTAGACGCGCGTAAGCAAGCCGCTCGCGCAGACGTGCCCGAACGACGTTTCCCCGCAGCCTTCAACCCACGGATCCGCTTGTTCAACAGCGTCGACCCTTTTCGGGATGATTCGGAGACCTAGGCGCGGAGCGGCTCCGCGTGTCCCGAAAATCAGTCCCGAAACGTAAGGCGGGGATTCCACTCGACGAGTCTCCTCGCGGATCAAGCGGCCGGCGACGATCGGCTCGCGTCTCTTAGGGACCGTTACGGCGCCTCCGTGGTCCTCGCGTCGACGATCGCCGCAAAGGCCACCTCGACGCCGAGCCGGGCGAAAACGACCACAAAGAAAGCCCCCAGGGGCGCGTTTGGCCGTGCCGGACGACTCCCCAGGTCATCGCGGGCTTACCCCGCCTGGTCGGTTACGCACGCGTCTCGACGGACGAACAGACGACGGCGCTGCAACTCGACGCGCTCCGCACGTCCGGTTGCGTCGCCATCCACGAAGATTCGGCTTCGGGTGCGTCGCGATCGCGCCGCGGGTTCGACCGCGCAATCGCAGATGTCCGCGCCGGCGACACCCTGGTCGTCTGGCGGCTCGATCGGCTCGGCCGGTCGCTGCGCGGCCTACTCGATATTGCCGAAATGTTACGCGAGCGCGACGTCGCGCTGCGCTCTCTCATGGATCACATCGACACGGGGACCGCCGCGGGACGAATGCTGTACGCCGTGCTCGGCGCCGTGGCGCAGTTCGAACGCGACGTCCTGCGCGAACGTACCGTCGCGGGCGTCGCTGCCGCCGAGCGACGCGGCGAACGCCTTGGCCGGAGACCCGCACTCTCGCCCGCGCGACTGGGGCACACCGAGCAGATCCGCGAGTTCTTTCTGCGTCAGCTTTTGTTCGAGTCGGGGCCCCCTTGTTTTTGGTGCAAATTTCGACCTCTGCTCGAGCGCCGCAACCTCGGGCCGGCGATCCTGCGCGAGATCAACGCCCACCTGGCCGATTCCGGAATCAAAGTGAGCACCGGAACCATCGTCGATGCGACCATCATTCACTCACCCAGCTCGACCAAGAACCAATCGGGCACGCGCGACCCCCGAGATGCATCAGACCATGAAGGGCAACGAGTGGTACCTCGGGATGAAGGCTCACAGCGGTGTCGATAGGCGGCGCCGAGGCTTGACCGGAAACTCGGCGACGAACGCGACTTGGGCGCGAACTCGCGCAGGCGGGAGATATAATGACGGGGATGGCTAATATACTTTACAAGCAGCAAATACGTCGCTTCAGCCGTCCAGTCGGCGGGCACGCAACCCTCAGAAGCCGCGCTGCCTTTCGCGATATCTTCTGGGTGCTATTCACAGAAAGCAATGGCCGCCGAACTGAACCTAGGAAGACTCCGGAGCGAAGCGCCAACTATCGGGGCGCACTCGCCCCGGCGCCGGGTTGTGAACGAGTTCGCATTTCGCGCACTTTGGATCGCGAAGTCGGTGCCATGTGGGCACGTGGCGTAGGGTGATAGCGCAGCGCGTCCTCGGAAGGGGCGGACCCATCGTTTCAGGACTGGGTTTGGGCTGCCTCGGCATGTCCGACTACTATGGCGGTCGCAATGACGAAGAATCTCTGGCCACCTTGCAGCTCGCTCTCGAACTCGGGGTAACGCTCTTCGATACCGCCGACGTCTATGGAGGCGGCAGCAACGAAGAGT
>JBOHTW010000121.1:0-10518 GCA_050733835.1 Vulcanimicrobiaceae bacterium | reverse complement strand
CTACAGAAAGGCTTCAATGGGGCCGCGACGACGTCGCCGCGGTAATGGCGGAATCGCCCGGATGTTGTCAGGCCTCTATCTTCGGAGCGCTTTTCGAGCGCTCCCCCTCTAGCCGCCTCTCTGGCAGCAGAGAAGTGCTAAAATGTCGCGCTTTGCCTTGCTGCGCCGAGGTCGAGCGCTTGCCCGGGGAGCCGTCACCACCACGGCGCTCGAAGGGGTCACGTGTCACCGCTAAGCGATGACGGCGGCTGGCTCCTTCGTGAGTTCCTGCCTCCCGAACACCTGCATGGCCGGAATCCAACTCTCGCGATCGGCGACGGTCCCAATGTCGAGGATGATCACGCGATCGCGCCGCTCGTCGATCAGGCCTTCGACGCGCGACGCGAGCCGCACGCGATCCTCCCTACGCAGCAGGCAGGCGAACACGCTATATTGCAGCGGCCGGCCGTAGGCCTTCGCTAGTTTGTGCATCGCCCGCAGGCGCTTGGCATCGGAAATGTCGTACGACAAAATGTACGCTCGGAGCATGCGTTACCGCGTGCAGAATCCCGGATAAACCGGAATGTCTCCCTGAATCGCGCGTGCCAATAGGCGCGCCTGTACCTGCATAGCGCGCCGGTACGTGACCTCGTAGCCGAACGTCGGGTGATGGATCTTCGACCGCAGCCGGCGCTCAATTGCGCCGATGAAAAGCCGCCGGCCGGAGTCGGTCAGTACGACCGCTTTCCCGCGCCGATTGAAGTGCGACGACGTCATCTCGTGGGTGTTGATCAGCGTGAGCACAGTCGAGTCGACGATCAGCGGCCGAAACTCTTCCATCAAGTCGAGCGCGAGCGACGGCCTGCCGGGCCGGGCCTTATGATATATCCCCAAACCTGGCTCGAAGCCGACGGCGATAACTGCCGCGAGCGCCTCTTTCGCAAGCATCGCGTAGCCAAACGAAAGCATGGCGTTGATCGGGTCGGTCGGCGGACGCCGGTTGCGGCCGGTGATCTCGAAGCCGGTACCGACACTCAACATCTCGCCGAACGCGGCAAAGTACTTTTGCGCAGCGTTGCCTTCGAGACCGAGTAGCGTTTCAATTGCTACGGCGCGCTCGATGCGGTGCATGAGCAGCGACATTGCTTGTAGCTCGGCCTTTGCAGCGTCGCCAAGCGAACGCCGAACCATGGTGCGCTGGTTCTTCACCTTCCCAAGTACGAATGCGCGCGCCAGTGCGAGCACCCGAGCGGGCTCGCGGACCAGTTCGTGCTGGACGATCCGCAAGTCGAGGCTGTGATCGTTGACGGACCGAGCGTATCCGTTGAGCCAGCCGCCGTAGCTGAGATAGAACACGGGAACGTCGCGCTGCAACACGGCGCGCATGGCCTGCGAGCTGATCTGCACGTTTCCAAAGAGTGAGATGCTGCCAAGCTCCATGAGCCGGATTTCGGCTATGACGCCGGCATCCGTGCGAACTTGCAGCACCTCGCCGCTAAGGCCCAGGCGCGCGCCCGGTTCCAGCACGTAGAGCGGAACGTCGTCGTCGCTCGGAGCCGCAAACGGGCGGATATCCGCCTGCCCCGCCGCTTCGCGCAGAGCATTCGTTTCATCCGGCAGACAGATCGCGTGCAGCGAGCAGCGACCGCACTTCGGACTGTTGACGAGCGGGGGCGGTATCGTACCACGTTGCCTCATCGTTCGCGCGCCGTCGATAGCCGCCACGGTAAGCGCCAGGAGGTCGTCGTCGATCGGGACGTCGACGTACTCGCGCGAACCTGCATAGTAGATGCGCCCGACGGCGCACCGGAATCCGTTCTCGCGTAGCAGGATTGCTGCGATGCAGATCTGGACGCGCTCCGGGTCGTAAACGCCGGACGGGATCGGCGGCCGCTTTCCTCGCTTGAAGTCGATCGGGACAACGGACTCGTCCTCGGCCCGGACCATATCGATCTTGACGACGACGCCGAACCGCTCCGACGTGAGTTCGACCGAGGTCGCTGCGGCGCGCATCTCGGTGATCTCGTCGGGAAGCTCGCCGGTCGGCCGGTCTACGCGCCGGTGTACGCGGGTGCCGTCAACGGTGTCGTACGACGATTCGAACTCGCGCTCGACGTACTCGAGCCAAAACAGCCGCGGACAGTAGACAAACTCGTTCACCATCCGCGCGGGGATCAGCTCGGGCGCTTCCTCGGCTTGCATCTTCTCCTATTATCGGTTCCAAATTGCAAGGCCACGTGTCCGTGGTGCCTGTCGGTCGGGTAATTAGCGGATGAACTGCCAGCGGCGACGCGGGCTCGTCGACTCCACCTTGCGGTGGTCATGTATATGTGCTATTAATTGATCATGATTAAGGTCAACATCGCCGAAGCGAAGGCTCAGCTTTCGCGCCTTTTGCGCGCGGTACGGAAAGGCGATATGGTGACGATTTGCGAGCGTAACGTCCCCGTGGCCGAATTGCGCTGCATCACGGCGCGACGCAAAACGAAGCGTCCACTTGGCCCGGCGATCCCCGGCTACGAGATTCCCGACGCATTTTTCGAACCTTTGCCGGAGGAGTTGCTCGCAAGCTGGGAAGGCCGCGAAGTGTGAGGGGCTTGCTCGACACTGCGACGTTCTTGTGGGTTTGCGTCGAGCCGCGGCGCCTCAGCGCGCGGGCCGCGCGGCTGATCGAAGATCCGGCGAACGAGATATTTCTCAGCGCGATCTCGGTCTACGAAATCGTCGTCAAGATGCGCCTCGGCAGGTTGAAGTTGCCGGAGCCGGCGGCGACCTATGTTCGGGCCGAGCGCGAGCGCCGAGGCATTCTACCTCTGCCGCTCGACGAGGACGCCGCCCTAGCGGCGGAGCGGCTTCCCGAGATTCACAAAGACCCATTTGACCGCTTGCTGATCGCGCAGAGCATCGCCGCGGGGCTGACACTCCTAACTCCCGATGCGACGATCGCGCGCTATCCGATCCTTGTCGAATGGTAGCGTAGGTCTGTGCTGCTTGCGCACTCGTCGGTGGCCACTTCGTAACCGGCCAGCTGTGGCCACTTGAAAACCGGCCATTTTCGGCCGTCGTCGGATCGGCGAGGGATGAGGGCTTGCTCGGTTAGGCGATGTTCTGCGGATCTGCGTCGACGGGAAATGTCGACGGGATATATATGGTATAATGGTTGTTGTAGCAAGGTAGAAAGGTTGCAACATGGGGCTAAACATCAAGAGTGAAGAGGCGCACCGGCTTGCGCGCGAGCTGGCGGAGCTTACCGGAGAAAGCATGACTGCCGCCGTGACCGAGGCGATGCGTGAACGCCTGGATCACGTGCGACGCGCACGAGGAAGCGGTCTCGCGTCGCGCCTACTGAAAATCGGAAGAGAATGCGCGGAACATCTCAAGGAGCCGTTCTGCTCAGTGGAGCATGGCGAGCTGCTCTACGACGAGCGTGGACTGCCACGATGATCGTCGATACCTCCGCGCTCATCGCAATCCTGCGTGACGAATCGGACGCGTCGGAATATGCCGAGGCGATCGCGAACGCGCGCGTGCGACGCATCTCCGCAGTGAACTTCGTCGAAGCCGCCGTCGTCGTGGATGGAAGTCGCGATCCAATTGCCAGTCGTCGCTTCGACGACCTTGTGCGTGAAGCGGCGCTCATCGTTGAGCCGGTCACCGAGGCAGAAGCGCGCCTTGCGCGCGACGCCTACCGAGACTTTGGGAAGGGCAGCGGTCAGCGGGCAAATCTCAATTTCGGCGATTGCTTCACCTACGCGTTGGCAAAGCGGAAAGATGAACCGGTACTCTTCAAGGGCAACGATTTCACGCACACCGACATAGTGTCAGCGCTCGCGTAGACACGCTCGGCTCTGGGCATCGCCATGATCTGCACAAGTTTTTCGAACTTGTTTTCGTGGCCTGTAGATTACGGAACTTCCGCGAAGAACGCTCACCGACTCGGCGAGGTCAGCTTATCAGTTTTGGAAATGAGTAAGCATCGATCTGCCGCTGGAGATCAGCCGGCGTTGTGCATCCGCGCGCAATGACGTCCTTTGCCTTCCGAAGATAGCGTTTGGCGTCCTCGTCACTCGGAATTTTTGGCAGGAAGCCATGCTCGTATTCACACTTGTTGCGCGCTGCCGACAAGCCCGTCAGCGTCCCTAGGTCACCGACGTCCAGCCTCATCGGGCTGAGCGCGGCCAATAGCTGGGCACCGGCCGCAAAACCCAGCGGGCCATCTGGGTCACGATACTTGTATCCGGCACCGAAGAGTTGCTTCCCGGCCGCAACGTAGCGCTCGCGCTGCTCGTCGAGTTTTACCTTCACCGTGCTGTAATTCGGCTTTTCGTCGTCCAGGCCGAAGTCATCCAGCAGGCACAGGTCGGAGTACCGTTCAACTGCCGCGTACGTCAACAAGACGGCTAGGCTGATCTTCTTAGCGGCGAGCAGCCGCTCAGCGGCCGAGAGATACCATGCGAGCAGTGGCAGGCCATCTATGACGCGGTTGGGCTTCGCCTCAATCTTTGCGAGCGAATCGAGCCCCAGCAGGTTTTCACTCAACGCTTCCGTGACGGCGGGCGCCCAACTCCAACCGCCTTGCCCGGAATGCTGGTCGAGTAGAACGCGGGCGTCAGCGAGAGCTGTCTGCGCCGCTTGGAAGTCAAACCTATCCCAGGCTGCGTAACCGCGCGCGAGCCGCTCCAGACATTGTGCCTCACGCGGCTCGTAAAGGCGATCGGCGAGCCGCTGCGCTAGGCGCTCTGCCTCTTGGAAATCGCTTCGATTGAACGCCGCGAAGACGTCACGTAGTGCTAGATCTCCGAACACCTCAAGCGGGTTTGCAAGGAGTCGCGGGTACTCGGTCCCCGCGACCGGGATGCGGTTAGGGCCATGATATTCTCCGTAGTCGACGTACACCAATGGCGTACCGAGCATGAATCCCGCGAGCGCGGCCGACGCGGACATCGACTTCTTGCCGCCGGTGGGATCGATGAAAACCTCGCGCGGCGGTAGGTTCAACTCTCGAACGAAGTCCCGGGCGATACGATACATGCCGGCTTCGCCGAAATCGCGAACGTCTCGATGCTCAACGTGGGCGGCCAGCAAGCCGGCGACGCGAGCGATCAGAGAGAGCACATGTTCGCCACTGACTTGCGCTTCGAGCGAATCTGCGGTCCCGATAACCAACAGCCTTTTCGGTTGACACCACGCCGCCATCAGCGCGACGGGTTGCCAAGACAGGCCGAGCACGCTGATCAGCGCTCGGGGCTTCGGCATCTCGGCTGGCGCACCGCATAACGGCAGCTTCGCAAATAACCGTGCGAATGGTCCTACAAACTCCGCTGCGTAAAGCTCGTCCTGGTGCTTTCGGTCGAGATCGCACCATCGGTTTTGAATCTTCACGAGCTCCCGCGGGAGCTCGGCAAGTATCGGCACCTTCATCACTTCGATTTTTTCTTCGGTAGTCGAAGGGTGACCGTGTAGCTCGCGTCGCTCGCGTTAGCGACCCAGACCTCCAGGATCTCCCCAATCGACACCGGTGGAGGGGCCTCGGCGACGAAGTGCGCGGAGAGCCCGTCGTCGGCTCGATACTTCACCCCCGGCTTGCCCGATGGGTCGGCGGCTGGCGTGATCTTGATGCAGTCTCCTCTTGCATAGCGCCGCGCGGCCGTTGGAATTGCCGCTGCAAGCTCAGCACGCTCGGCAAATCTACCGTACCCACTACTCGTCTTGCCGCCGACACCCCACTCGCCGAGTGCTTCTTTGAGCAATCGTTCGGCAAGTTCCGTCCACTCCGCCGCGCCGCAAATCGCGAACAACATCTTCACGCCGGGGCGTACTGTCAGGAACGCGACGGGGTTAGGATCGTCATAATCGTTGGGCCAAGTTGCGCCCAAGTGGCGATAATAGGTTTCCTGATGCACGGTCAGGACGTCGGAGGCGAATGGCCGGTCGTCCGTAGCGCTGCCGGCGACGTAGAGGGCATCCTGGAACGCGACGAGCCCACTTGCAGCTCCGGAATCAAAATCGTGTGAACGCATCATCTCGTCGTCTTTTGTGTCGGGGGCGCCGAACAGCGCACGATAGATTGCGCCAGGGCCGCGCTGGATGCGCCGGCCGTGCCACGACACGCCTTGGTATGGCACACGGTCGAGCTCCGGCTGCTCCCATGGGGCACAGCTCCGGTCGCCCGGCCCGTAAACAGCGTCGACGTAGTGTGCGCATAAGCCTTTCAACGCGGAGCCCGGGATGATCGGCACGCCCCACGTGTGGTGTAGCGTTAGACCGACATCGGTCGCGCTGGGATTCCCATGGCCGACCAGCAACCTACTGGCTAGCGTGAGTTCAAATATCCGCGCGTCCTTTTCGCTAAAATTTGACTTCCATCGCCTGAACGCGTGCGCGTAGTCTGCCGATATCCGAAGTTGCGCAACTTTGGCGAGCCATGCAGCCGACTTGGCGTCGGCGACTTTTCCGTCGTCGCCGGTCGGGGCCCAGGCATCGTACGCGAGTCCAAGATGCTCCGGCACGCCCAGCTCGGTGAGAACCCTGCGCACCTTTAGTCCTCCCCGATCGTTGCTTGTGCCGCGCGCTTCAGCCAAGCTGCAAATTTCAGAAGCTCACGCGTCGCAAGCATATACGCTTCCGCGTCGAGAACGCGCACCGACTTGGGAAGGTCGTCGCGGGTCGCTTTCTCAAGGCCCGGGATTCCTGCCTTCGCGAGCTGCTCCAAGATGATCCCACCGCAGCCTTTTCTTTTTCGTTCGAGTGAAGCCAGCGCCGCGGAAAGCCCGCTGCGCATAATGTTCGCGCCCAGGTCATTTATCGCGCCCTTGTAGTCGGCCCGCTTTTCGGACGGCACGCTGCCGACGGCCTCGTAGGCGCGCAGCGCTCGCATTTGGTCGCGTAGAATTCCAGGGTCGCGTACGCTAGCCATGGGAGGTGGGCTCAAGCGAACAAGGCACAATCCGGCAACGTCCTCGTCCCGTTGTCGCATGGCCGCCGAGTTGGATCACTTCTTCTGCGGGCAATGCAAAGCGAAGTATCTCTTCCGGCCCCATATTTACGCCGTTCTTGCGGCTGCGGTCCGCCCCGAGTAGGCCCAGCAGCACCGTCTCCGGCGGGAGGCTCTCTTCAAGCCAGAGCGCCCCTCGCGCGACGGTTCGCGTTTCTTCGTCGAGGCGCACACGCGAATCAACTTGCGTAGCTGTCTCGCAAAGAAACGTCATCGTATCGTCGTCCACGACAACCAACCGTTTTGTGAAGATGTCCTCGCCGGGCGATACGCGCGGCGCGAGTACCGCGGCCCACGAGTCTACTCCGACATCCGCCTTCGCGGGTAGGTCGAGATCCTCGAGATAGATGCAGTCACCGCGAAGGCACGCGTTAGACTCGCCAATCAGCGCGCCGCGACCGTTGGGTTTCGGCACAGGGAGCACAGAATTAAAATCGCGATTCGCGAGAAACAAGAGCAACGGAGACGTCACCCAAGCGAAAGTCCCAAGAAAACTCCGGACGGGAAGTAGGAGCAACCGCGCATCACCGACGACCAATGCTCCGGCATGAGCGGCGGCTCCGGCAAGAGCGGCGGGATCGGCAGAGGGTCCAAAGACGGCTTCTGTGCTATTGCCGTTGGATCGACTTCTTCGCAGGTCACGTAGCACGCCCTTGATGGATGAGCCCGGAACAAATGGGATACCGGTCGCCTTCATGCGCGCGATCGGCAAGTCGATGACCTCCTCGGCGCTCCCGATTCCGGCGTGAAGCGGGGAAAGCGCATGCACGAGAAACGGTGTTGTTTTCACTTTACTTCCCTCATCGGATTCCATACGCCGGGAACAACGCGCCCGAAGCCTTCGCCGTCGCGCGTTCCGTGCGCCGATAACCACAGAGCGCGCGCTTCGGCCTCTGCGAACGGACGCCCATCGCAGCGCTCGAAAAAGTAGACTGAACCTGGAGGCACCATGCGCGTCGACGGTTTCGGCGCGCCGGCCCCGTTGTTCGCAGCCATATCCCAGCCTGACATATCAGCGGGTCTTGCAACCATTGCAGCACGAAGAACGAGCTCGCCATCGATCGCCGCAAGTCGGCCGCGGAACTCGAGGTCTCGTCGCTCGAAGCCTTCGAAGAGCCAACCGCCGGTAAAGCACGCCGGGGTGGTGACGATCAGCCTCAATCCGCGGGTCTCCGAACGGAATGCTTCCAACACTCGCGCAGGCAGATCGAATATCCGAGGCGTCAGCGTCTCGACCGCCGCCATCCGGCGATCTGATCCAAGGGTCGCAACCGTCGACGACCACTCGGCTGGAAACGCAACCTCCACACCCAACGCCCACTCTGCTTCGTGTTCGAGCGTCTCTATGACGTCATGAGAAAACAGGATGCCCTCCTCGGCAGTGAAAGTCTCCGGACCGATTCCGACATGCGTCTGAACGCGACGCGACATCTCGATAGCGCGATCGTTCACCTCGACGGCTTGTCCCGAGAGCCAGTTCGTGAATTGCTCATCGCTCCACCATCGTCGGGTAGGTCGCGGCTTACCCTGCGCCTCAGGGCTCGCGACCCACATCGCTTCACGCGCCTCGTCGTCGGTGCGGCCAAGCGTACGAAGCATGGGCGGCTGCGGTTGCAGCGATAGAATGTCGTTTCGTCCTTCCAACCAAATGCCGTCGAGCGGCGCCGGCCAAACGCGCTGCGATTCGCTCCATGCGGTGCCGGTCGGCCGACGCAACGCGATCGCGCTCTCGAGCCGGACCTGTTCAGTCTGCGCTCTCCACTCGCGTGGCCCGAAGGGTTGTCCGCTGACCGTCTCGCGCGACCTGCCCCACATCGTTCGCAGGGCGCCCAAGACCGTCGAGGGCCAAGGCCACGCTACTCCGTGGCCGCGTTCCGAGGCACTCGAGTGCCACCCGCGGCCGTCCTTGCAAAAAAATCCGTCGCGTGGAATAAGCGCCAGACGCTCCATCGTACTCATGCGACGGCTTCTCCCTTACCGGCTCGCGCCCGCGGCTCGGCCGCCGCGAAGATGCGAGCGATGAGCATCCGGTCGACCCACGAGGAGACAGCCGCATGCAGCGCCGCGTAACCGCCCGTGGACTTAAGTGCAAGGCCCACCTGGTTCGGGTCGATCGCCGCATCCCCGCGTATGCGGGACAGTGAACGGTGCACTTCTCGCACGAGAACTACCTCCCAGCCAGAGACGGGCAAAGATGTTGGTTTCGGAAGGCGTGCAAGCACGCGCGCAATTTCATAGATCTTTCCGGTTGAGAGGCTCCCCACGTCAATGAGGCGCGCGTCCTCGCGAAGACGAGCTACCGGGTCTCCGCCCCACTCGTCCCACCCGCTGCGCCATTCGCGCGCGCCTCCGGAGCGCTTGTCAACGACAATAGCGAGTGCGTTGCGGTCGTGCCCGAAGCCCTTGCCATTCTTTGCGATGGCTTCTGCGTCGCGCCCGAGCGCAAGCAGATCTCCCATGCTCTCCATGAAGTGGCCGACGCCGATGCCGACCGAAAGCGTCGGTCGCTGCTCGGTCGGAAAATCACCGCAGGCAGCCATCGCTTGGACAAATGCGCTTCGAAGGTCGTTCGCGCAATCAAGCGCCTCGGGAAGCGGCAGAAATGCAAGCACGTCGTCGCCCCCGGAATACACCAACACCCCGCGATGCGATTGTTCGACGACTTCCCTCGCATGGCTCGCGAAGCCGGACAGTTCATTGGATAGCGCGCGATGTGCTTGCGCCGACGTCAATGTATCGATTGCCCGACCCATGTGGTCGCCATCAGCGACAAGACAGGCAACGTAGGGGTATGGATCGGAGAGCTTCGCGAGCAGGGGATCGACGTGATCATGGCCCCACGATTTTGCGTCTCCCGACAATTTCTGCTCGTCGAAGACGGTTCTCCATCGGCTACGGACGAGCACCGAAGCATCGAAGGGGAACACTCCGCCACACGGAAGGTCGCTTCGCGAAACCCTCGCGAGCTGCAAATCGCTGCACGCGACCTGCAGCTTCGCGAACTCCCTCGGGGCTATGCCTGACGCTTGCGCCGTCCAAGATGCGAGTGCGACGTTGACGATCGGCACGAACTGCTCGGGTTCGCCGCCGGCTCGCTTTACGAGCCCGACTGCGTCGAGCTGCTCGCCCGTACCGATGCGATACTTACTTGCCATCGCGGCTGGCCGCTCGGCACCGGGCCGCAATATGGTTTCCCGAGCACCATCGAGGCTTGATTTCGGGACACCTCCGCGGAACTGCCGCCATTGCGCAAAGTCTCGGAGGTTCTTTCGCGCCGCAATCGCCCGTTCGGCGGACCGACGAGCAGTTTCGTAATCATCGAGCGGGGCCCATGTCGCCGAGAACTCCACAAACGTTTCGATCTGCTCGTCCCACACGGGAGCGACGCCCGTGGCAAGGAGGTTCGCGCAGCGATCCTTTACCGGCGCAGCGATCTCGACGCGCCAGAACTTCAACACCGCTGCGCGCGCCGCGCGCGCGAGCGCTTCGGGCTCGGCGCCATTCGGAACCTCGGCGAGCAACTTGTTCGCTATACTAAGCGGTGG
>JBOHTW010000120.1:0-5276 GCA_050733835.1 Vulcanimicrobiaceae bacterium | reverse complement strand
GCGCCACATCAGGCCGGCGATGCGTCGAGTTCATTCGCCACCGAGCCGCACGAACGGTTCATTGCGCAGCAGACCGCCGCCGGCGGCTACGATCGACCGACGAGCACAGACGAAGTCGAACAGGGCACGGTGATTCGTGCCCGTCTCATGAACACGATCGATTCGAGTCTGCCCAAGGGCATCGTGCGCGCGATGGTCGTCGAGCCGGTCTACGATTCGCGCACGCATAGCGTGTGCGTGATCCCCGCCGGCGCCGTGCTCATCGTAACCTACGACGCCGCGACGGTCGCCGGCGAGGCGCGCCTATTTGCCGTCGCGACCCGCATCATGTTCCCCGCACCCGACCACCGCAAGTTCTTCATCGGCGGCGCGAGCGAGGCGGCGGGAATGCAGGGTGAGGCCGGGATGAGTGCCTCGGTCGACACGCACGCCGGACGCGCGTTCGGCAATGCCGTGCTCAGCAGTGTGCTGCAATCCGCGGTCAATCTGGCATCGCGCGCCTCGACGGTCGTCAATGTCGGCAATCTAACCCAGGCGGCCGCGCCGCCGCAGCGGCCGGCGCCAACGATGCATCTCTACGTCGGTCAGATGTTCAACGTCATCGTCGGCGAGGATTTGCCGCTGAGCCGCTACGAGCAGCACGAGTGATTTCAGCCGCCGTACTCGCCGCACTGATTCGCACGTGCTCGCCGGCGCTCGACGTACGCACGGAAAGCGCAATCGTCGCCGTCGAGTCGCAAGGCGACTCGTGGGCCATTCACGACCCGATTCGCAATCGGGCCGTGCATCCGCACTCGTACGCCGAGGCCGTAAAAGTCGCCAACGCGTTGATCGCCGAGGACGCGCAGCACCGCGGCCGCGGGGTTGCGGTCGGCCTCGCGCAGGTCCTCTTGCCGCGGCCTGGGCTCTCGGCGGCGGCAATGCTGCATCCGTGTTCGAACCTGCGAGCGTCGCAAGCGATCTTGGTCGCGGCGTATAGCCGGCAGTATCGCGCCGTTCGTGCCGGCTCCGAGCTCGAGCGCGAGCAAATCGCGTTGCGTCGGGCGTTCTCGCAGTACAATAGTGGCAGTCCGACCGCGGCGCCCGAGTACGTCGATCGCATCATGCGCGCCCTGTCGTCGCCGCTGGTCGAGCAGACCACCGCGATCGCGGATGGCTTGGGCCCATCCGCTCCCCCGTCGTTCGCATTGCCGGCGTCTGCATTCGCCCGCAACTCGACGGCGACCCCGGCTCCAACGGCGACGCCGTACGTCTCATCGATGTTCTACGCCGAGCGTGCGCAATGAGGTCGCGCTGGCTACGCTTCGCCGAAGCCGGCGTCTTCGGAATGCTGCTGCTGGTCGTGCTCATCTTCGCTGCCGCCGCCGGCGCGCGGTTGGGCATCGCCGGACCACGCTACAATCTGACGGCGAGCGTTCCCGTAGGCCTGTACCTGTACGTCCCGGGCGCCGTGCATCGCGGCGAAACCGTCCAATGCTGCCTGCCTGCGCGTCTTGCTGAGTATGCGCTGCAGCATCATTTGCTGCTTGATGGATCGTGTCCAAAGACGGGCGTCGAACCGCTCGTGAAAGTTCTGGCGGCCGCCGCCGGCGACGTGGTGGACGTTACCCCGACCGGTGTCGCAATCAACGGACGGCGATGGCCGCTCAGCGCCGCGCTCACGACCGATGCGCACGGCGCTCCGCTCGCGGTTCGCGTGCGACCGGGGCGTTACGTTATGGCACACGATGAGATGTTCTTGATGGGCGTACATTCGCGCTCGTGGGACAGCCGCTATTTCGGCGCGATGCCGGCTTCGTCGGTAACCGGTCGATGGATTCCGCTTCTCACTCTCTCAGAAAGGACGACATGACAACGACAGAACGACTCACGGCATTTGCCGCTGTTGCATTGCGAGCGATCCCGATGATCGCAGCCGCTATCGTTACGCTCGCGCATCCGGCGTTCGCCGCCGTCGGTGGCGGGGGCGGGGCGCTCGCCGGCATTCAGACCGGCGCAACCGCCGTCCAAAACGCGGCGATGGGCGTCGGCTACTCGATGGCCGTCGGCGGGATCGCCTTCGGCGGCATTCATTGGAGTCAACATCGCGATGATTGGGTGGGATCCGCGGGCCGCGTGC
The DNA here is from genome assembly GCA_050733835.1 of Vulcanimicrobiaceae bacterium. Taxonomy (GTDB): domain Bacteria; phylum Vulcanimicrobiota; class Vulcanimicrobiia; order Vulcanimicrobiales; family Vulcanimicrobiaceae; genus JBOHTW01. The sequence goes on along the minus strand of JBOHTW010000120.1, from coordinate 3,157 downwards.
TCGCGGGCATCGCGGGCGGCGTAGTCGTCGGCAATGCGCCGGCGCTCGCGGTACTCGGTGGCGGCGGCGCACTGTTCTAGCCGACGGCGATGAGCAACGCGCGGTACTCGGAGCGTCCTTGGTCGTCGCCGATTCCATCGGCGACGATCAAGCCGCGCCATAAATTCGGAATCGACGGGCGGCTTTTGCTCGTGCCCATTTTGTTTCCGTGTGCGGTCGCGACGATCTTCGCGCACGGCATGATTCAATTCGCGTTCATCGCCGGCACCCTACTGCTGTGGCTGATCGCGAAAGCCGTCTGGGAATGGAACCCCTGGATCATCGACGATTTCCAGCGTGAGATCGCGCTGCCGCACGCGATGACCGACACCCGAAGGGTGCGCTCGCCCCGTCGGGGCTGGCGCCAATGGCTGTCCTCGTGGTCGATCCCATGATTGGGCCGCCGATCGTGTGCACCGTCTTCGCGCTCGCCGCCATCGCGGCGGTCGTGTTGGCGCCGGAGCTCATGGACGGGCGGCGCGAGCTGATGCGCACGGAACGACAGCGGTTTTTGCGTCATGCCTTCGCGGATTATCTTCCCTATCGACGGCTGGTTCGGCGCGACGTCGTCGCCAACGCGTCGGGCTCGTACCTCGCCGCCTGGCGGATCGCCGGTGCCGACGTCGGCACGATCACTGACCGTGAGATCCTCGATGCAGCCTATCACGTCGCCGCGACGATCGGCAATCTGCCGGTCGGCACCATCGTCCAACTGTACGCGCGGCGGCGGCGAGTCCGCGAATACGATCGGGGGCATGGGCTCGATCACCCCGTCTTGGCCCTGCTCGACGACTTACGAGCGGACTTCTTTCTGCGGCGTGAGCGCGTCTACCATACCGAGCGAACGCTCACAATCACCTGGCAGCCACCCTCCGATCGCGCCGAAACAATGCGCGCAGCCGCCTCGGTTGGACTCGATGCCGCACGTCGCACCGAAGACGCGGTGATCGCGGAATTTGACTCGCTGTGCGAATCGCTTGAATCAACGCTCTCGACGCGCACCATCACGATGCGCCGCCTGGGCGAGGCACCAAATCCAACCGGCGACGATCGGGTCCGATCTGAGTTGCTCGGATTTCTGTCGACCTGCGTGAGCGGGACCGAAGGTCCGCTCGTCGTGCCGCCACCCGCGGTCGACCTCAACGAGCTGCTCGCGGTCGAGGTTCGCGGCGGTTATGAGGTCCGCATCGGCGACTTCGAGGTATCCGCCGTTCATCTCAAGTCGTATCCCGACGACGCCGTGCCGAGATTGCTCGACAAACTCACGGAACTCAAAGTCCCCCACCTCCTGCAGATGCGGTACATTCCGACGTCGGTCGCCAAAGCCCGCACCGAGTTGCGCGGCGCCGCCGTCGACTTCCGGGGCGCAGCGCGCTTCACCAGTGGCGTCGTCGATCCCGACGCCCTCAAGTCGGCCGAGCAAATGGTGACGGCGTACGGCGCGGCCGCCGGCGACTACACTCGCTTTGGCCGCACGTCGTTCGTGCTCATCGTGCGCGCTCGCGATCGCGCAGCCGTACGAAAGGCCGAGCGCGCCGTCATCGGGGTGCTCGAAGGAGCGGGGTTCTTAGCATCGGTGCGCCGGATGGCGGCGCTCGATACGATTCTGTCGACGTTGCCCGGCGAGGGACGCTACGGTCTGCGTGCGCACCCGCTCGACGCACTGACGGTCGCCAAGTTGTTCCCACTGCACGAGTCCGCCGCCGGGCGGCGCTGGAGCGAATCGGAGGCCCTACCGCCTAACGTTCCGGCACTGACCTACGCGCTCGGTCCCGGCCACACGTTCTATCGCATGCATCTCAACGTCCGCGACGTGTGGGCCGCAATCGTGATCGGCAAAACCGGCGCCGGCAAGAGTGTCCTGGCATCGTATCTCGCCGCGATGTATCGCGGGCGCCTCCCGCTCGCCGGCGTCACCACCATCGACCGAGGTCGCTCCTCGTATCAGATGTGCCGCATGCTCGACGGCAACTATTACGATCTCTTGGGACACCACTCGCCGGGATTTGCCCTCTTCAGCGACGTCGAAGACCCCGACCAAGCCCGCGAAGTGCTACAGATCATCGAGGAGATGTGCGAGCTCAGCGGCGTCCGCGTGACCCCGGAGCGCCACGAGAGTCTCGAGACGGCCGTGCGCTTGATGGCTACGATTGCACCGCAGCGCCGCTCGCTCTACGCGTTCTGGGAGCAACTCCAGGACCCCGATCGCACGCTACGCCCGGCGCTGCGCAAGTACACGCGCCTGGGCGAGCTCGGCACGATGTTGGACTGTTCGGAAGATAGCTTCCAGACCGGCCGCTTCAACGTCGTCGACATCGAGCGCGTCGTCGGCATGTCACAGGAGTATCTGATCCCGATCTATCGGACGTTGTTTTGGAAATCTCGCTCCCAGGTTCGCCGGCTCAAGACGGCGATCGGGCCTCGTGGCGATGCTCTGCATTGGCTGTTCAACGTCGACGAGGCACATACGCTCCTATCCCACCCCCTCGGCGCGCAGTTCATTCTCGAAACGCACAAGATGGGCCGCAAAGAGAATTTCGGGCTCTGGCTATCCTCGAATGCGCTCGCCGAGTTCGTCCAGGCTCCGAACCGAAACGACATCTTGCTTGCATCACAGACCCGGATCTACTTTGGCGACGCCGGCGCAACCTACGATGATCCGTATACCGTCGATCTGTACCGGCAAATGCAGCTGCCGACTCGCGGCATCGCGATGGTCGCCAACCTCCCCGATCGCAGCTTCGTCTTGCACCAGCCCGATGCCGGGGTGCTACGCGAGCTCAACCTGCGGCTCGATCAAGACGTGCTCGCCGTGCTCGGGACCTCACGCACGATCGCGCGGGTCGATGAGTACATGGCGCGATACCCGGGAGGCTCGCGTTGGAAGGTCGAGATGTTACGGGCAACCGGCGCAACCAACGCCGCCGATCGACTCGAACGCATCCTCGAAGATTGGCATGAGCCCGCCGGTACGAACACCCTCACGGCCCGTGCGCCGTCATGGACTGCGGACCGAGGACCGACGCTCGTCGGTACCGAGGACGCAGTCGCCGCGCGTAGCGCGGAACGCTAACGAAAGGAGCCCGCCATCAAACTCGTACGAGTCATCGTCTTGTCC
>JBOHTW010000119.1:0-7340 GCA_050733835.1 Vulcanimicrobiaceae bacterium | reverse complement strand
CGAGTTGCTTGATTCGGTGGGGGGCCTCGCGCTCGATCGGCGCGCTGCCGAGATCGATGCGCCCGCTGCGGGTTCGCACGAGGCCAAAGATCGTCCGCAGCAAGGTCGATTTTCCGGCGCCGTTCGGGCCGATGACGACGCTGACCGTGCGCGGCGCGACGACCAGCGAGACCCCTTGGACGATATCGATCCCCGCGACGTAGCCGGACCGCAGATCGCGCACGGTGAGCGCGGCCGCACCGCTCATGCGACGTTGCGGCCGAGATACGCCGTAATGACGCGTGGGTCGGCGGCGACGGTTTCGAGCGCGCCTTCGGTGAAGACGCGACCCTCGATCAGCACCGTCACCTTCGGGCACAGCCGGCGCACGATCTCCATCTCGTGGCTGACGATCAAGAACGTGATGCCGCGTTCGCGGTTCTCGCGTTCGATCAACTCGACAATCGTCTCTTTGATCACCGGATTGATGCCGGCAAACGGTTCGTCCATCACATAACAGCGCAGCTTGGGCAGCATGAATCCGGCGGCGCATTGCACGAGCGCCTGCTGACCGCCGGAAAGCACGCGGGCCGGCGCGTCGGCCAGCGCCGTCAGCTTCGTCAGCTCCAATAGGCGATCGGCGTGCTCGGCGGCGCGCCGGCGGGCGGTACGCGAACGGTCGCGGACGAGCGCCGGCAGCCGGAGATTTTCACGCAACGTGAGATGTGCAAACAGCCGCGCGACTTGGAACGTCCGCACCAAACCCAACCGCGCGATCTGCTGCGGGGGCAGTCCCGTGATCCGTTCGCCACCGAGTTCGATCTCACCGGAACTCGGCGGGTAAAGCCCGGCGATCAAATTGACCAAGGTCGTCTTGCCCGCGCCGTTGGGGCCAATGACGCCGCGAACTTCGCCCGCTTCGATCGCAAGGTCGATCCCGTCGTTGGCGACCAGACCTCCGAAGCGTTTTGCGAGCGCCTTGGTTTGGAGCAACGGCACGCGCGCTACGCCTCGCGCACGGTCTCGCCGAACAAACCGTTCGGCCGCAGCAGCAAGATAACCAACAGCAAGATGAAACCGTAGGCGTTCTGCAACCCGGGGGCGACGAGGATCGTTCCGAGCGACTCGACCACGCCGAGCAGCAGTCCCGCGATCAGCGCCCCCGGAATCGAGCCGAGCCCGCCGATCATGATGATCTCGAAGCCCTTGGTCGTGGTGACCGCACCGTCGGTCGGATAGACGAGAAAGACCGGCGCCAGTAGCGCGCCGGCAATCGCCGCCAGCGCAACCCCGATGCCGAACGCGATTTGATCGAGCCGGAAGACGTCGATCCCCGACGACTGGACGCCGGTCCGGTTCTGCGCGACCGCCCGCAGCGCAAGCCCAAGCCACGTCTTCTTGATGAACAGGTAGAAAAATCCCAGCGCCAGCAGCGCGCAGACGAACGCGGCGAACCGGGCACCGCTGACCGGTAGCGGACCGAACATCACGGTGCCAAGATTTGAGCCCGGGGTGCGCTCGTACGGTCCGGCGAGCGCACCCGCCAGATTCTGCATCAACAGCAGTAGCGCGATCGTCACGACCGTCGCATACTCGTCGCGCCGCGACGCGCCGCGGTCGAACATCGGCTTGATCAAGATCGGCTCGAGTACGAAGCCGAGTGCGAACACGATCAGCGCCGCCAGCGGCACCGCGATGTACCAGCGATCGGGTCCAAGCCAGTGCACGATCAGCAGATACTGCAGATAGGTGCCGACCATGTAGAACTGGCCCATCGCCCAGTTTATCATCTTCACGATGCTGTAGATGAACGTGATCCCGAGCGCCATGAGGGCGTAGAGTACGCCGATCATGACGCCGGCGACCAAGGCTTGTTCGATCAACTCGGGCGAGACGATTCCCATCGTCCGCGCTGGTTTCTTAGGTCTTCCCGGAGTGTTCGAGCACGAGTTTGGCTTGTTTCCAGTCCTGGTTCGGTTGCGTGTACTGCAGGATCAGCACCGGTGGCGACCAGTTGTGATACAAGACGCCCGGCGCGTTGTTCGGAAAGGTCACCGCCGTCGAGGTCCAGCTCTGGTAGGTGCCGGTCTCCAACGCCTTGACGATTGCCTTCGGGTCGGCGCTCTTCGCCCGCCCGACGGCTTGCGCGATGATGTAGACGTCGCCGAAACCGTTGAGCGACGAGTAGACCGGCGCCTCGTGATACGCCGACTCATACGCCTTGGCGAACCACGCGCCCGCCGGCGAGAGCTTTTGCTGCGGCGAGTAGTAGGCGATGAAATACAACCCGACCCCGTCCTGCGGATGGAGCTTCCAGAACTGCGGGCGAATCGGACCGTCGTACGAGAACAGCATCGGCGTCTGCGGGAAGAGTCCCAGTGTATGCGCTCCGTCGATGATCAGGTCGCCCGGCTGTCCGACGCCGATGTTGATGACCAAGTCGGGTTTGAACGCTTTGATCTGGAGGAGCTGCGGCGTCAGATCGGTCGCGTTGTGATCGAACGTGATCGCCTGGATATCGAGGCCCGCGTGGTCGGCGTCGTTCTGCCGCTGCGTCTCTTTCACCAGGCCGATGCCGTAGTCGGTCGTTTCGGCGATCAGCGAGATGCGCTTATAGTGCATCCGTTTGATGAAGTCCATCCACGCCTCGACGCGCACCGGGTCGATGACGTGCGTCCGGAACGCCGGCTCGTAATGCTTGGCGGTGATGTCGGCTGCCGACGTCTGAGTGCCGAGGGTGGCGACGCCGAGGTCCTTCGCGACCTCGTTCACGGCGACGTTGACCGAGCTGTGGTAGAAACCGGTGACCGCAACCGCGTGCTGCTCGGTCACCAACCGGCGGTAGGCCGCGACGCCGGGCTCGGTCTGGCCCGAAGTGTCTTCAACCGCGATTGCAATCTTGCGACCGCCCAGTACGCCGTGCTGCTGTTCGTTCACATAGGTGACGGCGAGGTCGGCGCCGCGCCGAATCAACTGGCCGGCCTGAACGTCACCCGGCGGCGAGAGCGGAACCTCGAGCCCAATGAGAACGGTATCGTCGGCGGCGCGGCTTTGCCCCGCGAACGTCAGCGCAACGATTGCGCCGACCGCGAGGACGATGGACGAACGGGCGAACGAACGCATGCGTAGTCCTCCAAGTAAAACTAGAAGATGGCGGTTTCGTGCAGCTCGTGCGCACTCCGAAATCGATCGAGCAGCAAGCCGCGCGCATCCCATGAACGCGGTTGCCCTTCGGTTATCCATTCGGTAAGCAAGAGTCCTATCGCCGGGCTGTGCATGATGCCGTGGCCGCTCGGCCCACAGGCGAGATAGCAGCCGGGCCGCTCGGCGACCGGGCCGAGGATCGCGTGATGGTCGGGCGTCAACGTTCGGATTCCCGCATAGGCACGAACGACCCGCGCATCGGCTAGGACCGGCATGCGCGCGGTCGCCGCGGCGTAGACGACGTCGAACAGCGACCAGTCGACCTCCGGCTCCGTGCCGGGGCGGTTGTCTTTGTCGGTCCCGCCGAGCAGCAATTCGGCGCGCGAGGCGTGCGCGTACCAGCCAGTGTCGCAGTCGACGGTCAGCGGGATCGTCGCCGGTACCGCCGCCGGTCGTTCGGCGACGAAGACTTGGCGCCGGAACGGATGGGCCGGCACGTCGATCCCGGCGAGGCCGGCGACGTCGTGACTCTGCGGGCCGGCCGCGACGACCACGACCGGCGTCTCGTAACGCTCGCCGGCCGCCGCAACCGTCCACGCCGTCCCGGCAGAATGAACCGCCGGCGTGAGTTCGCGCACCGGCGCTCGAACGACCAGCTCGCCGCCGAGCCGCCGAAACGTCGCCAAGAAGCCCTGCAGCACCCAGTGCGGATCGACCGAACCGTCGCGCGCACAAAAGTTGGCCGCGATCAGATCATCCGTGCGCAGCGGCGGGCACAGCCGCGCCAGCTCGCGCGCGTCGAGCCGTTCGGTCGGCACGCCAAGAGCGCGTTGCAACGCGCGTTCGCGATCGAGCGCCGCGACCCGCGCCGGGTCGGCCGTCACGAACAGGTACCCGTGCTGCCGGAAATTCGGGTCGACGCCGAACCGCTCTTCGAACGTTTCGAAGTACGGCGCGCTGAGCAGGCTCAACCGGACGTTGGCTTCGGTGCCGAACTGATGCCGAACGCCGCCGGTCGCCCAGCGCGTCTCACCGGCGCCGGGCGCTTCGTTCGCCTCGAGCAGCACGACCCGCCACCCCGGCGCGGCAGCTTTGAGATGATACGCGACGCTCGCGCCGATGATCCCCGCCCCGATCACGACGGCATCGGCCGTCTGCGCGCTCACGCGATCCACTCGCTGACCGGGGCGCGCGCCTCTTCGAGCGGTTGCACGACGATGTCGACGAGCGCGGGGCGGTCCTGCGCGAACGCTGCGACCAGGGCTGACCGCAGCTCGCGCGGGTCCTCGACGCGCCAAGCCGCGCAACCGAACGCCCGCGCGACCGCCGCGTGGTCCGTGCGCCCGAAGTCGACCGAGTAGTAGCGCGCGCCGAAGCCGTGCTTCTGGCCCGCTTTGATCCAGCCAAACTCGGCGTTCGAAAAGACGAGGCAAACCAGCGGAATCTGATAGCGCACCGCCGTCTCGAGTTCGCCGCAGACAAACCCGAAGCTGCCGTCGCCCATCGCGGCGATCGGCCGAGCATTCGGGCGGCCGAACCACGCGCCGATCGCGGCCGGCAGCGAGTAACCGAGCGCGCCGTGAGCGCGGTTGCTGATGAACGTTCGCTCAGCGGTGGTCTGCGGATAATAGGCCGAAAAATACGGACACGGCGTCCCCGGATCGGCGACGACCAGAGCATCGGCCGGCGCAACGGCGGCTAGTTCGGCGATCACGCGTTCGGGCCGGATCGGGCGTTCGTTCGACGCCGCCAGCGCTTCAAACGCCGCGAGTTTGAGCGCGCGTTGCCGCACGATCTCGGCGCGAATGCCGCTCTCGTCATTGGATCGGGCGGCGCGTAACTGCTCGCAGGCTCGTCGCAGCGCGTGCAACGACTCGCGCGCGTCGCCGACGACGGTCGCGACGGTCGGATAGTTGGTCGCCACCGTCGCAGGATCGACGTCGATCGCGATGACCGGCATCCGCCCCGGCACCGGATGGCGCCACCGTTCGGTCGTTACCGAACCGGCTCGGCACGCGATAAAGACGACGAGATCGGCCGCATCGACGATCGCGCGCGTCTCGGGAGTGCCGCCGTTGCTGCCGACGACGCCGACCGCCAGCGGATGCGCGTCGGCTATGCTCCCCCGGCCGCTGATCGTCGTTGCAACCGCCGCGTCGAGCAGTTCGGCAAGCTCGACCAGGGCGCGTTGCGCCCCCGAACTCACGACCCCGCCGCCGCAGATGAAGACCGGCCGGTTGGCCGCAACCAGCGCGCGCGCAGCATGCGCGACATCGTCGGCATTCGGCGCGACGCGCCGCGACGGAGCGCGAGCGAGCCGTGGATCGGGCCATCCGTCGGCTGCCTCGCACGCCTCCCGCTGCACGTCGAACGGAAACGAGAGATGGACGGCGCCCGGTCGGCCGCCGGTCGCCTGCGCCAGCGCGATCCGCACGGTGCGGCCGATCGCATCGGCCCGCAGCAATGTCGTATTCCACTTCGTCAGCGGCGCGTAGAGCCGCTCTTGATCGAGTTCCGTCAACGTGTACCGGTTGCGCGCCGAGATCCCGACATCGGTCGTTATCGCCAGCAACGGCACCGACGATTCGTTGGCTTCGACGACTCCCGGGAGCAGGTAGGTGGCGCCGCCGCCGCTGGGTCCTTCGCAAACGCCGACGCGGCCGGTTACCCGCGCATAGCCGTCGGCCATGTACGCCGCGCTGCGCTCGTCCCGCGCCAAGACGTGCGTGATGCCGTCGCCCTGGCGCGCGAGCGCATCGTACAGCGGCAAGCTCGTATCGCCGCACAATCCGAAAATGTACGAGACATCGTGTGCCCCAAGCGCGCGAACGAATGCTTCCGCGCCGGTCATGTTTCCCTCGCCGAGCGGCTGCGCAATGTGCCCTCCTCCCGCCATCAAGCGGTCTGACGCCCGGAATTCGCGCGACCAGCCGAGCGTTCCGGCGTCGGCGATTTTTGTCGGGCCGGGACACGCGGCTCGCGGCGCGAAAGGCTGACTTATGCTCCTGCTCGGAATCGAGACTTCGTGCGACGACACGGCGACGGCCGTCGTCCGCGACGCGCGGACCGTCCTGGCGAATGTCGCGACCAACCAAGATGCCTTCCACGCGAAGTTCGGCGGCATCGTCCCGGAGATCGCAAGCCGTCAACACGTCGCGCTGCTCAGCGCCGCTGTCGCCGACGCGCTCGGTCGCGCCGAGATCACGCTCGATGACGTCGACGGCATCGCCGTGACCGCCGGCCCCGGGCTGATCGGCAGCCTCGTCGTTGGCGTCGCGACCGCCAAAGCGATCGCGTTCGCGAGCGGGAAACCGCTGTATGCAGTCAACCATCTGCACGGTCACATCTTCGCGCCGTTTCTCGAACGCGCGATCGAGCCGAGCTACCCATTTCTCGCACTGCTCGTCTCGGGCGGTCACTCCCAACTCGTCGACGTCGACGGACCAAACGCGCTGCGCATCGTGGGCCGAACGCGCGACGACGCCGCCGGTGAAGCGTTCGACAAGACCGCGCGGCTTTTGGGGCTGCCGTTTCCCGGCGGCCCCGCAATCGACAAGCTCGCCCGCGACGGCGACCCGGCCGCGTTCAAGTTCCCGCGCCACCGCGCCGACGGCGACGCGCTCGACATGTCGTTCTCGGGACTGAAGACGTCGGTGCGTTACTTCCTCGAGAGCGATGCCGGCAAGCGCGCCGATCGCGCCGACGTCGCTGCCTCATTTCAAGCCGCCGTCGTCGACGTGCTGATCGACCGATTGGCGCGCGCCGCGACCCGCAAGCCCTATACCGCGGCGATTCTTTCGGGTGGCGTCGCCGCGAACTCCGCCCTCCAGCGCGCATTCCGCGCCTGGGGCGTGCGGACGGGTACGCCCGCGCTCATCCCCGAGCTGCGCTTTTGCACCGACAACGCAGCAATGATCGCCGCCGCCGCCGACCGCCAAGCCCCCACCGGCTGCAGCGACGCCGTCACCCTGGTCGCCAACCCCAACCTCCCATTCGTCGTTAGCCGATCGTGAGGGGGCGGAAGCGGATCCCGTGCGGCCGGGCGGCCTCCTCGCCGAGACGCACCCGTTTGTTCGCTTCATACTCCGCGTAGTTGCCTTCGAAGAAGTGCACGCGTGAATCGCCTTCGAACGCGATGATGTGGGTTGCGATCCGGTCCAAAAACCAGCGGTCGTGGCTGATGACGAGCACGCTACCGGCAAATTCGCTCAGCGCAT
>JBOHTW010000118.1:0-2423 GCA_050733835.1 Vulcanimicrobiaceae bacterium | reverse complement strand
GGCGGCGGCGACGCGGCGCCGCGGGCCGCCTGGCGCGTCCCAAAGCAGCCCGACGCTGCGACGCAACCAATCAAGACAAGGGCTCGCGAGCCGCCGACACTAACGCGCATGCAATGAATTCCCGATCATTGAGGCGGTGCTTCGACGCGAGGGAGAACTTCCCGGGATGAGCCTCCTTTCGGTCGTCATTCCGCTCTACAACGAACAGGGCAACGTCGACGCGCTGCTCGCGCGCTTGGTTCCGATCCTCGAACGGATCGACGGGCTCGACGACTACGAGATCATCGCCGTTAACGACGGCAGCAGCGACGGCACCTTGACCGCGCTGCGCGCGCAATTGTTTCGGACGGCTAAGCTGACCGTGATCTCGCTCTCGCGCAACTTCGGCCACCAGATCGCGGCGACCGCCGGCATCGATGCGGCGCGCGGCGACGCCGTCGTTTTGATGGACGGCGACCTGCAAGATCCGCCCGAGCTGATCGTCGACTTCGTCGCCAAGTGGCGCGAAGGCTACGACGTCGTCTATGCGACCCGGCGGGCACGCCGCGGCGAAGGCACGTTCAAGCAGTTCACCGCGCGGGCTTTCTATCGCTTGAACAAACGGCTGACGAACGTCTCGATTCCGGTCGACACCGGCGACTTCCGGTTGATGAGCCGGCGGGTCGTCGACGCGCTCGGCCAGACACGCGAAAAGCACCGGTTCCTGCGCGGCTTGGTCAGTTGGGTCGGGTTCAACCAGACCGGCGTCCTGTACGACCGCGACCCGCGGCACTCGGGCGTGACGAAGTATCCGTTTTCGCGGATGGTGCGGTTTGCGATCGACGGGATCACGTCGTTCTCGGAGATTCCGCTGCGGTTCGCGTCGTACTTCGGATTCGCGATCAGCTTCGTTGCGTTCGCCGTCGCGCTGTTCGAGATCGGACTGCGGGTCTTCACCGGCTACAACTTGCCGGGCTACACCTCGACGATCTTCGCGATCCTGTTTTTGGGCGGCGTGCAACTGATCGGCATCGGAATCCTCGGCGAATACGTCGGGCGCGTCTACGATCAGATCAAGGGGCGCCCGCTCTACTTCATCTCGACGGTCGAACGGGCCGCCGAATTGAGCGAGAAAACCGCGCTGAAATCGTGAACCGGCTCGCGCTGGTGCCCGGCGCGTTGGTGCTCGGTGGAATCGCGGAACGGTTGGTGCTGCGGCAGCCGCCACCGGCGTTGTCGACCGCATTCGCCCAGCCGCTGGCCGTCGTTACGGCGTGGGGCAGCCTCGGCATCGCCGTCTGGGGAACCTTCGCGGTGACGATCGCGGTCGCCGGCATCGCGCTGTGGTGGTCCACGCGCGCGCTCGGCGCCGTCGAACCGTCGCGCCGCCAGTTGGTTGGCGTAATCGCCGCAGCGGCGGCTAGCCTCGCCGCGCTGTATACCTGGCCCGTCGTCTTCTCGAGCGACGTCTACACCTACGCGCTCTACGGCGATCTCGCGAACCACGGCTTGAATCCGTACGCGCACGTCGCGCTTCCGGCCGATGCAATCGCGCGCAACGCGGTTGCGCAGTGGGGCGCGACGCCGCCGACCTGTCCTTACGGCCCGCTGTTCGTCCGGCTCGCGCAGTTCGTGGTGGCGGCCACGACCGGAGCCGGCGAGGGCGCGACGATCTTCGTGCTACGGCTGTGCGCCGGCGGCGCGTTTCTCGGCTGCATCGTTGCGGTTTGGGAGATCCTGCGCAAGCAGCGGTCGGCGCGCCGGGTCGCGGCCACCGTCCTGTTCGGCTTGAATCCGGTTGCACTCTGGTCGGTCGCCGAAGGGCATAACGACGCGCTGATGCTGCTTCCCATCCTGGTGGGGGTGGCGGCGGCGCTGCGCGGCCGCGGCTTCGCCGGCGGCCTGCTTTGCGGCCTCGGCTTCGCGTTCAAAGCGCCGGCGATCGTCGCCGGTCTCGCCCTTGGCATCCGCCGTTCCGTGCGCGGGCACGCGTTCGCCGGGCTCGCGGTTGGGCTCGGGTGCACGGCGCTCACCGCGCTGCCGTTTGCCACCGGCTTCGGCAATCAAATCGCCGGGCACGCGGCCTACGCGCCGCAGTATTCGCTCCAGTCGCTGGCCGCGCAACTCGCCCGCCTGACGCCGCTTCCGGCGGTGACGGCCGACCGGCTCGGCTGGCTCGCGGCGCTCGCGATTTGTGCCGCGGTCGCGGCGGACGGGTTGCGCCGGATCGCCGCGGGCGACGCCGGGCGCGGGCTCGGACGGCTGGCGGTCGCGGCGTGGCTGGCGATTCCATATCCCTATCCGTGGTATGGCCTGTGGTTCTTACCACTTGCCGTCACCCTCGGGCGGGGCCAGGGGTCGGCCCTGCTGGGCGGAACCTTTGCGAGCGCCGTGCGTTACATCCCCGATATGGTGGGTACGCTTGGACCTATGCTTCGTTTTTT
>JBOHTW010000117.1:0-3477 GCA_050733835.1 Vulcanimicrobiaceae bacterium | reverse complement strand
CCCGCAACCGTCCTTATCATCTTGACACGAGCGGCTTGGATGGGTGCATTCGTCGGCGCGGTTCCGATCACGCTGGCTCTGGTGTTGTTCATGACGACGGTCCTGATCGGCTTTCCGGTCGGATTTGCACTAATCTTCAGCACGCTGCTCTACCTGTATCCATCGACATCCACTCCACTGCTCGCGTTACCGCAGAATTTAAGCGATGGCATGTCCAACTTCGTGCTGCTCGCCCTTCCATTCTTCATACTCGCTGGCGCCGTCATGGAACACGGCGGGATCAGCAAGCGGCTCGTCGATTTCGCGCATTCGATGGTCGGACACATTCGCGGGGGGCTCTTGCAGGTCACGGTTGTGAGCATCTATCTAGTTTCGGGCTTATCGGGTTCTAAGGCAGCCGACGTCGCCGCCGTTGGGCCAGTAGTGCGCACGATGCTCGAAAGCGAAGGCATCCGGCTCGAGGAGGGAACCGCCGTCCTCGCCGCGTCGGCGGCGATGGGAGAGACGATCCCGCCAAGCTTAGGACTCCTCGTGTTGGGATCGATCACAACGCTCTCGATGGCGGCGTTGTTCACCGCTGGCATCATTCCGGCTGCGGTTGTCGCGCTCTGCCTAATGCTGCTGATCTATGTCCGCGCGGTACGAACGAACATGCCTCGCAGCCGGCGTGCAACCGGAACGGAGTTCCGGCACGCCGGGTTGAGCGCGACGCTATCGCTGCTCATGCCCATCATGCTCTACGTCGGGATTCGGACCGGAATGTCTACCCCGACCGAAGTCTCCGCGCTGGCGGTTGCCTACGGGATTGCGCTCGCTGCCGTGGTCTACCGGGCCCTCACAGTCCGGAGCTTCCTGCGGATGGTTGCCAAAGCGTCAACCACCTCTGGAATGATTCTCTTTATCCTGGCGGCCGCGTCTACGTTCTCATGGGTGCTCTCAGCGGCGCAAGTACCGCAGGGCCTCGCGGCGATCATAGAAAGTTGGCACGCGAGCGGCGCAATCTTCCTCATCGTCTCGCTCATGGCGCTAGTCGTGTTGGGTTCTCTCCTTGAGGGATTGCCGGCCATCCTGATCTTGGCTCCCCTCCTCTTACCGCTCGCGGGGAGGGAGGGCATCAATGAGCTTCACTATGCCATCGCCCTGCTCGTCGCCGTCGGCATTGGCGCGTTCCTTCCGCCGCTGGGCGTCGGCTTCTATGTGGCTTGTTCGGTCTGCGGGACGAAGATCGGCCCGGCGGCAAGTGCCATGTTACCGTACGCTGCCGTTTTGCTGGCGGCGCTATTGATCGTCGCGTTCGTACCCTGGTTCACACTCGCGCTACCAAACGCATTCTCTCTCGGAAAGTGAGGTCGTCCCGCGATGGAGCGTCGGCAGATTCGTCTCGGCTTAGTTGGATACGGCGAGATTGGAAATGGACTCGGCTCAGGATTGCGCCGAGAGGGGCTCGCGCAGGTCGTCGCGTACGACGCTGCGGCTTTCGGTGACCCCTTCGGTGAGCTTATACAGAGCCGTGCGCTCAAGGCGGGCGTCGAGCTCGTGCGATCGCCTGAGGAGCTTGCGAAGGCTTCCGACTACCTCATCGTCGCCGTGCCTGGTAGCGAGTGTGTGGTCGCGGCCAGCGAGTACGCGGACCATCTTGACGCGCACCATATTTACGTCGACATTGGCTCGGCAACACCGAGCGTAAAGCGGCGGGTTGGCGAGGTGTTGCGCAATAGCGGTGCGCAGGTCAGCGACGGCGGCATCATGGGTTCGCCGCTCTTAGACGGCCATCGTATTCTCATCAAGGCCAGCGGTCCTGCCGCAGACGAGTTCTACGGGGCGCTGACTCCATGGGGCATGCGCATCGACGTCGTCGGCCCGACTTTGGGCGCCGGCTCGGGGATCAAAATCCTCCGCTCCGTCGTGATGAAGGGAATGGAAGCCCTCTTCATCGAGTGTGCACTAGGCAGCTCGCGGCACGGCATTCAGGATGAGGTCTTCGAGTCGATCTCGGCGTTCATGGATGCTCGGCCGTTCATGGAGACCGTGCAGTTCCTCCTGCGCACCGATGTCATCCATTCCGAGCGCCGCGCCGAGGAAGCTGCAATGGCGGCGGATGCCTTGAAAGAAGTTGGAATCGAACCGATTATGACGCGATCGACGGCGCACATGCTGCGAAGTGTCTCCGAGATGCGGCTGAAGGAACGCTTCGGCGGTGTCGTGCCCGACGACTATAAAGCGGCCGTCGACGCAATCGACCGAAACTTGGGCGCGGAGACCCCGGCTTGACTCCGTTGCGAAGATCGCCATCACATTCGGAGCGTATATATGCGATTCACCATGAGCGTAATTCATTGGGGTAGCAATTAAGGCGTGTTTTCTCCAAAAAAAAGTCGGCGCAGACGTTCGACTGATTTCAGTAGAGCTTATTTGCCTCCGAAGTAAAGCTCCATCAAGACGCCTTCTCGGACGGCATCCGCCTTCGTGCCCGACCATACAATTGCCCCCGAGCGCACGACGTAGCATGCGTCCGCCACTTTGAGGCCCGCGTTCCCGTCTTGCTCCGCCAGTACAACGCCGGTCCCGTCGCGCGCGAGCGCAACGAGCGACTGCAGGACCGACTCGACGACGAGCGGACCGAGTCCCTGCGAAGGTTCGTCGATCAGTAAAAACTGCGGCCCTCCCATGAGCGCGCGTCCGATTGCGAGCATTTGCTGCTGCCCGCCTGACAAACTCTCGGCTTTTTCGTGGAGCCTCGCGGCGAGCGCGGGAAAGAGTCCGAGCGTTGTGTCAATCCGTGCTCGAAGAGCATTCCGCGGCAGTCGGAATACGAAGGCTCCGAGCTCGAGATTCTCGCGAACGGTAAGCGGGCCGAACAGATCGCGCCCCTGTGGGACGAGGGTGATTCCCGCGCGCACGCGAGCTGCTGCCGAGAGCCGAGTAACGTCACGACCGTCGAGGAGAGTCGAACCCGCCCAGAAGGGAACTAATCCCGAGAGTGCGCCAAGCAGTGTACTTTTTCCGGCTCCATTGGGACCCAAGATCGCCGTCACAGTTCCACTTTTTATCGAAATGTCGACGCCGAAGAGAACCTGAAGGTCGGCGTATCCGGCCTTTCCTTGGCGTACTTCAAGCGTCGGCACGGGAACTCCAGTCTTTACCGAGATACGCTTCGATGACGCGCGAATCGTCTCGGATCTCGGCCGGCGTTCCGACGGAGAGGACCGACCCCATCGCAAGCACGACGATTCGGTGACAAATGCCGAGCACGAATGGGACGTCATGCGCGACGAGAACGACACCAACGCCTTGGGTTGCGACCGACTGGATCACCGTTTGCAGCACGGTTTTCTCATCTTCGGTCAAACCTGTGGAAGGCTCGTCGAGAAGCAACGCGTCCACCTTGCCGGTGCATGCTCGAGCGAGTTCAACTAGCCGGCGTCCCGCCATCGGCAGGGTAGATGCAGCTTGCGAGCGGACGGCATTGAGGTACGG
>JBOHTW010000116.1:0-1999 GCA_050733835.1 Vulcanimicrobiaceae bacterium | reverse complement strand
GCGGTCAGGTTGTCATTGGAGCCTATCTCGCGCTCCGCCACGTCCAGTCGATGTACGGCAGCGCGTCGGCGATCGTAGTGCTGCTGCTCTGGCGTTACTATTCCACCTATACGTTCTTGGTTGGCGCCGAGTTCGCGCAGGTGTACAGCCGCAGTTGCGGTTCGCTAACGAGCAAACAGGCGTAGCGCCTACGCCGTCGCCTGCTCGTCGCCGAACGCGAACGAACCCGTCTTGGACCGCACGCGCCGCCGCTTATCCTCGTACATCGCGCGGTCCGCGTCGCGGCAGACCTGGTGAATATCCTTGAGCGCGTCGTGCTGCGCGAAACCGATCGCCGCTGAAACGTGGACGCCGGTCAGTGCCTCGCGCAACCGTTTGGTCATCGCCCGCGCGGTCGTCTGATCGGCATCGACCGCGAGGATGCCGAACTCGTCGCCGCCGATCCGCGCGACAGCGTCGGCTTCCCGCGCCGCACCGCGCAAGGCGGTGGCGGTCCGTCGCAATAGCTCGTCGCCGGCCGCATGCCCGGTGGAGTCACGACGGAGCAGCCGCCGTGTAACGCGACTCGGCTTGCTTCCAAACTGATTTGCCGATCCCAACCGCGCCGGTTGAACAAGCCGGTGAGCGGGTCGCTCAAAGCCGCCTGCTCGGCCTGCTCGGCTCGGCGCTCGACGGCAAGAAACCGGTGGTCTCGCTCCAGGATCGTGTTGAAAAACCGAACCCCGGCACGGATCAGCACCGCGTGCCGTTCGATGTCGTTCGGCCGGATGGTCGGCGCCGTTCCACAGACGACGCCGACGGGTTGCTCACCGAGCAGCAGCAACGATCCGACGAACGCAACGGCGGCGCCGGCGTCCGGCGGCGCGAGCGCGGCGCCGATCCGCAGTGCAAGCACACTGCCGCTCGCGATCGGCTTTCGACCGGCGAGGATCGACCTGTACAGGGATTGCGCTAGTTCCGGGTTTTCACCCAATTTGAAGTGCGTGATCCCGTGCGCGTGCGCGATCGTCCAACATTCGTCGACGATTCGGACGACGAACCAGGCGTCGAGACCGACGTGGCGTTGCAACAGATCGACGACTCCTTGGGCCGCGTGTTCGAAATCGTCAAACGGCGCAAGATCACGCAGGCCCTCCACCGTCAACTCCTTTAGCGGGCGCCCTTCATGCCGGTTCGGCTGCCGGTAAACGCGCGAATGATGAACAGCAAGATCACAGCGCCGATGAAAGCGACCACGATGCTGTAGATGTTGATTCCGGTCGTGCCCGTGTGGCCGAACAGGTTGAACACCCAGCCGCCGATAAAGGCGCCGATGATGCCGACGATCAGGTCGCCGACGACTCCGCCGGGACCCTCGCCGCGCACGACGTACTTCGCCAGAAAGCCGGCGATGAGTCCGACGACTAACCAACCAATAATGCTCATTGTGTTACCCTTCGTTCAGCTCCTGGCCTCGCTCACGCCTCAATGCAAACGATACGGCGGGAACGTTCACCATTCGTACCCGTCCGGCAATCCGATCAAACGATTTTTTTTCTTTCGTACCATTTCGTACCAAACGCGTATCGTCGTGGGGCGACCGCAGATTTGGCTAGGCCGTGGTTGCCGGAAACCGAAAGTGCGTCGTCGAGCGACTCGCGCACCATCAACACGCTACCCAAGCCGGTAATGTCGAACAGCTTGCGAACGCGCGCGGTCTTCGGGACAACGACGCGCAAGCGGTCGCGCAGCGCGAACCGCTGCCGCATTAAAACGCTCAACATCGTCGAGTCGATATAAACGGTCGTGCTGAAGTCGAGGATGACGACTGGCGACTGCGACGTCCATTCGACCATGAACCGCTCGAAGTCCGATGCATTCGAGATGTCGTAGTCCCCGGTGACGGGAACGATGCGCGCGCCGCCCTCGTCGTAGAAGTGCAACGTTTCGTTCAGCCGCGACGACCAGCCGGAGTTCTTGCTATCGAGCAGGGCGCGCCGCTTGGCGTCGACCGATTTGA
>JBOHTW010000115.1:0-20325 GCA_050733835.1 Vulcanimicrobiaceae bacterium | reverse complement strand
CTACCGATTCTACTCGTTCGGCGATGCGATGCTGGTCGCGCGCGAATGACGGAAACCGGCTCGGGGAGCGAGTGCCGATCGTTCGGCGACGCTATCGATGAGTGCCCGCACAGTTTGGTCGTTGTAGAGCGGCTCGCCACGTTGCCCGAACCGGCGTGGTCCGCTCGTCGGCGAAGTGGTTTGGCGCGGAAAGGCGTTTCGGGGATGCACTCGACTCAAGATGCGCAGGTGGCGCACGCGGGGCCCGCGCCATCGAATAGTTGGTCTACGCGCGATCGCGCGGGGCGACCCGAATCGTCCGCGCGTTGGTGTACCAGACCAGGCCCGGCGGAGCATCCCGCTGCCGGCGAACGTACTTCCGCTCGGTGTAGTCGACTTCGACGCTCGGCGCTTCGCGCGCACGGCTGTGAAACGCGGCGAGCTCGGCAGCCGTTCGGAGTTCGTCGTCGGCCGGCGATCGCGTGCCATCGATGCGCAGCACCACGTGGGCGCCGGGGATGCCGCGCGCGTGGAACCAGAGATCGTCCGGGCGAGCGCGCCGAAACGTCAGCTCGGCGTTTTGCCGTGGCGAACGGCCGACGAACGCGCGGACGTCGGCACCGATCGGCACCTCGCGGGGGGCGTTCGCGGGCTTGGCCGCGCCGCCGCGGCGCGCGGTTCCGAGGGCCGCGAGTTCGGTTTCGATCTCGGTGACGGTCGCGCGGTCGGCCGACTCGAGGTCGAACGACAACTGGTGTAAAAATGCGACGCGCGCCTGCAATCCGGCCAAAGTTGACGCCAGATGGGCGCGCTCGGCGACCCGTTTGCGGTAGCGCTTGAAGTAGTGCGCGGCATTGGCCGCAACGTCGAGCGCCGGATCGAGTTCGATCGTCAGATCCGGCAAGCTCGGCGGAACGAATTGCGTCGCATGCGCCGGAATTTCATATCCGTGCGCGTAGAGCGCTTCACCGCTGCGCCGCAATTGGTCGGGGGTCGATTCATCGGCGATTCGTTCAGTGGCCCGTCCAAGTTCGCTCTCGGCGGCACCGAGCCGAGTCTGCACCGTCACCGCCAACCGCCCCCGGCGCTGCTCGTCGCGCGCTTGCCGCACGCTTGCCCGGCCATTGGTTTCATCCTCACGCAACAACGGTAAAAGCGCCGGCGCGCGGCTGCATTCGAGATCGTCGAACTGGTGCAGCGGCACGACGTGAATCTGGGCGATCGCGCCGGCGCGGCGGTAGACGAAGACGTCGCCGAGCGGTTGCCGCTCGCCCTGCGTCGTAGCGAGCAGCACGGCGCCGCGATCGCGGACGAATTCGATTAGCCGGTCGCCGTCGGCCCACGGGACCCGCAGCGCTTGCGCGATCAGGGAGTCGGCCACCAGCCGCGGCAGCAGCGGCTGCCCGGCGGTCAACAGTCGCCGCAGTTCGCTCGCGGCCGCCGGGTCGCTCGGGGCACGCCTGAGGACCTCGGCGGCGGCCGAGGTCGCCGGACCGTCGGGGTGGGCCGGCGGCAACGGCGGCGGCGCGTAGGGGCCACCGACCTCGATCGGTCGGCGCGGGTTTTGGGCGGCCGAAAACTCCTTGGCCGCGGCGATGATCCGGTCGTCTTGCAAGGCGAGCAGGTTGCCGAACCGCGGGATCAACTCGGCGGCGAGCCGGAGCCGGCTCTCAACCCCGAACCGCGAGCTGCGGACGAGGTCGATCCCGATCAAGCGATCGCCGCGGCGCGCGGCCAGCCGCTCGATCCGCATCCCGCGAACGGCCGCGATCAGCGGCCGGGTCCAAGCGCGCGGCGGCGCCGGCGTTGCCCCGGGTTCGAGGACGATCGTCGGGGACGGGGCAAACAGATCGAACAGCAGCCGGCGGGGGCCCGAGCGAGCCAATTCGAGCACGAATCGATCGTCGTCGGTCAGTCCCCCGCCGGTGACCCGCGCGTTCCGAAGCTCGGCATTCAGCTCGGCGGCGATTCGGCGCACGATCATCCAATCGGTGAACACGGAAGGTCCGCTTCGGCTCGCATGAGAACGGTTCATGTTTGCTGTTCGGAGGGAGGGTGCACTGCGCGGCCCGGGTCTACTCTTCGTCGTGTCGGGCCCGTCGGGTGCGGGCAAGGACACGATCGTAGAAGCGGTTCGGCATGGCCATCCGCAGCTCCGATATTCGGTTTCGGCGACCACGCGGCCGGCCCGCGCCGGCGAGCGCGACGGCGAGTCCTATTTCTTCCTCGATCGCGGGACGTTCGAGCGCCGGCGCGAGGCCGGCGCGTTTCTCGAAACCAAAGAATACAACGGCAACCTCTACGGAACGCCGCGGGCGTTCGTCGAACGGATGCTCGCCGACGGCTACGACGTTGTTGCCAAACCCGAGGTAAGCGGAGCGCTTGCGATCCAGACCGCGTTCGTGGGGGCGGTGCTCGTCTTTCTCTTGCCCGACCGATTTTCGCACTTGGGTGTGCGGTTGCAGGACCGGCGAACGGAGTCGACCGAGGTAATCGCTGAGCGGCTGGCGATCGCCCACGACGAACTCGGGGCGATTCGCCGGTTTGACTACGCCGTCGTCAACGCCCAAACCGCCGTCGACTCACCCGATCAGCTACCCGCCGTGCAGGACCTCGCGGCCATCATTCGCTCCGAGCGCCTGCGCATCCATCACTACGATGACTCGTTTATCGAAACGATAAGGAATACATGAGTAAATCCGTATTCGGCGACCTCGACGGTCTCCTGTCGCAGGTCGACTCGAAGTTCACGCTGGTGAACGTCGTGACCAAGCGCGCGAAGCAGCTCAATAACGGCGCACCGGCGTTGATCCAAGACGCCAATCCGAACAAGCCCGTCTCGACGGCGTTCGACGAAGTTTCGGCCGGTAAGATTCACTACAAACGGACGCGCGAAGGCATCAAGTAAGCGAGGCAACCCTGTGTGTGGGATAGTCGGATACATCGGAGCCCGCGATAGCGTTCCGGTGATCCTCGATGCGCTGCGGCGGCTCGAATACCGCGGTTACGACAGCGCCGGAATCGCGGTCATCGATAGCACCGGCCAGCTCATCGGGACCAAGGCCGAAGGCAAACTCGCGCGGCTGGAAGAGCGCCTGAAGACGGAACCCCTCAGCGGGTCGACGGGCCTCGGCCACACCCGCTGGGCGACCCACGGCCGGCCGTCCGACGCCAATGCGCATCCGCATCAGGACTGCTCGGGGCGCATCGCGGTCGTTCACAACGGCATCATCGAGAATTACGCGCCGCTGCGCGCACGGCTAATCGAGCGCGGCCATCGGTTTCGCTCGGAGACCGACACCGAAGTGCTCGCGCACCTGCTCGAGGAGCACCACGACGGCGATTTGGCCGACGCCGTCCGCCGGACGCTGCGCGAGGTGACCGGGGCCTATGCGCTCGGGGTGATCTCGTCGGAGGCGCCGGATCGCCTCGTCTTTGCCCGTAACGGCGCAAGTCCGCTGGTCGTCGGAATCGGCGACCGCGAGATGTTCGTCGCATCCGACACGCCGGCGATTCTCCAGTACACGCGCAAAGAGATCATCATGCGCGAGGGCGAGATGGTCGTCGTCGATCGTGACGGGTACCGGCTCACCGATTATGACGGCCGGCCGGTCGAGCGCGAGGTTCACCAAGTCAACTGGGATGCATCGTCCGCCGAGAAGGGCGGCTTCAAGCACTTCATGCTCAAGGAGATGTTCGTTCAGCCCAACGTCGTCAAGGAGACGATCGCCGGCCGGATCGACGAGTCGAGCGACGTCCATCTCGGAAACGAACTGCGCCTCGACGAAGAGCTGCTGCGGTCGATGACCAAGATTTCGATCACCGGCTGCGGGACCGCGTTCCATGCCGGGATGGTCGGAATGTATCTGCTCCGCTCGCTGTGCAAGTTGCCGGTCGAGATGGAGTTGGCGAGCGAGTTCCGTTACGGCGACCGGGTGCTCGATCCACAGACGTTGACTATCGCGATGTCGCAGTCGGGCGAAACCGCTGACACGATCGAGGCGATTCGGGTGGCCAAGAATGCCGGTTCGCCGATCCTCGGCATCTGCAACGTGCTCGGCTCACACTTGACGCGGATGGCCGACGGCGTGCTTTATACCCGCGGCGGTCCGGAGATCGGCGTTGCCGCCACCAAGACCTACGTCTCTCAGACGGTTGCATTAGCGCTGTTCGCGCTCTACCTCGCGCGGCTCCGCGGAACCGCACCGCGCGAGCGCCTGCGGCAGGCGGCCGACGGAATGAAGCTGCTGCCGGCGGCGATCGACGTCGTTCTCAACACCTCGGACGAGATCCGCAAGATCGCCCGCAAGCTGCGCCGCGCACGGTCGATTTTGTTCGTCGGGCGCTACGTTAACTTTCCAACCGCGATCGAGGGCGCGCTCAAGCTCAAAGAGATTTCGTATATCCACGCCGAGGGGTATGCCGCCGGCGAGATGAAGCACGGACCGATCGCGTTGCTCGATCCCAAGGTGCCGGTCGTCGGCATCGTTACCGCCGGGCGCGTGCGGGAGAAGATGCTTTCGAATATCGCTGAAGCGAAAGCGCGCGAGGCCCCAATCGTCATCGTCGCCAACCGCGGCGACGACGAAGCCGCCGCGCTTGCCGACCACGTGCTCTGGGTTCCGCAGGTCGACGAACTGCTGTCGCCGATCGTGAACGTCGTTCCGTTGCAGTTGCTGGCCTATCACATCGCCGACATCGACGGCAAAGATGTCGATCAGCCGCGCAACCTCGCCAAGACGGTTACCGTTGAGTAACTTCGAGCGGTCCGATGGGCGGGCGGCGACGAGTCTGCGGCCGGTAACGATCGAGCCCAACGTGCTCGCGTACGCGGAGGGCAGCGCGCTCATTAGCGTCGGCCGGACGCGCGTGCTCTGCGCTGCGACCGTCGAGGAGCGACTCCCGCCGTGGCTGCGCGGTCGCGGCGAAGGCTGGATTACGGCGGAGTACGCGATGCTACCGCGCGCCACCGCCGAACGTACCCAGCGCGA
This sequence comes from Vulcanimicrobiaceae bacterium, assembly GCA_050733835.1. Classification (GTDB taxonomy): domain Bacteria; phylum Vulcanimicrobiota; class Vulcanimicrobiia; order Vulcanimicrobiales; family Vulcanimicrobiaceae; genus JBOHTW01. The sequence goes on along the minus strand of JBOHTW010000115.1, from coordinate 15,355 downwards.
GTCGGCCAAAGGGCGCCTCGGCGGCCGGACGCACGAGATTCAGCGACTGATCGGACGGGCGCTGCGGGCGGTTACCAACCGCGGCGCGCTTGGCGAACGCTCGATCGTGCTCGACTGCGATGTGCTGCAGGCCGACGGCGGCACGCGCACGGCCGCGATCACGGGCGCCTACGTCGCCCTCGCGCTAGCGCTCGCGCACAGTTTCGAACCCGGGACTCCACGCTGGCCGCTTATCGGCCAGCTCGCGGCCGTCAGCGTCGGCTTCGTCGAACGAACCGGTCTGCTCGATCTCGCGTACGACGAAGACAGCCGCGCCGAGGTCGATATGAACGTCGCGATGACCGACTCCGGCGCATTCGTCGAAGTGCAGGGCACGGCGGAGGCGCGGCCGTTCGATCGGCCGCAGCTCGACGTGATGCTGGCGCTCGCCGACGCCGGGATCCGCGAGCTATTCGAACATCAACGCACGGCGATCGCGCAGGCGCTCGGAGGAAAACTCGTCGTTGGCCGCTGACCGGGCGCGACTCGAAGCGCTGGTCGCAGAGGTCGAGCGATTTTACGTTCGCGACCGCGCGCTCAAGCGCATCCAGCAGACGATGCGCGGGCTAATCGATCGCGGCGGCGAGATCGCCGACGCCGACGCGGTCGCGTACCTGACGGCGGTGCGGCGATATTTCAGCGGCTTCGAGCGCGAAGCGCGCGAACACCTGCGGTCGGTCGACCGGCGGCTGGCACACATCAGTCAGGTGCAATTCAATCTGACCGCCGAGCGCGGCGTGACGGCTCGCCGCATCGAGGCGACGCAAGGCGTCCTCCGGCAGCTCGGGGAACTCGCCGCCGAATGAAGGTCCTCGACGACGTCGGTCGCGAGACGATCAATTTCCTCGAATATGCGGGCGGCGTCGCCGACCTGTCGCTTCAATCGGCTCGGTTCATCGCGCTGCTGCGCATCCGTGTGGGCGAGACGCTCTCGCAGGCGTACCTGCTCGGCGTTCAGTCGACGTCGATCGTTCTGTTGACATCGCTGTTCACCGGCGCGGTCTTTTCACTCGAGTCGGCCGAGCAAGCCGTTCAGTTCGGCGTGGGTAACCTCGTCGGCGGCGCGGTCGCCTATTCGGCGGTTCGTGAACTGGGTCCGATGCTGACCGCGGTCGTCGTCGCCAGCCGCGTCGGCGCGGCAATCGCGGCGGAACTCGGTTCGATGGCGGTCACCGAGCAGATCGAAGCCCTCGAGGCCCTCGGGTTTTCGCCGGCCCAGATGCTGGTGGTTCCTCGATTGCTCGCCCTATTGGCGATGCTGCCGCTGTTGACGGTCATGGCCGACATCGTTTCGATCGTCGGCGGTATGTATATCGCGTACGTCGTTGCGCACATCAGCTATGACTCGTTCATCACGTCGATGCGCCAAACGATCACGTTCCTGGATTTTGAGAAGGGACTGCTCAAGACGCTGGTCTTTGCGGTGATCATCGGCCTGATCGGCGCATACCAAGGCATGCGAACGCGCGGCGGAGCCGCCGGTGTCGGACGAGCCACGACCGGCGCCGTTGTCATCTCGATCATCCTCATCTTCGCGGCGAATTTCGTTCTTTCGTATATCATGTTTGGAACCAACGGGTGATCTTCGCGCGGCTCGCCGACGTCAGCTTCAACTACGGCGAGCGGGTGATCTTACGCAATCTCTCGCTGGACATCGTCGAGGGCGCGATCACGTGTCTAATCGGGCTCTCGGGCTCGGGGAAATCGACGATCCTGCGGTTACTCAACGGCTTGCGAAAGCCCAATAGCGGGCACGTGTACGTCAAAGACATCGACATTTGCCATATGAAGCCGAACGACCTCAGCGACTTTCGGCGCTCGATCGGTTTTGCGTTTCAATTTGCCGCGTTGTTCGACAGTCTGACCGTCGGCGATAACGTCGCCCTGCCACTGCGCGAACACACCAAACTGTCGGCCGGCGAAATCGACCGGATCGTGCAGCTGACACTCGATTCGGTCGGGCTGGCGCAAGTCAGCGACAAGCTGCCCTCGGAGCTGTCGGGCGGGATGCTCAAGCGGGCCGGTTTCGCGCGGGCGGTCGTCACCAATCCCGAGCTGGTGCTCTACGACGAGCCGACCACCGGCCTCGACCCGATCATCACGCACGTGCTGACCGATACGATCGTCCGATTGCGCCGGCAGTTGAAGGGAACCGCCGTCGTGATCTCTCACGACCTCTCAAGCATCTTCATGATGGCCGACTACCTCGCGATGATTTTCGAGGGGGCGATCATCGCGTACGGGACCGTCGACGAGATTCGGCAGTCCGAGAATCCAATCGTCCAGCAGTTTCTTCAAGGGAGCGAGGTCGGTCCGATCCCCATCTAGAGGCGACGGTTTGCACACAAACGCATGACACGACAAGCATTAGTTGGCCTGTTCACGATCGCCGCGGTCATTTTGTTCGCCGGATTTTTCGTTGTGCTGACCGATTTTGGGACTCGGGCGCGCGGCTATGAGATCGGCGTGCACTTCCAGTCGGCGGCCGGCATCCATCCCGGCGCCTCGGTCTTTTTGAGCGGCGTCCCGATCGGAACGGTCGACCGGATTATCCTGCAACCCGATTACACGACCGATGTCATCGCGTCGATCAAGCCGTCCTACGACATCCCGCAGGACTCGCGGTTCCTGATCCAAGCGCCGCTGACCGGCGAGCCGTCGATGCTGATCGTGCCGCCCCCTCAAGACGTCGGCGCGCCCGACCGGCGCTCATTGGCGGTCCTTCCCCGTGGCGTTCTACCGATCGACCAGCAACCGCGTGGCCGGAACAGCGCAACCGTTGCCGATCTGCTCGATCAAGGGCAAGGCGAGATCAAACGGTTCGACCAATTGCTCGCCGAACTCCAAACGGCCACGCCGACGCTGCTGCGCCAGTTGCAGACGAGCCTCAAGAACACGAACACGCTGACGGTCAATGCCGATCGATCGCTGGGGCAGCTCACGGCGCAAATGAGCGCTTTGACGACGCAGCTCGCGCGGACGATCGACCGCACCAGCACGAACATCGTCGATCTCACCGGGACGCTGGATACCACGGTGAAGACGAACTCCAGTCGCGTCACCGACCTGCTGACGTCGCTGCAGCAAACCGCGAACTCGCTCGACCAGTCGACGGTTGCACTCAACAAAATCGCAGGCGACCCGCGCTTGCACGACAACGTCGTCGAGACGACCCATCAACTCGCGGAGACGGCCAAGACGGTGCACGAGTTGCTCGCCGATTTTCGCCAAGTGACCGGCAACGCGCAGACCCAGGGTCAACTTCGAGATGCGGCCGCCCAACTCGACGCTACGACCCAACGGATAAACTCGCTGGCCGGATCGCTCGGCGGACGCAGCAGCGTCTACGGCGTCGATGCCGGCGCGACGCCGATACCGGCCGGATCGCCGCCGCCGGCAACCGGTCCGCCACCGGCCCGTCGGCCGGCCTTGGGAACGGGATTCATCAGCGGCAGCATTCGATTTAGCGAACTTGCGCCAACCCGCGGCCGGCCGAACCGGACGCCGGTGCTCGGCAGCGACCGCGGGCCGCAGACCGACGTCAATCTGACACTGCTGCCGCACGCGCCGGCGAGCCTGTTCTTGGGCGCAAACGACATCGGCGGTTTCACAACGGCGAACTTCGCGCTGATCGCACATCGCAACCGGCTTGATTACGGTGGCGGGCTGCTCTATTCACGGCTTGGGATATTGGCGCGCGTCGAGGGCCGCCGGACGGATTTCGAAACGCGCCTCTACGATCCGCGTCATCCGACGCTCGACGCCTACGCGGGAGTGCGGATCCTTCCGCAAATCGACCTGTTCGCCGGCTACCGCGACTTGCTTTATCCCGAGCGGCGCGCCGTGTTCGGCTTGCAGTTCTCGCCCTAGCCGCGCATGATCCCAATCGGCGACGAGGATCGGCCCCCGGTCTTCCCGATCGCGGTCTACGCGCTGGTTGCCATCAACGTCCTCGTTTTCGTGGTCGAGCTCGGGTCGGCGAACCCAACCCACTTCGTCGATTCATTCGCGATGATCCCGTACGACGTCACCCACGGCATCACCCTGGCGCCGCCGAGCCCGCCGCCGTTGCTCACGCTAATCACGGCGCAGTTTCTGCACGGCAGCATCCTGCATATCGGCTTCAACATGCTGTTCTTGCTCGTCTTCGGGCCCGACGTCGAGTATCTCTGCGGCCACCGCCGGTTCGTCGCGTTCTATCTTTTCTGCGGGCTCGTCGGCAACGTTGCGCAGATCACGATCGGTCCGGCGAGTCATGTTCCTGCACTCGGCGCGTCGGGTGCGATTGCAGGAGTGTTGGGTGCCTACATCGTGAACTTTCCCCGCAATGAAATCCGCACGATCATCCCGATTGGTTTCTTTCCACTCTTTTTCAGGATCCCGGCGGTGCTCGTGATCGGGTTATGGATCGTTACCCAAGTCATCAACGGCGTCGGCAGCATCTCGCCGCAGTTGGCGCAATCCCAAGGTGGAACCGCATACTTCGCGCATATCGGCGGGTTCGCTTGCGGTGTTTTAGCAATCGGGTTGTTTCGGGTGCGCCGCGCTCGCGTCCGCGACTATCGGTACTACTTCTAATGTCCGATCGTCTGCGTGTTGGAATCATCGGCGGCGGCGCGATGGGGTCGCTGTTCGCGGGCCTGCTCGCCGGCCACGACGTCACCGTGCTCGATGCGCGGCCGGACGTCGTCCGGACATTGCGCGAACGCGGCGTGCAGATCGACGGGGAGCCGCCGCGCGCGGTCGGCGCAACCAGCGACCCGGCCAGCCTGTTTGCGTCCGACGTGCTGTTCGTCTTCGTAAAGGCGCACGACACGCTCGCGGCAATCCGGCCGTTCGCGACCAACCTCAACCCGGCGACCGCGGTCGTCTCGCTTCAGAATGGCCTGGGCAACGCGGAGGCGATCAAGACGGCGTTGGGCGGCGCCGTGGCGCTCGTGTTGGGCGTCACGAGCCTCGGTGCAGTCGGTCGCGAACCCGGTCGGGTCGACCGGATCGGCGTCGGAGCGACGGTGCTTGGATCGGGCGGCGCGACCGCGGCGACGACCCAGCGCGTGCGCGACTTGCTCGCAGCCGCCGCAATGCGCGCGTCGACCGTTTACGACATTCGGCCGCACATCTGGGGCAAGTTGCTGGCGAACGCCGCGATCAATCCGGTAGCGGCTTTGCTCAATCGGGAGAACGCGGTCGTTGCCGACGACCCCGACGCGCGCGAACTAGCTCAAGTCCTTGCGCGCGAGGGTGCCGCGGTCGCCCACCAACTCCGCATCGGCCTGCCGTTTTCCGACCCATGGTCGTATGTGCTCGAGATCGTCGGCGAAACCGCCGACGCGCGCAACTCGATGACGATCGACCTCGAGCTAGGGCGCCGCACCGAGATCGACGCCGTCAACGGCGCGATCGTGTCGGCCGGTCGTCGCGCCGGCATCGCAACGCCCTCGAACGAGGCCGTCGTTCGGCTCGTCAGGGCGCGGCAGTCAACGTTCGTGGCGAGTCGCTGAGCGCGGTAGCAGCGAGACCGCGCCTGGGCGGCCCGACCCGCGCCATCACCCAGCGCGCGAGGTGATTGCTCCACGTTCCGAGGGTCGCCGCAACTACCAACAGGCGTACTTCGCGCCGCGAGATTTTGACGGCGCCGCCCGGTTCGAGCATCGCCGACGAGCGCTCGATCTCGCGCAGGGTGGCCGCCGCCAACAGCAACGGTAAGATGCAGAAGAAGCGAATCCGTGGCGATCCCTTCGGCAAGCGCGTCATGTATTCGGCGGACGCCTGAAGATCGGATTTTGCGAGCCCGATCAGCGGCTCAAGTGCGGCTTTGTTTTGCCGCAGCAGCGCCCGCGTGAGAATCGTAGCCTGGCTACTGCCGCACTCGCGCAGCAACTCTTCGGGGATATAGGTGGCGTTCTCGTGCTCGGCGTCCCAGGCAATGTCTTTGAGGATGTTCACGGTCTGGAGGGCTTCGCCGAACGCCTCGCAGCGCGCCAGCAACGCGCCGAAAGCGCGATCGGAGATCGACGGTACGTGGACGCGCCACAACTCGGTGAGCAGGTGGCCAATCGTACCGGCGACGAAATAGCAGTAGCGCCGGTACTCGGCGAACGTTTGGATCCGAATGCCCGCCGGATAGCGGCCGACGAACTCGCTCATTCCGCCGGTGAGTTCGCGCGTCCAGCGCTCGACGATCGCGGCGCTGGCGGGGCTTAAGAGATCGAACAACGCGAAGACGCGCACAGTCTGGGCGAGCAACTCGCGATGCGCCGCACTGCCCTGGATCACCACCGCCTCGCGTGCAAACGCCGGCGCGACCGACCGATCGTCGAAGCAGGCGAGAAACCGGCTCAACAGTTCCTGACGACGTGGCGCGGGGCACTCCCCGTCGTCTTCGACCGTGTCGGCGATCCGGCAGAGCAGGTAGCCGACGAGCACCGCCTGTCCGAGATCGCCCGAAAGCGCCCGGATCCCAAGCGCAAAGGTGCGCGAGACGCGCCCGATGATCTCCCGCCCGAATGCGAGCGTTGCCTCCCGGTCGGTGGCCGTGCTGCCGCTTGCCGCGTACGTCATCTGGCCGCTCGAATCCGCCGCCGCACCCCGCGGCTCCTTGGAGAATGCCTCGTTCGCTTGAAACAATGGCGGATGAATCGTCGTTCTGCCTGTGAAGAGTATGACGATGCAGAAAAAGGCGCTTTGGCTCGCCGCGCTGGTGTTTGCGGGCGGCGTGCTTTGGGGCCCGATCCCGCTACACGCTCAGGAGAAGCCGCTGTTCAGCGTCGTCCCGTTCGGCGAACCAGGCGACACCGATATCGAGCTCGACTTCGCGACCAAGAAGCTGGCCCAACTCCTCTCCGATGCGCACATTCGCTCGTCGATGATTCCGCCGCTCGACCCGTTCGAGGCGATGGGGGATGCGGCCAATATCTGCAAAGAGGAACACGCGAGCGGGTTGATCATCGGAACGTTGGTTCATAACGAGAATCGCGACCGGCTCTCGATCTCGATGATCCCGGGACTGGGCGTCGCGGATGCGACCGGCGCGCTCGATACCTGGCACGTCAAAGCGCAGTTGCGCTTGCGCGTCATCAGCTGCGCCGGCAAAGTAACCTGGTCGACGATTACGATCTCCGAGGCGACGCACCACGGCACCAACCTCCCCTCGGCGATCTCGATGGTCATCTCCGAAGCGCTGAAGACCGCCGTTACTCAGTTCGCGTTTCATATCGGTACCGGTGTGTAACGATCGCTGCAGGCACCGGTTCGGCTATTCGCAAATGCCGATGCATGGAGAGTTCGGAATCGAAAGGCTACCTGTATCTCCCGGCGGGTGACCTCGCTCCCGAGGAGATCAACGTCGTCGTCGAGATCCCGCAAGGGTCACGAAACAAGTACGAGTACGACAAGCAACTCGATATCTTTCGGCTCGACCGAGCGCTGCACTCGCCGATCTATTATCCCGGTGACTACGGGTTCATCCCGCGCACGTTAGCTGAAGATGGCGACCCGATGGACGTCCTGATCCTCGTCGTCCAGCCGACGTTCCCCGGCTGTCTCGTCGTCGCCCGGCCCATCGGCCTGCTGAAGATGATTGACGGGGATGCCATCGACGATAAGATTCTCGCGGTTCCCATTAGCGAGCCGGCGTATCACGACGTCCATAACTACACGCAGATCTTTCCCCATACGCTGCGAATGATCTCGCACTTTTTCGACACGTATAAGTTACTCGAAGGAAAGCAAACGGCGACTCACGGCTGGCAAGACGCGGCCGCCGCCCGCGGATCGATCAACGCTTCGATCGAGCGTTTCAAGTAGGTTTGCCTATCCGCCCTCGGACAGGGGAACGAAGGCAATAATCTAGCCAACTAGCCAGATATATGCTGCGATTGGGTCATGAAGACCGTCGGGATATTTGAGGGGAAGACCAAATTCTCGGCGCTCGTTGATCGCGCGAACCACGGTGAAATAATCGTCTTGACAAAGAACGGTCGCCCCGTTGCGCAGATTGGGCCTGTCGATCCGGAGCTTGTGGACGGAACGGCGAAGGCGGCGATGAAGCGCATTTTAGCGACCTCATCGACGCTGGTAAGGCATCCATCCGGGAGGTAATCGAGGACGGCCGCCGTCACTAAGCACGCCGTGGTGCTCGACGCGTCGGCGGCCCTGTCGTGGTTCTTCAAGGACGAGCGCGATGAGATCGCCGTCGGGATGGCTCGCGCCGTGACGGAGCGCGGTGCGATCGTGCCCCCGTTATTTCGCTGGGAGATGCAGAACGCGTTCATCTCGGCAGTCCGAAGAAAGCGCATAACCACAGAGCTCGCTGTGGCGAATCTCGAAGCGCTTGACGAACTCGGCCTGGTCGTCGACGAACCGATATTGAGGAGCCCGTTTGAGGCCGGAATTGCGTTGGCGCAGCGCTTCCGGATCAGCGCATACGACGCGGCCTATCTTGAACTCGCGATGCGGCGGTCGCTGCCATTGATGAGCCGTGACGAAAGGCTGATGGGAGCCGCCGCCGAGCTTACCATCCTTTGGAGTCCGCCGACTCCACGTTCCTAGCAGGGGCCGAGTGCGATTCGCGGCTAAGCCGGCCGCCCACGGCGCGCGATTCCGAGACGTGCCGTCTGGTCGGCGAACTGGCCGCCGCACGGTGGTCCTTCGAGGTGGAAGTACCGCGTTTGGGTGGGATCGGCCGAAATTAAGACGACCGACGAGGAGCGGGTGCCGTAGCGGTCTGATTCGCGATGGATGCACAGGGCTTCGTCGGTCGACTCCCCGTGGTCGGCTAACGCGCAACGAAGCTGATCCGCCAGCCGAACCGGATCGTCACCGCCGGCGCGTGGATCGTCGACGACGGGTGACAACCGCAGCGCGGCGGCGAGAGCGGCAGCCGCGCGCGGTGGTTCGCTTGCGTCAACGCGCCAATTGGTGATTGCATGGGCGCCCGGTGGAAGTTCGGCGATCGTCAGCCCGTCGCTCCCCGCGTGCATCGCGACGGCGGTTCGCGCATCGGCCGCTAGCAGAATGAACGGGTTGTATGCCAACGGGTCGACGAGCGCAAGCAGCTGCCGGACGGCACGCAAATCCGACGCGGTTGCGAGGTCGAGAACCAGCCGGCCGCGCGAGCGCTTACGCGCGTCCGGCTCGCCGCCGTCGCGGCGATTGGTCACCGCGACGACGAAGTTGCATTCGGAGAGCGCCAACCACGTCCCACCCGCGACCTCGTCACGCCCGCCGACGACGCGCGGCCGGTCGTTGAGAACGACCGGCGGGGTCGTCGGGCGGTCGAGAAACTCGTCGCGATTCGCCGCGACAACCAGCGGGAACCGCGCGCTCAGACCGTTCCAAACGAGGATCGTGCACATCTTGGCGAGCCGGTCGCTGCTGCGCGCTACAAGATCGTCGAAAACGCGCGATCGCATTTCGCTGCGAACACGAAGTCGCTCTCGGTGAGGCCATCGATCTTGTGAGTCCAGATCTCGATGCGCACCTTGCCCCAGGCGAGATAGATGTCGGGATGATGGTGTTGCTCCTCGGCGACCGCGCCGACGCGATCGGTGAACGCGAGCGCGCCCGCAAAGTCGTCGAACGCGTAGGCTTTACGCAAGTGATGGTGCTCGACCGATTCCCAACCGGGGTCGAGCTGAGCGAGCAACGGGCGCTGCTGCTCGGCCGTCAGCGGCCGTACGCCGCCACGGCAAGGGATGCACTGCTTGGCCGCGAGTTCCATATCCGGCAAGACTCCGCCGGTGCGGGTGCTAGTTTCGGCTAGCCGTCATCCCGGTCATCACGCGGATGGGCATCGTCGTAGGCCTTTTTCATGTGGTCGAGCGAGACATTGGTGTAGATCTGCGTCGTTGCCAGGCTCTCATGACCAAGCAACTCTTTGATCGTCATCAGATCGGCCCCATTTTCCAGCAGATGGGTGGCAAACGAGTGCCGGATGACGTGCGGGGTGGCGTGTTGCGAAAGGCCGCTGACGGCGGCGATCCGGCGGAAGATCTCCCAGACCTGCCGCACGCCCAACCGCTTGCCGCCCCGGCCGACGAAGAACGCCTCGTCGGCGGTCCGCGGGCGGATGCCCAGGTACAGCCGCATCGCGTCGGCGGCGGCCTGGGTGATCAGAACCAAACGCTGTTTGTTGCCCTTGCCGATGACGCGCAACACCCGGCGCTCGAGATCGGCATCTTGCAAGTTCAGCGATGCGATCTCGGCCCGCCGCATCCCGCTTGCGTAGAGCAGTTCGAGAATTGCCCGGTCACGCAGCCGCGCGAACTCGGTGCGACCGGCAAGCTGTGTGCGCAGGAGCCGCATCACGTCGTCCTCGTCGAGGACGACCGGCAGCCGTTTTTCGCCTTTGGGTGCCCGGACGTCGGTTGCCGGGTTGTCCAGCCGCACGCCGGCGGTTCGCAGGTAACCATAGAACATCCGCAGGGCCGAAAGCTTGCGCCGGACGGCGACCGCACGGTACCGCCGCGGCCCCATGAGTTCCATAACGAACCCTTTGATCTGCGCCGTCGTCGCCTCGCGCAACGAACCGCCGCGCAGACCAAGGAACGCCGCGAACAGTCCAAGATCGCGCGCGTACGCCTCACAGGTTCGCGGCGAACGGCCCTCGGCCAGGTAGAGCCCGGTTACGAACTCGGCGATCGCCGGATCCGCCGGCTGGTAGACGCGCTCGCCGGCCCCGACCGGCTCCCGACGCTTCATGCCGGCCCGTTCGCCCAATACATCACAGAATCATTGTTTCATGATGTTCGAGCCAGGGATCGTCTTAGTGCGGCTTCTTGGCGAAAGGTGCTTGCGGTGCGAGCAGTTTGGTGATGTCCGACGTTGCCTCGACGCTCGCCGGATAGGTCGGTGCGCGGCGCCGGTGGGCGGCGCGTTCGTAGGCGGCACCGAGCGCGAGTAGACGATCCTCCGTCCAGGCCTGGCCGATGAACGAGATGCCGACGGGCATGCCGTCGACGGCACCCATCGGCACGGTGAGATGGGGATACCCGGCGATCGCCGGCAAGCTTGACGCCATTCCCGTGATGTGATCCCCGGTCAGCACGTCGACGCGCGAAGCCGGACCGTCGCTCGGCGCGATCAGCGCATCGAGCGAGTGTTCCGCGATTAGTCTGTCAATGCCGTCGGCGCCGGCCGCGCGTTTCGACGTCTTGCGCGCTTTGACGTAGCGCGGATCGCTCAACCCCTTCGTCGCCTGGGCCTGCTCGAAAAGATCTTGATTGAACAGCCCGAGTTCGCGTGGATCGGCGCGATTGAAGGCGATGACAGCGGCCAAGGTGCGCGTCCTGACCGCCGGCGGCGTCGTGGCGAGATATGCGTTTAGGTCGACTTTGAGTTCGGTCAAGAGCACCAGCAGCTCGGCGTCGCCGAGCGTTGCCGGAGGTTTGTAGTCCTTGAGGACGACGATCACCGCACCGTGTGCCTTGAGCAGGGCCACTGCCTGCGCGAACAGCCCGTCGACCGCCGGTAACGCACCGGTCGCGAACTGCAGCACGCCGAGCCGCTTCCCGTTCAGCGACGCGCCTGCGAGGGCCGCAAGGTAGTCCCGCTTGTGACGGTCGGCGGCGTTCGTGGCAACGTCGGCCGGATCGCTGCCGGCCATCGCGGTCAACAGCGCGGCAACGTCCGCCACCGACCGTCCCATCGGACCGGGCGTATCTTGGCTCTGCGAAATCGGCACGACGTGGGTTCGTGAAATCAGTCCGACCGTCGGCTTGAGGCCCACGAGCCCATTGATTGACGACGGTGAAACGATCGAACCGTCGGTCTCGGTACCAACCCCGACGGCGGCAAGACTGGCCGCGATCGCCGCGCCGGTGCCCGCCGAGGAGCCGGACGGCGTGCGGTCGAGCGCATACGGATTCTTCACGAGGCCGCCGACCGCTGACCACCCGCTGACCGAGTGAGTCGAGCGAATGTTCGCCCATTCGGACAGATTCGTCTTTCCGAGGATGATCGCACCGGAATCGCGCAGACGCCGAACCAGCGGGGCGTCGCGGTGCGTGACGTTGGCAGCCAGCGCCTGCGACCCCGCCGTCGTTGCGGTGTCATCGCGCGACTCGATGTTGTCTTTGAGAAGCACCGGGATGCCGTGCAGCGGACCGCGCAGCTTGCCGGCGCGGCGCTCGGCATCGGACGCCCGCGCGTCGGCGAGCGCATGCGCATTCAACGCGATCACGCTGTGCAACGCCGGACCGCTCGCGTCGATCTTTCGAATGCGCGCCAGGTAGGCTTGGACCAGTTGTTCCGACGTGACTCGGCCCGCGGTGAGATCGGCTTGCAACGTGGCGACCGATTTTTCCTCGACCGCATAGGATCCGGTCGTTGCGGCCTTGGAGCCGCTCCCAACTGTCACGATGAGGGCTACCGAGAACGCGAGCGAGCGGGCGATGCAAACATTCATGGGTTCCCTATTGCTGACTGTGATGCGATTGCGTGCCGACGGTCGGATTCGTGGAAGTTCACGCGATCTCCGCGAGCGCGTTTCCAGTTCAAGCGCGGCGCAACTGCGCGACGAGGAACTCCGCCAGCGCCGCGGTGGCCGGCGCGGTTCGCCGGCGCGCGAGGGTCGCCAGCGAGATTGCCCGGCGGATCCGCCGGCCCGCGAGCGGCACGAACGCGATCCGCGGACCGGGGAGGTCGCCCATCGATTCCGGCAAGAACGCGAACCCCAGGCCCTCGGCGACCAGCGCTCGGATCGTCAGCGTATCGCCGCTCTCGAAGGCGACCCGGGGCCACGATCGCGATACGGCCGGTAAGGCATTGAGGCTCGACCCGGACTTGAAAGCGATCATCGGCTCGTCGCGGAGTTCGGCAATTGGGACGCTGCGGCGCGCGGCCAACCGGTGCGTCGGGCTGACCGCGACCGCCAAGGTCTCGCTAAACAACGAAACGATGGTAAGGTCACGCGGCGGGCGCCGGCCGACAAAATGGGCTATTCCGACGTCGCAGGCACCCCGGCGCACCGCCGCGAGGACGCGTTCGCTGACGTCTTCGCGCAAGCTGACGTCGACGCCGGGATAGACCGCATGGAAGCGCGCGAGCACGCGCGGGAGCATGGTCTCGCTCGCGAGCTGCGTCGAGCCGACGACGACCTTGCCGCGCAACTCTCGACCGTTCGCGCGGACCTCTTCTTCCGCTCGTCGTAGGTCCTCGAGAATATATTCGGCCCGCTCTGCCAGCGCGCGGCCGGCCGAGGTTGGCCGAATCCCGCGGCCGTTGCGCTCGACCAACTCGACGCCCAACTCGGCTTCCAGCCGAGCGATCTGCTGCGAGAGCGTCGGTTGCGTGATCCCGAGTTCGTCCGCAGCGCGGGTCACATGCTGGTTGCGGACGACCGCGACGACGGCGCGCAGTTCGCGAATTTCCATGCATTCATTTTATCATATCCATCGGTTTAACGAAATTGACGCATGATAATGGAGCATGAGATGATGCGGGCCATGACTCAACTGACCGGCCACCCCTCCAACCCGCGCCGCTACGCCGTGTTCGCGCCGGGTTCGTTCGCCACGCGGGGGGCAAAGACGGCGCACGGCGTCATCGCCTACGGGATCGACGAGATCGCCGTCGTCGTCGATCGCGATTGTGCGGGCAAGCGCGTGCTCGACGTGATGCCGCACCTGCGCCGTGACGCGCCGATCGTTGGGAGCCTTCGCGAGGCCCTGGCGTTCGCGCCGACGGCCCTGCTGATCGGCGTTGCGCCGCCCGGCGGCGCGCTCCCCGACGACTGGCGCAGCGATATTCGCGCGGCGCTCGACGCCGGTCTCGAGGTCGTCAACGGTTTGCACGAGGGGTTCACGAGCGATGCCGAATTTAGGGCGGCTGCGGTCCGCGGCCGGACAGCCATTTGGGACGTTCGCGTGCCGCCGCCGGTCGAGCTATTCTCGGGTGCCGCATGGGATCTCGCGGTGCGGATCGTCCTAACGGTCGGCACCGATTGTAACTGCGGCAAGATGACGGCGTCGCTCGAACTTGCGCGAGCGGCGAACGAACGCGGCGTTCGGACCGGATTCGTCGCAACCGGACAGACGGGGATCATGATCGCCGGCGACGGCATCGCAATCGATGAGGTCGTGAGCGATTTTGCACCGGGCGCGGTCGAGCAGGTGGTGGTGCGCAACGCGTCCGGCCGCGATCTGCTCTTCGTCGAGGGTCAAGGCGGCATTACGCATCCCGCGTATGCGCCCGTGACGCTCGCGTTACTCTATGGCGCGGCCCCCGACGCACTCGTCCTCGTGCACCCGGCGGCGCGGACGGTGATGGACGGTTTCGGCACGCCGCTTCCGACGTATCGCGAGGCAATTCAACTCTACGAGAGTCTGTGCGCCGGCGTCAAACCCGCCAAGGTCGTCGGCATCGCGCTCAACACGTTGGGGCTCGACGATCCAGCGGCGCGAACGGCGATCGAACGCGCACGATCCGAGACGAACCTACCGGCGGACGACGTGGTTCGGTATGGGCCGCACGCCCTCTACGACGCCATTGCCCCCGCGGTCGTCAAGACGCGAGCGCGCTCGGAGAGTGCCCGAACGTACCCCTCGAGGGCGTAGTATTCGTTCGAGGCGACGACGAAGGCCGCGTCCGCGGCGCGCATCGGACGGATCGTCAGCCGGCCGGCTCCCCGGCGCCGTGAGGAGGCTCCGCGTGAATTGCCCTAGCTGTCAGAATCCGTTGGCACCCGGCGCAAAGTTCTGCGCCAACTGCGGGGCTCCGGCGCCGCAAGAGACCCAGGTGGGCTCGTATCAAGAACCCGTCGGCGAGACCGACAATCCAAAGGAGCCGATCGTCCTTGGCGACATGACGATTCGGGTCGAAGGCGAGCTCGTGCCGGTCGCCGACGTCGAACTCGGGCGCCAGCAGACGATATACTTCGAGCATCACATCCTGCTGTGGAAGCAACCCACCGTTACGCTCGGTTTCATGGGAATTCAGAACGCGGCAAAGCGCATGTTTGCCGGCTTGCAGATCTTCATCTCGACCGCGCAGGGTCCCGGCAACATCGCCTTCTCGCGCGAAGCCTCGGGGCAGATCGTCGCTATGCGGCTACAGCCGGGGCAGTCGGTCGACGTCCGCGAGCACCAGTTCTTGCTGGCATCGAGCAACGTTGCCTACGACTTCTATTGGCAACAGGGGCTTGCCAACGTACTGCTCTCACGCACCGGCCTGTTCATCGACCGGTTCACTGCGCAGCAAGGCGAGGGCATCCTGCTCCTGCACGGCTACGGGAACGTTTTCGAAAAGACGCTGGCGGCCGGCGAGATGCTCGACGTCGAGCCCGGCGCGTGGCTGTGGAAAGATTCGAACGTGCGGA
>JBOHTW010000114.1:0-14564 GCA_050733835.1 Vulcanimicrobiaceae bacterium | reverse complement strand
ATCTTCAAGTAGGCGACGATAAGCTCGTCGGAATCGTCAACCGCGGCCGCGGATCGAATTGCGGACCGGCCGGCGGTGCGCTCGCGCGCATGTCGGCGATCAGTTCGAGCGCCTTCTCCATCTGCGGATCGTGGCCGGCACGGACGTCGTGCGGCGCGATGTCGATGTCGTAATCGGGATCGGTGCCGTAATTCTCGACCTGCCAGCCGACGTCGACGAACCAGAACGAAAACTCCGGTTGCGTCGTCGTCGTGCCGTCGACGAGGTCGTGATAGGGATTGATTCCGATGACGCCGCCCCAGGTGCGCTTGCCGACCAGGACGCCAAGGTCGTACAGCTTGAACGCGTGACTAAAGATGTCGCCGTCGGAGCCAGCGAACTGGTTGGTCAGCGCGACGATCGGCCCGCCGACGGACTCCGGCGGGTAGGGTACCGGCGGACCATAGCGCGAGACGTCGTAACCGATCCGCTTGCGCGCGAGCTTTTCGAGCAGTAGCGGCGAGACGTGGCCGCCGCGGTTGTAGCGGACGTCGACGATCAGCCCGTCGCGGTTGAACTCCGAAAGATAACCGCGATGAAACTCGGAGAAGCCCCACGGGCCCATGTCGGGGATGTGGAGGTAACCGACGCGCCCGTTGGTGCGGTCATGGACCATTTTACGATTGGCGTCGACCCAGGCGCGGTAGCGGACCATGCGTTCGTCGCGCAACGTGCGCACCACGACGCGCCGGAACTCGTTCTTGCCGGCGAGCAACGAGATCGCGACCTCACGGTCGGCACAGTTTACGAGCAGTTCGTCGGGTGAGAGTGCGGCGGTCAGGCGCCGGCCGTTGATCGCCGTGATGACGTCGCCCTCGCGGATGTCGAGGCCAGGCTCGGCCAGCGGCGAGTCGCATTCGCGGTTCCATGAGTCGCCGCGAAAGAGGCGGGCGATCCGGTAGCCGCCGGCCGCCGCATCCCAGGTCAGATCCGCTCCGAGAAAGCCGCGCGGATAGTGCGGCGGCCGCCGCCTGTCGCCGCCGATCTCGTAGGCGTGCGACGTCCCAAGCTCGCCCTGCATCTCCCAGAAAAGATCGGAGAGTTCGCTGCGCGTGCGGACCAACGGTAAGAGCTTCGCATAGCGATCGCGGGCAAGCTCCCAGTCGACGCCCGACATCGCGGCGTCCCAAAACTGTTCGCGTTGCAAGCGCCAGGCTTCGTAATACATCTGGGTCCACTCGTCGCGCGGTTCGATCAGGACGCTGGTGCGCGCGAGATCGATCCAGCCGGAGCGCCGGCCGGGTTCTTGGCCGGGTTTGGGTTCGTCGACGTCGTCCTCCGGTAGGTCGCCGAGCGCATCGATCACGCGCACGCGGTCGTGCGCCGCGTAGACAAGCGTGCGCGCGTCGTGCCCGATCCGAATCTCGCCGACGTCGCGTTGTAGCACGGCGCTGCGCTGCTGTTCGAAGTCGTAAGCGACCAGGACGCCGAGCGGGCTCTCGTCATCCCACGTTGCTTCGGCGGGCTTGATACCGCGGACCGGAAAGCGCGTGAACAGCGCGCGACCGCGCACGCCGACGACTTGCTCGTAGTCGCCTTCCTCGACCGGAAACCCCAGTAGCCGGCCTTGGATTCCGTCGAAGTCGATCTCGACGCGGACGGGTTTGCGCTCGCGCTTGCGATCGTCGTCTTCGTCGTCGTCGTGGTCGTGGCGGTGCTTGTGCACGGGCGCGGGAACCGGCACGAACGGCGATGGGACATCGACCCGCAGCGCAATGCAGTACGGCCGGCTCGCTTGCGGAAAGCTCAGGTCGAACTGCAGTGCGTCGTAGACCGGATTGAAATCGCGTGACGAGATCAGGTAGAGATACTTGCCTTCGGGATCCCAGGCGGGCGCCCGGTCGACGCGCAGCAGCGGCGTGATCGTGTGAACGGCGCCCGATTTGATCTTTAGCACGCGAATCACGGCCGTGTCGGGGTTGGCGACTTCGGTCGCGTCGGCCGGCACCGCGCACGCATACGCCAGCCACCGCCCGTCGGGCGAGAACGCTAAATCGCGAATGCGCGACGCGCTGCTTCGATCGACGACGCGAATTCGCTGCTCCTCGAGATCGACGATCAACAATTCGTGGCGGTGGTTCGCGCAGGCGACGATTTCGGCGACCGGTGAGACTGCGAGCGCCGTGATTCGTCCGACGTCGTCGTGGGTGACGACGACCGGTGCGCTCTCGGCGTTCGCGTCGCGGATCTCGAGCCGCTCGCGACCGCCGGCGTCGCTCACGCAGATGAACCGCTTGCCGTCGGGGAGCCACTCGGCAAGCCGATAGCGAACCCGGCTGCCGTCGCCGTGGGCGGTTGCCGCCGCTTCCCACAGCGGCATCGTGAACGGCCGCCCCCGGGAGATCAAGGCGAGGGCGGTGCCGTCGGGGCTCGGCGCGACGTGTTCGAGCCGTTCGCCGAGTTCGTCGAACCGGCGTACCGCCTGGGTGGCGCCCGACGGCGCCTCGATCGGGACCGTCGCGATCTGGCCGGTGGCGGCGTCGAGCAACCGAATTTGGGCGCCGGCCGCATAGACGATTCGGGCGCCGTCGGTCGACGGGAATCGCGCAAAGAACTCGAGTTCCGCGGTGTGCCGGCGCAGATCGCTGCCGTCGGCCAAGGTCGAGTAGATGTTGCCGATCCCCTCGTGGTCGGAGAGGAAGGCGACCCGCTCGCCGAGCCACATCGGCCAACACAGGTTTCCTTTGAGAGCGATCAGCCGGGTGAACCGGCCGTCACCGGCCGCGTCGACCCACAAGTCGCCGGCGGTCCCGCCGCGGTAGCGCTTCCACCGGGCCGGATCGTCGGCGTTGCGCCCGATTGCAAGGCGGCCGTCGCCGGAAAGTGCGAGCGAACGCATCTCGCCGAGGCCAAGCGGTTCGGCTTGACCGCCGGCCGGTGCGATCGCGAAGCCGTGGGTTTCCTTGGCGAACGGCGAGCCGGCGTCCGAGACGAACAGAATCCGCGCGCCGTCCGGGCTCCAACCGGAGATCGCCAGCACGCTCGCGCCAAGGAACGTGAGCCGCCGCGCCGGCCCGCCCTCGGCGTCCATCACGTAGACTTCAGGGTGGCCCTCTTCGCGGCCGACGAACGCGACCAGCATGCCGTCGGGCGACAGCCGGGGGGTCGTGACTTCGCCGGCGCCGGCGGTCAGCCGGCGCGCCACTCCGCCGGCGACAGGAACGCTCCAAAGATCGTCTTCGCACGCAAAGACGATCCGGTCCCGCGCGATTGCCGGCTGGCGATAATACCCATTCTGAGCCATGGCGGCTGGCTTTGGCTTCGGCCTGGGCCGTTTCCGCTTCGCAGCGACGGCGCCGAACGGCGTCGAACCAACGCCGAGTGAATGCCTGGCGCGAGCACTTTTTGGACCGCTACTTTGCCTACCGCGATCGGTACGTCGAAGCGGTCCGCGCGCGGGAGCCGGCGCGAACCCGGCTCGCGATCGCCGCCGAAACCGTCCGGCTGTCGTTCGTGCTCTTCGGTTGTTCGCTCTGTGCGTTGATTCTCTGGATTCCGGCCGCCGGCGCATTCGCGCGCGGCTCGATCGGCGCCGGTGCGGTTTTGACCGGCGCTTGTGCTGCGGCGGCCTCGGTGCTCGCGATTCGCACCGCCGCGGGGCTCGTGCGGGCGCTTGGCGCGTTGCGCAAACGGTCCGATTCGATTTTGTAAAGTTGCAAGCAAGACCGCTCATGCCGGGCCGCCGATGGTCGAAACCTTGGGCAGACGACTCAAAGGAGTTGACCCTATTATGGACACCCCTCGTGATATCGATGCCCTGCTGACCGCGATCCTCGATGACGCTCGCGAGCGTCCGAGTTCGCACGACGGTCGGCTCAGCGAGCAAGACCGGACGTTCATTGCGCGGATGATCGATGCCATCGAGGATGGGAGCAAGGGCGTCTTCGTCGTTCTGAACCCCGACAACAGCCTCGACTACCTGATTGCCAACGAGAGCCGGCTGGGAGCGATCGCGATCCTATCGCGCATGATCCAGCGAACGGCGCGCCGCGTCGAAGGCGGCGACTAGAGAACCGGGGGAATCGCGCGGGTCCTGTCCACAATACAGACCGCGTGGTAACCGAGCGGGCGATTCTCGAAGCGTTTGAGCAAGGTGATCCGCGCGGCTTGGCTCGAGCGATCACCCGCTGCGAGTCGGGCGCTGGCGCCGGCTTGATTCACGCGCTGCACGCGCGCGCCGGCGCAGCGCTCACGATCGGGCTCACCGGCCCGCCGGGCGTCGGAAAGTCGACTTTGACGGCGGCGCTCGTGCGCAAGCTGCGCACGCTCGACCGGCGCGTCGGCGTGATCTCGGTCGATCCGAGTTCACCGTTTTCGCACGGGGCGTTGCTCGGCGACCGGATTCGACTCAGCGAACACTTCCTCGATCCGGCAGTGTTCATTCGCTCGATGGCGAGCCGCGGACATCTCGGCGGCGTTGCCGGAGCGACCGCCGACGCGGTCGCACTAATGGATGCGTTCGGTTTGCAGGTCGTCATCGTGGAAACCGTCGGCGTCGGACAATCGGAGCTTGAGATCGCCGAACTCGCCGATACGACGATCGTTGCGCTCCAACCCGGCAGCGGCGACTCCGTCCAGACCCTCAAGGCCGGTATTTTGGAGATCGCCGACGTCTTCGTCGTGAACAAAGCCGACCACCCGATGGCCTTACAGTTACAGCGCGAGATTCGCTCGATGCTCGAGATGCTCGACTATTCCGGTTGGCCGCCACCGCTGGTCGCGACCCAGGCCGTCGACGGTAACGGGATCGATGAACTCTGGGCAGCGATCGAGGCGCACCACGCATACCTGCGCCGGACGGGCGAACTGGCGGTCAAGCGCCGGGCCGCATTCGCACACCGCGTGCGCCAGCTCGCGCTCGGCGCGATCGAACGGCGGCTGGACGCCGCGATCGACACCACGATCGGCGCGCCGGCCGCCCACGAATCGCCGATCGAGCGCGATGATCCGTACGCGATTGCCGACCGCATTACGGCCGGCCTGATGCAGGCACGTGAGCCGGTCGCGCGGGTTGCGCCCGTAGCGTACGTCCGCGCGCGAGTGCGAGGGCTTTGAACGCGTCGGCCGGCCCGGCGACCGCCCCGCCGCGCGGCCTGCTCGCGCAGACCGTTCACACCTTGAGTTTCATGATGGCGGGTCAGGTCATCGCGATCATCGCCAGCGTCATCTATGCGCGCCTCCTCGGCCCGGGCGGCAAAGGGATCCTTAGCTACGCGCTGACCCTGTTGGTGTTTGCGCTGACGATCGCCGACGGCATTCGGGCGGCGATCGCTTATCAGATCGGCACCGAGGGCGAGCCGGAGCGGCGCGTCTTCGGCGCCGCCCTCAAGGTCGTCGGATTGCTCGGAGTGGCCGGCGCCGCGATCTTTGTCGGACTGATCGCGGTCGGACCGAACAGGGCCGTCTACCCATTGGTCGCGGTCGCGTTTCCGATCGCGCTGCTGGTCAACAGCGCGATGGGCTTCTACTTCGTCCGTCATCGGGTGGAGATCACGAACGCGATCATACTCGCGGTGAGCGTTGTGAGTTCGGTCGGCGGTGCGCTCGCGGTTTGGTTGCTGCACGATCCGGTTTCGGTGATCGCCGTGATGGCGCTCGCCGACGCCGTCGCCGCGGCGTACGTGATGGTGGGTCTGCGGCGGTTGCTCGGCGGCGGCCCGATCTTCGGCACGCCGGGGCTGTTCGAGCGTCACCTGCGGTTCGCCAGCCATTCAGCGGTCGCGTCAACGCTCGCCTTTCTTGCTTTGCGGGTCGACGTCTTCATCGTCAGCGCGAAGCTGTCGGCGGCGCTGCTCGGCATCTATACGCTGGCGCTCGGCAGCGGCGAACTGATGTGGCAGATCAGCCGGGCGGCGGGCACCTCGGCGTACGGACGGATCGCGACGGCCGCCCGCCCGGAGTCCGCCGCGCTGACGGCGCGATTGACGCGGACGATCTTGTTCATCGAGTTCGTCGTGGCCGTCATACTGTTCGTCTTCGGTCCGTGGTTGATCGAACTCGTCTACGGCGCGCCGTTTGCCGAGGCCGGCGCGGTCATGCGGATCGCGTTGCCGGGGCTGGTCCTCTACGGCGGCTTGACGATCCTCGCGTATTTCTTTTCCGTCAAGGAGGGGATGCCCGGGTTCGTCGTGCGGATCCAACTCGTGTCGCTCGTCATCTGCGTCGGCGTGACCTTGGCGACGATCGGCCGGTTCGGCATCTACGGCGCCGCGGCCGCCAACTCGGTCGCCTACACGATCGCGTTCGCGTTTACGGCGGTGACGTTCGTCCGCCGCACCGGCGTACGACCGGCTGAACTGCTCGTGTTGCGGCGCGGCGACCTGATCGCCGCATGGTCGACCGTGCGCGCGCGCCTACGCCCGTCGCGCACGGCGGCGTGACCCGGGCGGTATTGCACTCCGCGCGTCGAAACCAAACCGTCGTCGCCCGTCCCGGAGGTGCCCATGGCCGTCAAGCCGTCGATCGATTTGACCACCGCGCTCGCGCAGGCTGCCGATGGTTTGCGCCTCGGCGAACGAGTCGGCTCGCTACCGAACGTCGCGTCTCAGCGCACCAAAGAACTCGCCGGGCGTGTCAAGGGCGCGAAGGCCGTCACGAGCCTGTGTCCGTACTGCGCGGTCGGCTGCAGCTTGCTGGCGTACGTGAGCGACGACGGGAAGCTGCTCGACGTCGAAGGCAATCCCGACAGCCCGGTCAACGAAGGCTGCCTCTGCCCCAAGGGCTCAGCCGTCTTCGGCATGACGGTGAACCCGGCGCGGTGGACCACCGCGAAGTATCGCGCGCCGTACAGCACCGTTTGGGAAGATAAGCCGCTCGATTGGGTGATGGACCAGGTTGCCGAGCGCGTCTATAAGACGCGGGAGGCGACGTTCGTTGGAACGACCCCCGACGGCAAGCGCGTCAACCATACGCTTGGGATCGCATCGCTCGGCGGCGCGACCTTCGGCCTCGAAGAGAACTACATCCTCTCCAAATTGATGCGCAGCATCGGCGTCGTCTCGATCGAAAACCAGGCCCGAATTTGACATAGCTCGACGGTGCCGGGTCTCGGCACCTCATTCGGCCGCGGCGGCGCGACGACGTTCGTTCAAGATCTGCAAAACTCGGACTGCATCCTCATCGAAGGCTCCAACTTCGCCGAGTGTCACCCGGTCGCGTTCCGGTTCGTCATGAAAGCCAAGGAGCGCGGCGCGAAGATCATCCACGTCGACCCGCGATTCACGCGCACCTCGGCGGTCGCCGATCTCTACGCGCCGATCCGGTCGGGGTCCGATATCGTTTTTCTCGGCGGAATCATCAACTGGGTCCTGAGCAACGAACGCTACTTCCGCGATTACGTCGTCAACTTCACCAATGCCAGCAACCTTTTGCGCGAGGACTTTCAGGACACCGAAGATCTCGACGGATTGTTCTCAGGGTTCAACGAGACGACCGGCAAGTACGATACGACGACCTGGGGTTTCGAAACCGAGGACGTCCCGCGGTTCGACGGCCAAGGAACGGTCAAAGTCAGCAAGCGCGACCCGAGCTTGCAGCATCCGCGCTGCGTCCTGAGCTTGCTGCGCCGGCACTATGCGCGTTACACGCCCGAGATGGTTGAACAGGTCTGCGGGACGCCGCGCGATCTGTTCCTGCAGATCTGCAACCTCCTCGCCGACAACAGCGGCCGCGAGCGGACGACGGCGTTTGCCTACGCGGTCGGTTGGACGCAGCACACCGTCGGTGTGCAGTACATTCGCACCGGCGCGATGTTGCAGATGCTGCTCGGTAACATGGGCCGCCCCGGCGGCGGAATCATGGCCCTCCGCGGCCATGCCAACATCCAAGGTGCGACCGACATCCCGACCTTGTACGACCTGCTGCCGGGCTATCTCAACGCGCCGTCGGCGTTACGCGACGAACAGACGCTGGCCGACTACATGCGGACGAACACGAAGCCGACCGGCTGGTGGTCGAACTTTCCGAAGTACATGGTTTCGCTGCTCAAAGCATGGTACGGCGATGCGGCGACCCATGAAAACGACTTCTGTTACGAGTACCTGCCGCAGACGACCGGCGACCATTCGGTGTTGCCGACGCAAATCGCGATGAAAGACGGCCGGGTCAAAGGCTACTTCGTCATCGGCGAAAATCCGGCGGTTTCGGGCCAGAACACCGCGCTCGCCCGGGCGGCGCTCGGCAAGCTCGAGTGGATGGTCAACGCCGACGCGTTTGAAACCGAGACGGCATCGTTCTGGAAGGCCGAGGGCGTCGACCCGACGACGATCGGCACCGAGTGCTTCTTCATCCCGTCGGCGACCGCGCTCGAAAAAGACGGCACGATGACCAACACCAACCGAATGCTGCAATTCCACGACAAGGCGGTTGAACCGGCCGGCGATGCGGTCAGCGACCTGCTGTGGATCCACCGGTTGGGATTGCGGTTGCGCAAGATGTACGCCAACTCGACCGATCCCAAAGATCGCCCGATCCTCGACATGACCTGGGATTACGAACACGACGACCCGCACGAGCGCAAACGCGGCGAACCGTCGGTCAACAAGGTCATGCAAGAGATCAACGGGTTCAAGGTCGAGCCGGGAAAGCGGCCCGACGAATGCGAGCAGATCGCGAATTTCGTCGATCTAAAAGACGATGGCTCGACCGCTTCCGGCGGTTGGATCTATACCGGCGTCTACCCTGACAAGGCGACCAACCGCGCGCGCAACCGCGTAAAGGACGACTGGACCTCGCTCGGTTGGGGCTTTTCGTGGCCGTCGAACCGGCGGATGCTGTACAACCGCGCGTCGGCCGATCCGGCCGGCAAGCCGTGGAGCGAACGCAAGAAGTACGTTTGGTGGAATGAAGAGGCCAAGAAGTGGGACGGCGTCGACGTCCCCGACTTCCCGGCAACCAAAGCGCCGAGCACGCCGGCCAAGCCCGGGGCGGGCGGCATCGACGCCCACTCCGGCGCCGACCCGTTCATCATGCATCTCGAAGGCCGCGCGCAGCTATTCGTAGCGGGCAGCGCGCTCAAGGACGGACCGATCTCGGCGCACTACGAACCGATCGAGTCGGTGATGCCGAACATCGTCTACAAACAGCAGCACAATCCGACTTTGCGCGAGTGGAAGCGCCGCGACAACTCCGCCAACGGGATGGAAAACTCGGCGTTCCCGCACGTGCTCACCACCTACCGGTTGACCGAACAATCGGGAATCATGACGCGCTACGTTCCGTGGCTCGCCGAACTGCAGCCCGCGCTGTTCGCCGAGATCGACCCGCAACTCGCGGTCGAGCGGGGCATTAAGAACGGCGAGTGGGTCACGATTTCGACCGCGCTCGGTGAGATCGAGGCGCGGGCGCTGGTCAGCGGGCGGATGCGACCGCTGCGGGTGGGCGCCGGGAAGGGCAAGCGCATCCACCAGATTGGTCTGCCGTACAACTTCGGCTGGGTCGGTCACGGACAGAGCGGCGACACGATCGGCGACTTGATTCCGCTCGTCATGGAACCCAACGCTTCGATTCACGAGGCGAAATCGATGACGTGCAACATTCGACCCGGCCGGCGAGCGACGCGGAACGCCGCGACGTCGCCCGCCGAGCAGGCGGTGCCGGCCGATCAGCGCACGGTCGAAGGCCAACCGGTGACCCGTGGCATCGACACGGTGGGCGCTCCCGGAGACTAACACTGGGCAACGCCGTGGTGGGACCGGCGCGGATGCGCGCGGAAGTCCCATCCATGGCTACCGGCTTTTTCACCGACGCGACCCTCTGCATCGGCTGCAAAGCGTGCGAGGTGGCGTGCAAACAATGGAATCAGTTGCCGGCCGACGGCTACGAGTTCACCGGCAACTCTTATGACAATACGCAAGCACTCGGCGCGACCACCTGGCGCCACGTCGCGTTCGTCGAAGAACCGGCCGCAATGGATGCGTCGCCGGCCGACACTCGCTGGCGGATGGTCAGCGACGTCTGCAAACACTGCACCAACGCCGGCTGCTTGGAGTCGTGTCCGACCGGCGCGATCATCCGCAATGAGTTCGACAACGTATTCGTTCAACCCGACATCTGCAACGGCTGCGGATATTGCGTGCCGTCGTGCCCGTTCGGCGTCATCGACCTGATCGAGCACGCCGACTACACCGCCGGCCGAGTTGCGTCCGACGGCCGCAGCAACGACAACGCGGTCCAGAATACCGGTGGCGTCGCCGGTAAATGCACGCTCTGCTACGACCGCCAAGTCGTCGGGTTCACGCCGGCGTGCGCGAAAGCGTGTCCGACCGAGTCGATCCAATTCGGTGAGATCGAAGAGTTGAAAGAGCGCGCCCGCAAACGGGTCGAGACGCTCCGAACCCGCGGAACCGAATCGTACTTGTACGGCGTCGACGAAACGACGTCGGTCGGCGACCTCAATGCGTTCTTCCTGTTGACCGGTCCGCCCGAAGCCTACAATCTGCCGGTTCGACCGGTGCTGCCGTCGACGCACCAGCGGGCCGGTTACGCCAGCGCAGCGGTCACCGCCGCCGCGCTGGCAGCGATCGGTTTTGCGATCTTCCGCGGACGCTCGCCGGAGGCCGGCCATGACGCGTGACCCGTTCGATCTTGCCGCGCTGAGCCCAAATGCATCGACCAACGGGGTCGCGCCGATGGGCGATCCGTTTGCGGTCAAGCAGCAAACCTACTACGGCCAGCCGTTGCTCAAACGGCCGCGCTGGGACTGGAACGTCATCACCTACCTGTTCATGGGCGGCGTGATGGGCGGCTCGGCAATCCTGGTCGCGATCGCCGACGAGAACGATGACGGCGATCGTAAGCTGGCGCGCAATGCGCGCTACGTCGCGTTTGTCCTGGCGGCGGCGAATCCGGCCGTCTTGATTTCGCATCTGGGGCGGCCCGAACGTTTCCATCACATGCTGCGGGTCGTCAAATTCAAGTCCGTGATGTCGATGGGCGTTTGGGGTCTGATTGGGTTCTCGGTTCCGGCGACGCTGGCGGCCGTCGCACAGGCCGCGCGCGACGGAATCTTGCCGGGTTGGATGCGTCACCTCGGCCCCGGTTGGCTGACCAAATCGCCGATGGCCGTGCTCGGTGCGTTCATCGCCGGCTACACCGGCGTGTTGCTCAGTTCGACTGCGATTCCGGTCTGGGCGAAAGGGAAGCGTTACATCCCGGCATTCTCGGTCTGCTCGGGGCTTGCCGGAGCGTGCGCGCTCAACGCCGGTTTACTCGCGCTCAGCAGCGGCACCGAGAAGACGCGGCATCGCTTGGAGCGGTTGGAGCTGGTCGCGGCGCTGGGCGAACTTGGGCTGTTGTTGGCGTTCCGCGCGGATGCCGGCGAGCTCGGCAAGCCGATGTTCGAGGGCGAACGCGGCGCGAAGTTACGCAACGTTACGATGCTCGGGGGAATCGTAGCGCCCGCGCTGCTCAACTTGATTCCCGGGAACGCGAAGTGGAAATCGCTGACGGCGAGTGCGCTTGCGCTGGCGGGCGGCTACGTGTTGCGCGAGACGCTGATCGAGTCCGGAAAAGGTTCGGCCGACGATCCGAAGGCGGCGGCCCGCCAACCTGAATAGCGTGGACCCGCTCGGGGCGCGGGCCGGCGCCTCGAGTGAAGTCCGCATCCTTTCGATCGAGGACGGCATTGCTCGGCCACGCTTCGACCGGGTTGCGACCGAGGAGCCGCTTGAGATTCGGCTGCGCGCCGGCGGTCGTGTTACGACGCTTGCGATCACGATGCGCACGCCCGGGAACGACTTCGAGCTAGCTGCGGGCTTCCTCTACGGTGAAGGCGTGATCGGCAGCTACGACGATCTCCGCGGCATCTCGTACTGCATCGATCCCGAGGTCGACCCCGAGCAGCGCTACAACATCGTCAACGTCGATCTGCACCGCGAAGAACTTCCCGAGTTGCCGAGCCTCGAACGGCACTTCACGACGACGAGCGCGTGCGGGATCTGTGGTCGGGCGAGCCTTGAGGCGCTGCGCGACCGCGGCGTCCAACCGCTCGAGCCGACGGTGCGCGTCGGCGTTCCAACGATCGTCGGATTGCCGGAGCGCCTGCGCGCGGCGCAGGGCGTCTTCGATGCAACCGGCGGCCTGCACGCCGCGGCCCTGTTCGATCTCGAGGGTCGATTGCTGGCCGTCCGCGAGGACGTCGGTCGCCACAACGCGCTCGACAAGATCGTCGGCTGGTCGGTGCTCAGCCGGCTCATGCCGCTCGACCGGCAGCTCGTCATGGTGAGCGGCCGGTCGAGCTACGAAATCGTTCAGAAATGCCTCGCCGCGCGCGTTCCGGTCGTCTGCGCCGTCTCGGCACCGAGCAGCCTCGCGGTCGATCTCGCCCGCGAGTTCGGCGTTACGCTGATCGGGTTCTTGCGCGGCGCGCGCTTCAACTGTTACGCGATGTCCGAGCGGATCGTGACCGAAGTCGCGAGCCCCCGATGATCGCCCACGCGGCCCCGGCGGCGATCCCGTACGAAGACGCCCAGGCGCGCGCGATCGCCGTCTGCGCGCCGGTTGGGGTCGACGAGGTTGGGCTCGACGCGGCTGCCGGCCGCGTCGTGGCGCGATCGATTTGGGCCAGCGACGATCTCGTGCCGTTTGCGCGCTCGGCGATGGACGGGTTTGCGGTGCGGGCGGCCGACACGATCGACGCGCCGCGCACGTTGGCGGTGCGCGGCAGCGTCTTCGCGGAACGCGGCGCGTTCGTGCATCAACCGCAGACGGCGACGGCAATTGCGACCGGTGGCCCGATTCCGCACGGCGCCGACGCGGTCGTGCCGATCGAGGATGTCGTCGTCGACGGCGCCGTGATTCGCATCACGCGGCCGGTCGCGCCGCTGACCCACGTCTTTTCGCCGGGCGAAGATGCGCGCCGCGGCGAGTTGCTGATCGCGGCCGGCGCGGTGCTCTCGGCGGCGCGCTTGGGGTTGCTTGCGGCTGCCGGCTGCGCCCGCGTCGCCGTCTTTGCGCGCCCGCGGGTCGCGGTGGTCACGACCGGCGACGAGATCGTGCCGGTCGGCACCGCGCCGGCGCACGGCCAAATTCGCAACAGCAACGCCGTGGTGCTCGCGGGAATCCTAGCGGCCTGGGGCGGCCGGATCATCGCCGTCCGTCACGCGCACGACGATTCGGATGGACTGCGCGCGCTCCTAGATGAACTGGCCGGCGGTTGCGACCTGGTGGTGACGACCGGCGGCGCCTCGGTTGGCGTGCGCGACTACGCGAAGCCGGTGCTCCGTGACCTGGGCTTCGCCTTCGCGTTCGAGAGCGTCGCATTGCGTCCGGCCAAGCCAACTGCGTTTGCCACCCGTGCCGATGCGCGAGTCGCGGTTCTCCCGGGAAATCCGGCGTCGGCGCTCGTTGGTTTGCACGAGGTCATACGGCCGGCGTTCATGCGGCTCGCCGGCCGCAGCGAACTGCGCGCGCCGCGCGTCCGGGCGGCGCTCGCGTCGCCGGTTCGGGCCAAGCCCGGCAAGGCATTCGCGGCGTTTGCTGCCCTGGAACTGCGCGACGCGCGGCTAATTGCACGGGTGCTCGGTAACCAGTGCTCGGCGCTGACGCGAACGGCCGCCGATGCTGCCGGATTGATCATCGTTCCGCCGGGCGACGAGCACTATGCGCCCGGCGAACACGTCGATGTGGACGTGACGGAGTGGAACCATGTGGAGTCGGCCTGATTTCATCCAACTGATCGGCGCGGGGATGTTGGGATTCGGTGGTCCCGATGACGACATCTTGGATGACAACCGCCCGCTGCACCCGACGCGGGTGCGGCTCGGGACCGCGATCGATCTCAACGTCGTCAAGAGCTTCGATCTAGCGCGGTTCGAACGCGAGCTAGCGATCGTCGCCGATTCGGCGGTCCTGGTGCTGCAGCCGTACAAGGGCGACGCGCCGGTCGACGTCGTTGGCTTGGTCACCGAACAGCGGGCGGATATCGCGTTCGCGCCGTGTGACCGCTTCGAGCGCATCGCCGCATCGCTGTCGGCCTTTCGTCTGCCGTATCTGTTTGCGTCGCCGGAAGAAGGCACGGCCGCGCTTTCACGGCGCGTCGTCGACGATGTCATAACCACCGAGACGCTGGACCGGAGTTTGCGCCTGCTGGCCGCGTGGTGGGATGGGAACCGGACGTTGACGTCGGCCCGCCGTCCGATCGAACGGCCGGCGGATCTCGCCGGGATGACGGTCGGCATCCTGTCCGACGACGATCTCGTTGCCAAACAAACGTTTGCCGCGCTCGGTGCGACGACGGTCGCCGTCGACCGGGCGCACCGCTACGACCGCTTGCACGACGGCGGCGTCGACGCGGTCGAAGACACGCTCGAATCGATCGCAACCGGCAAATACTACGAGTCGTTCAAACATGTTGCGCTGACCGAACACGCCTTCCAATTGGCGGCGCTGGCGATCGACACGACGACCTTCGATCGGCTCTCGCATCGCGCGCAAGCGGCGTTCGCGGCCGCCGCGGTCGCCGGCGCAGCCGACGCCATCGCTCGCCGCAGCGCGCGCGATGCAGCGATCGTTGAGCAGCTCACGGC
>JBOHTW010000113.1:0-7595 GCA_050733835.1 Vulcanimicrobiaceae bacterium | reverse complement strand
CAATTTGCAACGCTAGCGCATGGTCGGCGTCATCGTGCGCGAGGATGCGCGAATCGCGACTAACAACATGAACTGACGTCCCGAGACGTGCGAAAGCCTGCGCAAGTTCGATTCCGATCGGACCACTGCCGACGATGATCATGCGTTGCGGCATCGCCGGCATGTCAAAGATCGTATCCGACGTCAGGTGAGGCACGGTGAGATCGAGGACGGTCGGGCTACTTCCCGTGCAGATCATGAATCGCCGGGCCGTCAGGACGACATCGCACATGGGTCCTTCAACGTGCAAGCGTTTGGCATCGAGGAAGCGCCCATTCCCCGCCAACGTTCGAACCCCATACTGGGCGAGTGCGCGCGGCGAGTCCGCTTGCTCGAAAACGGTCTGGCGAGTTCGGTCGAGCCACTCGCGCACCCGTCCCCAATGAACGGATGGTTCCCCGGCATCGATTCCGAATCGCCCCGCCGAGCGTGCGCTTGCGGCGACAGAGGCGACGTGCAGCAATGTCTTACTCGGGATGCAGCCATGCCACGTGCAGTCGCCCCCAAGTCGATCGCGCTCGATCAAGACCGTCTTCGCACCGAGTGATGCGCCGACGACTGCGGCAACAAGACCCGCGGAACCACCGCCGAGTACGACAAGATCGTAATTTTCATTTGAACGAGGCCTGGACATCAAGAGACTCCATCCTCACTTTGCCGAGCAAGCCAGCGCGGTCCGCTTAAGAAGCGCGCCGGTCAGGTCGAGCCTGGTCGGTCGCGGTTGTCGTGGGTCGTAATGTCCGCCGTGTGCGCCGCGCAGGACGGCGCGCACCGTGTTGCGCGCGACGCCCCAGGGTCACGATCGTCTATGGTGTTCTCAGGTCGCTCGTTGCCACGCTGGTTGGCTTCGTCCCGCTATTTGACGACTCCCATGTCGGCAGATGTCAAAAAGATCGCAACTGTACCGCTGGCGACTTGAGCGTCGAGTGCGTAAATCACGTGCGGTGCGTCGGCACGACGCGGTACGGTACGTCCACTAAATCGCGGTTGTTCGGTTCCAGGCGTCTATGCAACACTTTAGCAGTCCGCCCGTGTCCGACAGGTTTCGATGAAACGTAATTGGCGATCCCGCGTGCAGGCCGGTTACGATGCGGCACGGTACGTCCACTAATCACGAAATTCCGGAACCAGGATTTGAGATGCCTCTCGAAAGCCGCTTGTTCGTAAAAACGTCGTTGATCGGACTGCTGTTGACGTTCGTGCTGGGCGCCGCGATGGCGATCGCGGAAGCGCTGGGAAGGTCCGTGCCGCCGATCCTAACGGTCGAGCACGCACACCTCGGGTTCGTCGGTTGGCTGGTAAATGTCGTTATCGGCATCGCGCTGTGGATGCTGCCGCTCAATCGTGAGCGCTTCGCGACGACGAGTGGACGATACCCGCACTGGATGCCGCTGACCTGTTACGGCCTGTTGAATGGCGGATTGCTGCTTCGCATCGCGAGCGAGCCGGCCGTCGTGCTGCATCCATCGGCGCTTGCATCGACGTTGCTCGGGCTGTCGTCCGTCGCGCAAGTCGGCGCGATCGGGTTGTTCGTCGCGGTCGCCTGGCAACGCGCACGTCCACCGTCACATCCTGCACCTGGCGTCCGGTGAAGTCGCGGCCTAAGATTCCTCCGAACGGTCGCCCTCTACGCGCGCGACGTTCGTCTTGACGATGTCGACGCGCCAGGTTTCCGGGCC
Source organism: Vulcanimicrobiaceae bacterium (assembly GCA_050733835.1). Lineage (GTDB taxonomy): Bacteria > Vulcanimicrobiota > Vulcanimicrobiia > Vulcanimicrobiales > Vulcanimicrobiaceae > JBOHTW01. The sequence goes on along the minus strand of JBOHTW010000113.1, from coordinate 5,877 downwards.
GGCCTCGAGATAGTTCCAGGTAAAGCATTCGGGATAATCGTGTTCCAACTCGAAGCGCAGCGGCCGCGGGTCGTGATCGTTGGTGATCCGTAACGTTTCGCCCGGTCCGAGTCGCGCCAATGTTTCGTAAATGGTCGAATGCTTCTTCGGCGGTGGAAGCACCCGGACGTCAAGTTCTACCATATCGAGATCGTAACCCATTTGGCGGGTACACACAGCGACCCGAGTCATAAGCGGTTAGAGAAGAGCGTGAGCTTTTCGCGATCAACTTTGGCGATACGACCGGCGTGGCGCTCAATCGCGCCGACCTGCTCGAGTTCCATGAGCGCGCGGCTCACGACTTCCTTGACCGTGCCGGCAGCCGTAGCAATTTGCACTTGCGTGAGGTGGTCAAGCGTTGCGAGCGCTGGTTGCAAGCCCAGTTCGGGACCTGCATGCGGCAGAAGCGCCGCAGCGACGCGCGCAACTGTTGGGAGCGATGTCTGCGCGAACAGGCGCTGAACGACACGGCGCATTCGCTGGGCGGTGATCGCGCCGAGCGCACGAACGAGTGCGCTGTCCGCGAACAGAGCTTCGGCCACGACCGGCTTCGGGAAAATGAGGACCCGCGCGTGGGGCGATTCAACCTCGAAACGGGCAAGCGCGACACCGCCGTCGAGGGCGGACACTTCGCCGAACGATTCTGTCGGCAATACCTCGTACAACCCTCGTTCGCGACCATACGGTGACGTGATGATTGCACTCAGCCAGCCTTCGCGGACGACGCCGAAACCCTCCCATTGAGCCGATTCCTCGGCGAACGCTTCGCCCCGGGTCAGCGTTCGCTCGACTGCTGCAGCGGTGAGCAAAGCGCGAGTGCTCTCCTGCACGTCGGCCAGCAACGCGCAGCGTAGGAGGAAGCGCGCGACGCTCTCTTGATGCGTGGGCACGGGAATGCGCCTCAGCGTCACTTGCCACAGGTCGTTTGCGAGCATTCGCTGCAACCAAACGTATTGGCCAACGCGACGCTCTTCGAACTGCGCACGCAACGGCCGCGGTTCGTGGTCGCAGGTGATCGTCAACTCGCCGGCGCGTTCCAAGGAATCGAACAACGAAAAAATTCTATCGTGGCGCTCCCATGTTGGGATCCCACGCACATCGAGTTCAATCGGATTCCGGTTTGGCATACTTTCGTCGCTCGTTCCCATGGTCGCGTCGACGACGTGAAGTCCGTCCACCTGCCGCCTGTTCCCTGCTACGCCATCGCTACGCGTGCACCGGGCTTTCGTGATGAGGTGCCACGATCAGCGGCGTGTCCTCATCGTCAAGGTTTCGGTAGGGTAGCGGCTGGTCGTAGCTATACGGGTTAGCCAGCACGAGCGGAATGTGCTTGAAGTTGTAGTACGGCGGCGGCGAGGAGATCATCCATTCAAGCGTCCGAGCGCCCCATGGGTTATTGCCGGCTCGCGGGCCGTACCGCAGGCTCCAGAGCATGTTGACAATCAGTAAGAGCGTCGAACTCGCCATCAGAAACGAAAACACCGAGGCGAAGTCGTTCCAGAACTGCGCTTGCGGATAGATCTTCGAGAACGCCTCGTAGGTCGCGTATCGGCGTGGCATCCCGAAGAGTCCGAGCCAGTGCATTGGCATAAACGTACCGTTGAACCCGATAAAGGTCGTCCAAAAGTGCCACTTGCCGAGCGTTTCATTCATCATGCGGCCGGTCATCTTCGGCCACCAGAAGTAGATGCCCGAGAATAGCCCAAAGACGCTGCCGCCAAAGAGAACGTAGTGGAAGTGCGCGACGACAAAATAGGTTCCGTGTTCGTGCAAGTCAGCCGGAACCGAAGCCAAGAAGACGCCGGTCACGCCCCCGAACGTGAACGTGAACAAGAATCCGACGGCAAACAACATCGCCGGCGAGAAGTGGATTTTGCCGCCCCACAGCGTGGCGAGCCAGGAGAATATCTTGATGCCGGTCGGCACGGCGATGATCAGCGTGACGATCATGAACGGCAACTGCAGCCAGGGTGCGAGCCCGCTGGTGAACATATGGTGGGCCCAGACCCCAAAACTCAAGACCGCGATTGCCACCGAAGAGAACGCGATCATCTTGTACGCAAAGATGGGTTTGCGGGCGAAGACCGGCAGCACCTCGGAGATGATGCCGAACGCGGGCAGTATCATGATGTAGACGGCCGGGTGCGAATAGAACCAGAACATGTGCTGCCACAGAATCGGGCTACCGCCGTGCGCCGGGTCAAAGAACGGCACGCCGAAAACCCGTTCGAGGAAAAGTGCGGACGTCGCGGCTGAAAGTGCAACCGTCGCGACCATGTTCATGATCGCCGTCGCGAACGTCGCCCACGCGAATAGCGGCATGCGCGTCCAGGTCATCCCGGGGGCGCGCATCTTGGCGGTCGTCACCATGAAGTTTAACCCGGTCATCGTCGAACTGATGCCGATCAGGAAGATCGCGGCGCACCAAAGGTTGGTACCCGGCGGCCCTTGCAGCGAGATCGGCGGATACTCAGTCCATCCGGCGTCCGGCGCACCAAAGAGTGCGGACGCGAAGAGTATCGCGGCCGAGACCGGGAAAATCCAGAAACTCACCATATTCAGCCATGGGAACGCAACGTCGCGCGCGCCGATCTGCAGCGGCATAACGAAGTTTCCGAAGCCCCCCGTCATGAGGGGAATGATCACCATCCAAACCATCGTCGAACCATGCAGGGTATAGATGCCGTCGTAGGCTGCCGGGCTGATGATTGCGCCGGCTGGTTTGAGGAGTTGGATGCGAATCACTTCGGCCAGTAAGCCCGCAATGATGAAAAACAAAAAGCCGGTTATCATATACTGATAGCCGATGATCTTGTGATCGAGCGAGAACACATACTTCCGCATGAAGCTGCTGGGCTCCGGATGAATGTGGTCCCGTTCGGCGAGATGGACGTCGGGGAGCGTCGTTGCTGTCATTGGCTGACCCTACCTGCGATTGCCGCCGTGCGCCGCCCGGTATCTTTGCAGGCTGGCACCCGTTCGAACACGCGGGCATTGCAATTATAGCGCGACTGCCGTACCCAGGCATTGATTGAAGTCAATGCCCTCAATGGGCCCGGTCGTGAACCGGCGAGCGGCAGGGCCGGGTCGGCGCTGGGCCGATCGTTAGTTTGGCGCGCGAACCGTTACGGCGCGTCCGGGCGAGGATCGCGGCGGATGAAGTCGGCCTGGTTCGGCATCTTCACGCGAGCCAGCGTCTTCGCGTTCATCACGGCGCTCTTGTCGGCGATGCCGTTGAGGTAGAGCAAGTACGCGGTCACCGCGTAGACCTGGTCGTTCGTGAGGGTTCCGGGCCGATTGAACGGCATCGTGCGCCGAATGTAGTCGACCACCGTCGCAGCGTACGGCCAATAACTGCCGATCGTCTTCACCGGTTTGTCGGTGTTGAGCGTCCCGACGCCGCCGACGAGCCGGTCCATCGGCCCACCTTGTCCTTGGGCGCCATGGCAGGCGCTGCAATTGGCCGCAAAGACCTGCTGACCTTGGCTCACCGATCCGCTGCCTTGTGGCAAGTTGTCGCCGTCGGGCGAGACGTCGACATTCCAGGCGTTGATCTCGGTTTGCGTCGCGGGCTGACCAAAGTTGTAGTCGCCCGGCTTGGCGTTCGTTGCTGAGGCGGCAAGCGCCAACGTCAGCGCTGCGAGGAGTGCAACCGGCCAGCGCCGCGCCGAGCCATGATTTACGGTGTCGCGATCATGCGTGGACATTGGTCACCATGCCATCCTGAGCGACGTGCCAACTTTGAATAGCGTTGAGATGGTAGACGGAGTTCACGCCACGTACCTTGACCAACTCCGACAGCGTCGGTTGCGCGTATCCGGTCTCATCGTAGCAACGGCTCTGAAGCACGGCCTCCTGTCCGCTCCACGTCCACGGATAGCGGAAGCGCGTTAGGCACTTGCTCATAATGGGCTCTTGCAACTGTGCCATGTTCCAAGTTTTGCCGGCATCGGTCGAGACCTCGGCGCGCGTGATCTTACCGCGACCACTCCACGCCAGCCCGCTGATCTCGTGCTCGCCCTTGGAGGCGATTTGCATGCTTCCGGACGGGCGCGTGATCACCGACTTCGCCTCCATCACGAAGGTGAACATCCGCGCCTGCCCGTTCTCCAGGAGATCGGTATATTTCGAGGTTTCTTCGCGCGTATAGAAGGGCTCGCGGCCGACTTTCAGACGCCGCAGCCACTTGATGTTCATGTTACCTTCGAAGCCGGGAAGCAGAAGCCGCAGCGGGTATCCCTGCTCGGGGCGCAACGCTTCGCCGTTCTGCGCATAGGCGAGGACCGCGTCGTCCATCAGCTTCTCGATGGGAATGCTGCGGTCCATCTCAGCGGCATCTGCGCCCTCGGCCAGGACCCAAGCGGCACCAGGCTTCACGCCAACGTCGTTGAGAATCGTCGAGAGGCGCACACCCGTCCACTCAGCGCAACTCAAGAGACCGTGCGTGAGCTGCACCGTCTTTTCCGTCGGCTTTTTCCACTCGGTGAGCCCGTTGCCTGAACACTCCAAAAAATGCACGACGGAGACCGATGGATATCGCATGATGTCCGCCATCGTGAAGACGCGCGGGCGATCGACCATCCCGTGGATCAATACGCGGTGTTTGCTGGGATCAATCGCTGGTACGCCGCCGTGGTTGCGCTCGAAGAAGAGCCCGTTGGGTGTGATGATCCCGTGCAGATCCTGCAGCGGCGTGAAATCCCACGAGGAAAGTGCTGTTGGTGTGAGCTCCGTCGGGACACGCACTACGCCCTTTTCGAAGGCGGATGGCGAGCCGTAGGGACTGAGCGGCGCGCCGAGTTCGTGCGCACGCTCCGGCAACCCTCCGGCCGCCCGCGCCGGTTGCGTGAGCGCTGCCGCCAGGGGCGCGGAACCGGCCAGGACGGCTCCGGCGCGAGTAACGAAGTCGCCGCGCCCAATCCGTTTGTGAGGTTCTCCGTCTGCCGATGAAGTCGATGCCATGATCGAAGCCTCCGTTTGCTTGCAAGCTTTCCGCTCGGTGGCGCCCCCACCTGGCGTGCGCATCAAGGCAGCTGCGGGGCCGGCCCGATCCTTACGAAAACGATGTGGCGCAGGTGCGGAAGCCGGCGAATGGGTCGCTGCGTTCGGGGCGGTAGAAGTTTCGCCACGTGCCGCGGATGAGCCGGGCGCGGGTTGCCCAGGCACCGCCGCGCAAGACGGCGTGATCGCCGAACCACGGTTCGGAATATTCCTTATACGGATCGCGCACGAATCCCGGATAGGGCGCAAACGCGTCGGCCGTCCACTCCCAAACATTGCCGATCATTTGCCGCAGGCCGCTCGGCGAATCGCCGGCCGGCAGCGCGGCGACGTCGAGCGGCTCGCGCATCCGCGCGTCGAGATTCGCGCGCTCGACGTTCGGAGCATCGTTGCCCCAGGGAAAGCGGCGCTTTTCGCCGGTCGCGAAATCGTACGTCGCCGCGACCTCCCATTCGGCTTCCGTCGGTAGCCGTCGACCGGCCCACCGGCAGAAGGCGTGAGCCTCGGCGCGGCTGACGTTGCACACCGGAGCGTTTGGGCGCAGCGGCACGAGGCCGTCAAACCGCCAGCGCAGCCAACGGCCGGACTCGTCGCGCGTCCAGTCGCGCGGCGGTGAACCGCCGTCGTCGACGTACCGCGCGTATTCGGCGTTCGTCACCGGGGCGCGCGCGATTCGAAACGCCGGCAGATCGACGTCGTGCGCCCACTTTTCGTTGTCGAAGACGAAGTCGCCGCCCGGTTCGGCGCCGACGCGATAACGCCCGGCCGGAATCTCGACGTCGCCGGCGAGCGGGCCCGCGTCGCCGGGTTCGGATTCGATCGGCAACGGCCACGGAC
>JBOHTW010000112.1:0-4382 GCA_050733835.1 Vulcanimicrobiaceae bacterium | reverse complement strand
CGCGACCAAACGCACCGGCGCGCGGTGACCGAACCGCCGGGCGAACCGGAGCGTCCGTTGTCGTGGAATGCGCTGGTCGCAAAATTCGACGATCTGGCATCAGTTCGCTTCGACCAGCGCCGGCGCGCGGATATCGTCGCGGCAATTCGCGCACTCGACACGTTCCCAGACGTGCGCGCGCTGACGGCGCTGCTCGGCGAATGATCGGAAATCTGCGCGCTCACCCCGCGACCGAGCGGCCGGATTTGCTGGCGCCCTCCGTCGTGGTTGCGCTACGCGATTGGCGCGGGAGCATGTCGCCCGAGGCGTTCCTCGTCGCTGAGATCGATCCAGATTTGGCCGATACGGCGGCGTTTTGCGAGCGGTACGACGTTCCGCTGGATCGGTCGGCGAATTGCGTGATTCTCGCCGCCCGCCGGGAAGGGCGCAGTTGGTTTGCCGCCTGCGTCGTGCTGGCCACGACCCGCGCCGACGTCAATGGGCTGGCGAAGCGGCACTTGGGCGCGAGCAAGATATCCTTTGCGTCGATGGATGCGGCGACGTCAGCGTCGGCGATGGAGTTCGGCGGGATCACGCCGATCGGTCTGCCGGCTGATTGGCCGATTCTCATCGACGAAGCGGTCGCCGCCACGGATCGCGTGATCGTCGGCAGCGGCATCCGCCGATCGAAGATCTCGCTCCCTGGTGCGGCGTTGGCAGAGCTACCGAACGCCGTGGTTCTCGCCGTGCTCGGGTCCGCGCGCTGACGGCGCACGGACCGAACCGCCAATATTAGGAGACTAGTCGACCACATGACCCGGAGCAACGCGGGGCGGGAAGGTCGCGCGAAAGAGCCGAGGGAACGATTCCTGCGCGACGTTAGTCGCGTAGCCGAGGTCCGCGCGATCGGCGTACGCCCCCAAGCACGTGCGCCGGTGCAAAGAAGCGATTGCGCCGGATCAGTTGCAACACAACCAGAGTTTGGAGGGCCCATGTCGCCCGTGCCCGCGCGCGAATATGACGAAGGTCCGGTGCAGATTCGGCTTCAGATTAACGGCGAAACTCGCGCGGTGACGGTCGAGCCGTGGACAACGCTCTGCGACGCGTTGCGCGAGCGCCTCGGGCTGACCGGCACAAAAAAGGGTTGCAATTTCGGCGCGTGCGGTGCCTGTACGATCCTTGTCAATGGGAAGCGCGTCCTATCGTGCCTGACGCTCGCCGTTATGCACCAGGGCGACGCAATCGTAACGATCGAGGGGCTCGGAACGCCCGAGCACCCACACCCGGTGCAGACGGCATTTGTCGAACACGATGCGATGCAGTGCGGCTACTGCACGCCCGGCCAAATTTTGTCGGCGGTCGCGTTGCTCGAAGAGGGCCACTTTGAGAGCGACGATGCGATCCGCGAGTGGATGAGCGGAAACCTGTGCCGCTGCGCCGCTTACCCGAACATCCTCGCGGCGATCAAAGCGGTCGCGGGAGGTCGCGGTGCATCCGTTTAGCTATGTAGCCGCAAGCGACGTGGCGACGGCGCTGAGTCTTGCAAGCAGCCGTGAGCGCACCGCGTTCATAGCGGGTGGCACGAATTTGCTCGACTTGATGAAGGAGCACGTCTTGGCGCCGGCACTGCTCATCGACCTCCGCGGCATCTCCTCGATGCGCGGCATCGGCGACCGGACGGGCGCGATCCGCATCGGCGCACTCGAAACGATGAGCGCCGTCGCCGAGCACCCGGCGATTGCGCGGGATGCCCCGGTCGTGCGCGAAGCATTACTTGCCAGCGCGTCGCCGCAATTGCGGAACATGGCGACAATCGGAGGCAATTTGTTGCAGCGCACGCGATGCGGCTACTTTCGCGATACGGCGTTTGCGTGCAACAAGCGCCAACCAGGTTCGGGCTGTCCTGCGATCGCGGGGGTCAGCCGCATGCACGCAATCCTTGGAACCAGCCAAGGCTGCATTGCCTCACATCCATCGGATCTCGCCGTCGCCCTGGTTGCCGTTGACGCATCGCTGGTCATCCAATCGGCCGCCGGTGAACGGATAACGCCGCTCGAACACTTTTACCGGATGCCGGCCGAGTCGCCGCAAACCGAGCACCACTTGGCGCACGGAGAGTTGATCGTGGCCGTCGACATTCCGCGCGCACCCGTTGCACGCATGTCGCACTACCTCAAGGTCCGCGACCGAGCGTCGTACGAATTCGCACTCGTCTCGGCGGCGGTCGCAATCGAATGGAATGCGGGAATCGTGAGCGACGCGCGCATCGTTTTCGGCGGCATCGGCACTATTCCGTGGCGATCGCACGAGGCCGAAGCGGAACTGCGCGGCCAAACGCTGCGCGAGGATGCGCTAGCACGCGCGGCTGCCGCTGCCACGCGGACCGCCGCCACGACACCACACAACGGCTTCAAAGTCGATCTCGCCGCTCGCACCCTTAAGCGCGCGATCGAAACCGTGCAGAGGATGCAATGAGTACGGTCATTGAACGGACGAGGAAACACGTCGGTACGGCACACAGTCGCGTCGATGGACTAAGGAAGACGCAAGGCCAGGCGGCCTATTCCGCCGAGTATCCGCTCGAAGGCCTCACCTACGGAGCGCTGGTCGGCGCGACGATTGCAAGCGGCGTCGTGCGGGCGATTGACCTTTCGGCGGCGCGCGCGGTGCGCGGCGTTATCGGGATCCTGACCCACGAGAACGCGCCCCGGCTTCAACCCATCGGGGCGCCGCCGGCCGGCGAGCGACTGATGCCTCTCCAAGACGGAAACGTGCACTATCACGGTCAACATCTGGCACTCGTCGTTGCCGATACGCTCGAGGCGGCCACGTATGCCGCATCACTCGTCGGCGTGACCTATGACCAAAGCGCTTTCATCGCACGGCTCGACGATCATCTCGACGCGCACTACGATCCCGGAAGCATGTTCGGCGAAGCGAGCGACGAGACGCTCGGCGACCCAGTCGAGGCTCTGCGCTCGGCCGAGGTCACGATCGACCGCCGCTATACCACATCGCTTCAGCATCACAATCCGATGGAGCCGTCCTCGACGACCGCGCACTGGGATGGCAAGCGGCTCACCATCTACGACGCAACCCAGTGGGTCTCCGGCGTTCAGATGCTGCTCGCGCATCAGCTAGCAATTCCCAAGGCGAACATCCGCGTCGTATCAGAATTTCTCGGCGGCGGCTTTGGCTGCAAGGGATGGGTGTGGCCGCATGTCGTCATCACGGCTATGGCCACCAAAGTCTTCGGGCGGCCGGTCAAGACCACGCTATCGCGCCGGCAGATGTACACATCGCACGGCTATCGGTCCGGCTCGTTTCAGCGCGTGCAGCTCGGCGCCCGGCGCGATGGAACCCTTAGCGCAATCGTTCACGAGGGGATCGTGCAGACGTCGGTCTTCGACGACCGGCCGGATATGGTCACGGTCGCGACCCGGTCGCACTATCGTTGCCCCAACATCACGACGAGCAATCACGTCGTCAAGGTGAACCAGGTCACCCCAACACCGATGCGTGCGCCAAACGAAAATGCCGGGAATTTCGCACTCGAATGTGCGCTCGACGAACTCGCCGAGGCGCTCGCCCTCGACCCCATCGACCTCCGCCTGCGCAACTACGCGGAGCTCCACCCAACAAGCGGCTTGGTGTTTTCCTCGAAACGGCTTCGCGCGTGCTACGACCTGGGCGCGGAGAAATTCGGCTGGGACCAGCGCGCGCGCCGCCCGCGCTCGCGCAGTGAGGCGCATCTGCGCATCGGCACCGGCTTTGCCAGTATCGTGAATTTTTCGATGGTGCAAGCGGCGACCGTTCGCGCGACCGTCTTTGCCAACGGCCGCGCGCTCATCGAGAGCGGTAGTCAAGACCTCGGAACGGGGACGTACACGATCCTCACGCAGATCGCGGCCGACGAACTGGGGATCGATCCCACGAGAATCGCTGTCCGCATCGGCGACACGAACCTGCCGCCGGCCGGCGGTTCGTTTGGGTCATCGACCGTTGCCAGCGTTGGCTCGGCGGTGCGCGTAACCTGCCGCAATCTTCGCGCGAAGATTGCCGAGCACGCCAACCCGGGTGCATCGCTCGCGGACGCAATGGCCGCCAGCGGCGAACCGAGCATGGAGCTGACGAGCACGTACGAGCCCGATGAGCTCGACGCCGAGACAAAGTCGTTTGGCGCCGTGTTCGCGGAAGTCTCCGTCGACGAAGAGCTTGGAACGATCCGCGCCCGGCGCATCGTCGGCGCGTACGACGCGGGCTGCGTCGTCAACCCGAAGACGGCCCGCAGCCAGATGATCGGCGGAATCATTTGGGGCATTGGCATGGCCCTTCATGAACGCACCGAAGTCGATCCGCGTTCAGGCCGTTACACCAACGCCAACATCGCGGAGTATCTCATC
>JBOHTW010000111.1:0-15372 GCA_050733835.1 Vulcanimicrobiaceae bacterium | reverse complement strand
AAGCGACTCATCAGCGTGCTTGGACTGAACGCCGCCGCCGACGTGCTGGGCATTGACCCATCCCAGCTCAGCCGTGCAGGTGCATCGACTGCTTCGATTAGCCCGGTGCTCGAAAGCCGCATCATCGATGTTGATTACGTGATCAATAGAGCGCTCGCGGTAATGTGGCCGGACGAAGTTGGACCGTGGCTCACCTCGCCTGAACCGCTCCTCGGCGGAAGTATTCCCCTCAACGTGCTCGCGCTTTCCGGCGCGGCCCGCGTGGTACAGGCGCTCGACGCCCGAGCAGCCGGAGCCTTCGCTTGAGTCGTCTCTATCGCGTATTTTCCCATGATCCAAACGCCGCCGCAGATGAACCGGGCGGCGTTCTCTTTATACCGACTCAAGGCGGCGGCCGCATCGACAACCCCGATCTCTATGCTGTGCGCTACCTCGGCGATTCGCCGGCCGGCGCCTGCGCCGAAGTCTTTAACTCCGGCAAGTATCGACAAGACTGGTCCAGCGAGATGCTTCGCCCGCACCCAAAACTGCCCAAGAGACGCCGTGCTTTGGCGTGGTTCGACCTTCCTGACAATGCGCCGATCTGCAATCTCGACGATCCGCGAGAACTAACAAAGCAGCGCATGCGCCCGTCACGCGTCATCGCCCGCGACTATGCCACGACGCAACAATGGGCCCGGAAGCTCTTCAGACAGGGCCGTTGGGACGGCGTACGCTGGTGGTCCTACCATGATGCGCGCTGGGCGAGCATTGGCTTGTGGCGCAATCCAAAGATCGTGGGCTACGGCATTGAAACATTGACGATCGACCATCCAGCGCTTCATGAAGCGGCGGACGCTCTCCAAATTCGTTTCAAACGCAAATCGGAAGTCCGGTAGCCTCAATCGCCGAACGTGCCGGCGTTTTCTCGCGAAGAATCGGACGTGCGCGGCGCAACGGTCGCCGAAGCGCGCGCGCCGTTGATCGAGAGCATGCGCCTTGATCGTTAAGTTCGAAGGATTTGACCCCGCGTGACGTCTACGGTGTGGGGACTCCGGCGATGAGGTCGGCGAGGATCGCTTCGGGGTCGACGCGTTCGGTGACCATTCGATAGCCGAACGCGACGCGATGGCGCAACACCGCCCGCGCGACGGCGCGCACGTCGTCGGGAACGACGAAACTGCGGTCGTCGACGAACGCGCGCGCGCGGGCCAGCGCCGCGAGCGCCAAGGTCGCCCGCGGGCTTGCGCCGCGTTCGATGAACGAGCTCGGCGCGCGGGTCGCGCCGACCAGCGCGACGATGTACGCAGCCACCTTCGGCTCGATATAGACGGTTCGAACCTGCGCGCGCCAGGCGCGTAACGTCGCCAGATCGACCAGCGGCGGCGGCAGCGCCGGTGGGTCGGCACCGAACCGGTCGAGGATCGCGATCTCTTCGTCGGCCGACGGATACGCGATCACGAGTTTGGCGAGGAAGCGATCCATCTGCGCGAGCGGCAGGGCGTACGTTCCATCGACGTCGAGCGGATTCATCGTCGCGAGCACGGCGAACGGATCGGGCAATGCATGCGTCCGCGGACCGATCGTCACTTGGCGCTCTCCCATCGCTTCGAGCAGCGCCGACTGCACCTTCGCCGGCGCGCGATTGATTTCGTCGGCGAGCACGACATTGGCGACGACCGGACCAAGCACGGTCGCAAACGCGCCGGTCTTCTGATTGAAGATACGGGTGCCGACGACGTCGCTCGGTAGCAGGTCGGGCGTGAACTGGATGCGTTTGAACTCGCCGCCGACGCTGCTCGCTAGCGCCCGGCAGAGCAAGGTCTTGGCGACGCCCGGCGGGCCTTCGAGCAAGACGTGGCCGCCGGCGAGCACCGCGTGTAGTACGCCGTCGACGACGTCGCGCTGGCCGACGATCGCCGCGTGCAGCACCTCGGCCCAGCGCGCCGGCGCGACGCCCGCAGAGTTCATCGGCGCTTCGCTTCGATCCACGAGACGTAATAGTCGAGCGAGCCGAGCGACTCGTGAATCGCTTGCGCTAGATGCTCGTCGGTGATGAAGGCCGCGCGCTCGAGGCCGCGCAGCGCTTGGATCAGCGGCTCGTACTCGGTCTGCGCATAGCGCGCGGCGAGGTCACCGAAGGTCTCGTCTTCGCGCGCGCCGGCCCGCAAGCGCAACAGTTCGCGCAAGGTAAGAACTCGCGTGCGCGACGGCTGCGCGGCCAACTGTGCGATCATCATCCGCAAGCGCACGGGATCGTCGAGATCGAACTGCACGGCCAGCGCCGACGCCGGCGGCGCACTCGGTGGCGCGACCGGGACGACCGGTTCGACGCGGGTTACGGTGCCGGTCGGCCGCCGACGACGACGCAAGACGGCGAAGGCGGCGAGGATCAATGCCGCAACGATCGCCAGGAACGCGGCGATGACCGCAGCGATTCGATGAATTGCGTGACGAACGCCGTTCCCGTTCGTTTCCGATAGCGCGCCGGTTGTCGACGGCGCGCTCGTGATCGGCGCAAGCGTTACGTCGACGATCAACGCATTGGTTGAAAACAGGCTCGGGCGATTGGTCGCGGCGTCGACCGCTTCGAACGATGCGGGTGAGATGTGGAAGCGGCCGACGCGCGTCGGCCGCAACGTGAGCTGCTCGACGAACCGCGTGCCGGTTCCGTCCGGCAAGGTATGGCGTTCGTCGGCGACGATTTCGAAGGCCGCCAGGTACGGCAACGAAACGCCGGCCAAATCGTCGATTCGCTCGGCAACTTGGGCGGCGATCGTCACATGAAACGGCTGACCGACGCCGACGATCCGGCGATCGGCGCTCAAGGTGAAGCTGTTGACATGCAGGCGCGGCAAGCTGGCCTGAGCGAACGCCGGGAGCGCGACCAACGCAAGCAGCAGTCCGAACAGCGCGCCGGCGCCGTACCGGCGCGCGTTCAGCGAATCGATGCGAGCCAACGCTCGAACAGGTAGCGAGCGTCGAACGGGCCGGGCGACGCCTCTGGATGGAATTGCACCGACGAGATCGGCAAGCTGCGATGCCGGAAGCCTTCGTTGGTTCCGTCGTTCAAGTTGACCATTGTCGGGACGAGCTCGGGCGGCAGCGAGCCGCCGTCGACGGCGTAGCCGTGGTTGTGCGCGGTGATCAGCACGCGATCGTGTTCGAGATCCTTCACCGGTTGATTTCCACCGCGATGGCCGTACGGCAGTTTGTAGGTCGTAGCGCCGCACGCCAGGGCGAGCAACTGATGGCCGAGGCACACGCCGAACATTGGCAGCTTTCCAACCAGACCGCGCAACAGGTCGGCCGTCTGCGGGAGATCGGCCGGATCGCCCGGGCCGGGCGAGATGACGATTCCATCGGGCGCGCGCTCGAGGATCTCGTCGATCGATACGTCGTACGGCATGACCGTCATGCGGGCGCCGAGTTCGCCCAGGTTCCGAATGATCGCGCGCTTGACCCCGCAGTCGATCACCACGACGTGCGGACCATCGCCGGCGAACGTTTCGACGGTCCGCGCCGCGACCGTGCCAACCAAGCCGACGGTGGTCGCCGTGCGGACGAACGCGGCGAGGTCCGCTTCGGCGGTCGCGATCGCGCGGTCGCCGACGGCGAGCGCCGCGGCAATCGTGCCGTGCTCGCGCAGCGCAATCGTCAGTGCACGGGTATCGACGCCGACGAGGGTCGGAACGCGCTGTTCGACCAACCACGTTCCGAGATCCACTTTCATCGCGTGATGCGACGGATGCGGGGCCAACCGTTTGACGATCGCGCCCGCGACGCAGGCGCGGGGATGCTGGGCGGCAGTCCCCGAGACGCCGTAGTTTCCGATCATCGGATACGTGAACGTCAGCAACTGACCGGCATACGACGGATCGGTCAGCGCTTCTTCGTAACCGGTCATGCCGGTATAGAAGACCGCTTCGCCGAGTGCCCCCGCATCGTGGCCGATCCCCTGACCGTCGAACCGCGTCCCGTCGGCCAGCAGCAACATCCCCGGTTTCATCCTCGTCCCTTCTTCTCCAGCACGCGCCCGGCGTCCATGACGAGCTCGCCGCCGACGATCGTCGCAATCGGCCGGCGTGAAAAGCGCGCGCCGTCGAACGGTGTGTTGTGGCCGCGCGATTGAAACCGGCGCGCATCGACCGTCCACGGCCGGTCGGCAAAGATCGTCACGTCGGCGACCGCGCCGGGCGCGAGCGTTCCGCCGGCGACCCCGAGGATTCGCGCCGGCGCCGTCGAGCAAAGTTCGACGAACCGGCGCAGCGGCAGGTCCGGCAGCGCGTGCGCGTAGGCGCCGACGGCGATCTCGAGGCCCGAGAAGCCGACCGGCGCTTCGCCAAGCAGCCGGGCCTTTTCGTCGTGCCCGTGCGGCGCGTGATCGGTCGCCAAGACGTCGATCGTGCCGTCGCGAACAGCCGCCCGCAGCGCCGCCGCGTCGGCGGGCGTCCGCAGCGGTGGATTGACCTTCGCGTCGGCGCGAAAGTCGCGCACCCGCGCATCGTCCAGCAGCAGGTGATGGGGCGCGACCTCGCAGGTGACCGGGAATCCCTGCGCGCGGGCGAACCGGACTAGTTCGACGCTCATCGCGACCGACAGGTGCGCAAGGTGAAACGGCTTGCCGGTGGCGCCGGCGATCAGCGCATCGCGCGCGACCAGAATCGTCTCGGCGAGGCCGGGACTGCCGGCGAGCCCCAACTGTGCCGACCGGCCGCCCTCGTGCATCACGGCGTCGGCGTGCAGCGCGTCGTCGAGACAGTGCGAGATGAAAACGCCCGGAATGTCGCGCGCGTAGAGCGCCGCTTGGCGCAGCACGCGCGGGTTGGCGACCGTCGAACCATCGTCGCTGAACGCAACCGCGCCGGCGTCGTGCAGCCGCCAGTACGGCGCGAGTTCTTGACCGGCGCGGCCGCGGGTGATCGCGCCGATCGGATAGACGCGCGCGAGGCCCGCGCGGTCGGCCAGCCGCCGGACCTCGGCGATCAGCGCGGGCGAATCGAGGGCGGGCTCGGTGTTCGGCATGCAGGCGACGGCGGTGAAGCCGCCGGCGACCGCCGCCGCTGCGCCGGTTGCGATCGTCTCTTTGTGCGGCTGGCCGGGTTCGCGCAGATGGACGTGCATGTCGATGAAGCCGGGCGCGACGATCGCACCGCTTGCATCGAATACCGCCGCATCGCCGGCTTCGAGATGTTCGCCGAGTTCGACGATGCGCCCATCTCGAATGCGCAGGTCGACGGCCGCGTCGATATCCTGCGCCGGATCGACGACGCGGCCACCGCGGATGACCAGATTCATGCGGCTGCCCGCGGACCGTTGATGAGAAAGTCGAGCACCGCCATCCGCACCGGCACACCGTGGGCGACCTGCTGCGCGTAACGCCAACCTTCAAACGCCAACACGTCGTCGGTCAGCTCGACGCCGCGATTGTACGGTCCGGGGTGCATGACGATCGCGCCTTGCCGAAGCATTGCCAATCGGTCGGCGTCCATTCGGTAGTTGCGCGCGTAATCGTCGAGCGTCGGCAGTACCGCCGACGCGATCCGTTCGCGCTGGATGCGCAGCAGCATCACCGCATCGAGGTCGGGCAGCAGCGGATCGAGTTCGCGCGCGATGCGAACGCCGTCGCGGGCGAACGCATCTGGCAGCAGGGTCGGTGGACCGACGAGGGTCACGTCGGCGCCGAGCGCCCGCAGGCCGATGATGTTCGAGCGCGCGACCCGGCTGTGGAGGATGTCGCCGACCAGCGCGATGCGCAACCCGGCGATCCGGCCGAACTCCGCTTGCAAGGTGTAGATGTCGAGTAGTGCTTGCGTCGGATGCGCGTGGCGGCCGTCGCCGGCGTTGATGACGGTTCCGGCGAACGCCTCGGCTAGCCGCGCGGGAAACCCCGACTCCGGATGGCGCGTCACGATCACGCGGACGCCCATCGCCGCCAGCGTGATCGCGGTGTCGGCGATCGTCTCGCCTTTGCCGAGGCTCGATGTTCCGGGAGGCAGCAGAACGACGTCGGCGCCGACGCGCTGCTCGGCAATGGCAAACGACGTATACGTGCGCGTGCTCGGTTCGAAGAATAAGTTGACGACGCAGACGTCGCGCAGCAGGTCGCGCGGTGCCGGTGCACCGACGAACGCGCTCGCGCGATGCAAAAGGTAAGAGATTTCGTCGCCGGTCAAATCGTCGAGATCGAGGAGACTACGCCCCTGCATCGTCGGCGTCGCCGCGGAGCACGACGCGGTCGGTTTCAGCGAAGACCTTTGAGAGATGGACTTCGACCCGCTCGCGCCGGCTGGTCGGAATGAAGCGACCGATGTAATCGCCTTGGATCGGCAGTTCGCGCAACCCGCGATCGACCAGCGCCGCGAGCCGAATCACCCGCGGCCGGCCAAGGTCGGTTACCGCGTCGAGCGCGGAGCGCACGGTCCGCCCGGTGTAGAGCACGTCGTCAACGACGATCACGACCCGGCCGTTCAAGTCGTCGTGAATGTCCGACTCCGGGATCGGCCGGGCAACATCGTCGTCGCGATACAGATTGATGTTCAAGAAGCCGAGCCCCGGCCGGACGCCGGCGATCTCTTCCATCTTGGCCGCCAACCGCCGGGCGAGCATCTCGCCGCCGCGTCGAATGCCGATCAAGACGACGCCGTCCTGCGCGTCGTCGGGTTCGAGAATCTGGTGGGCGAGCCGCGCGATCATGCGATCGATCTGCTGCGCCGACATCAGCGTTCGCTCGCGGGCGACGTCCAGCGCGCTCATGCCTTGCCGTCCTTTCCGTCTGCGGCGAGCGCCGCGACGACCTGCTCGTGTTCGGTCCGATAGGCCGACAGCTTCTCGCGCTCCTTGGCGACGACCTCGGGCGCCGCCTTGCTCGCGAAGTTCGGATTGCTGAACTTTTTCTCGAGCCGGACGATCTCGGCGTCGAGTTCGGCGCGGCGCCGGCGCCGGCGCTCCAGCATGATCGCCGCGGGCGCGCGGACCACGCCGGCGCGAATCGCGGCGGCCGTTCCGACGGCCGCGGTCGGCGGCAGTTCGAACGTCAGCGTCGCGTTCGCCAGCGACCTGAGCAGATTTGCGATCTCCCGATGCTGGGATTCGCCGAGCTCAGCCGGCAGATCGAGCTCGATCTTCTCCTGCGGCGCGATGCCAAGCTCCGACCTGGTCTTGCGGGCCGCTTCGACTTGCTTGACGATCGCTTCGAAGATGCTCGTCGCTGTCGGATCGTCCGGGATATCGGCGACCGCCGGCCACGGCGCGGTCACGATCGACGCGCCGGCGTGCGGCAACGCCTGCCAGATCTCTTCGGAAATGAACGGACTGATCGGATGCAACAAGCGCATCGCGACGTTGAAGACATAGCTCAGCACGGGCGCGCGCGTCGGCGTTGCGATCTTGGTCGTCTCGAGATACCAGTCGCACAACGTGTACCAAATGAACTCGAGCAACGCGTCGGCGGCGATGCCGAACTCGTAGCGCTCGTAAGCGGCGGTCACGCGTTCGACCGTCGCTCGAAGCCGCGCGAGGATCCAGCGGTCGGCAACCGTTCGATCGGCAATCGGCGGTAGCCCCGTCGCCACCGGAACCCCCTCGGGTAATCCGTGGAGATAGCGCAGCGCATTCCACATCTTGGTGTTGAAGCGCTTGGCTTCGTCGCAGAAGCGTTCGTCGAAGCGCAGCTCTTGCGACTCGAGGCGCATCTGTCGCATAACCGCAAACCGTAGCGCGTCGGCACCGTAGGTTGCGATCAGATCGAGCGGATCGATCACGTTGCCGAGGCTCTTGCTCATCTTGCGGCCTTGAAGGTCGAAGACGAGCGGGGTGATCAAGACGTCGCCAAACGGAACCGTGCCGACAAACTTCATGCCGAGCATCACCATCCGCGCGACCCAAAGAAAGATGATCTCGCGGCCGGTGAGCATCACGGCATTTGGGTACCAGCGCGCGAGCTCGGGCGTCGCGGCCGGCCAGCCGAGGATCGAGAACGGCCACAGGCCGCTCGAAAACCAGGTGTCGAGCGTGTCGGGGTCGCGCCGCAGCTCGGTCGTACTGAAGCGGTCACGCGCAATCCGCTGCGCTTCGGCTTCGGATTCAGCGACGATCGCATCGTCCGTCGCGGTGTACCAGACGGGCAGTTGATGGCCCCACCAGACTTGCCGCGAGACGTTCCAATCGCGAATGTTCTCGAGCCACTGCTCGTAGGTTCGGCCGAATCGTTCGGGCACGAACCGAATGCGACCATCGCGGTATGCTTCGAGGGCAGGTCGTGCCAGCGGTTCCATTTTGCAGAACCACTGCAGCGACAGCAGCGGCTCGACGACTGCGCCACTGCGCGAACTGATCGGAACGCGCAACCGATGCGGTTCGGTGCGGACGAGCGCACCGCCGGCGGCGAGATCGCGGACGATCGCTTGCCGCGCTTCGAACCGCTCCAATCCGCGGTAGGCGACGGGCGCTTCACCGGTCATGTTGCCGTCGAAGCCGATGACGCTGGGCATCGCCAACCCGTGCCGTTCGCCGATTTCGTAGTCGAGTTGATCGTGCGCCGGCGTCACTTTGACGGCGCCTGTCCCGAACTCACGCTCGACGGCTAGGTCGGCGACGATCGGGATTCGGCGCCCAACCAGCGGGAGGATCACGTGTTTGCCGATGAGGTGGCGGTAGCGCTCGTCGGCCGGATGGACGGCGACGGCGGTATCGCCAAGCATCGTCTCCGGTCGCGTCGTCGCAACCTCGATTGCGAACGAGCCGTCGGCGGCGGGATAGCGCAGGTGCCAGAGCGATCCGTCGCGGTCTTCGTCTTCGACTTCGGCGTCCGACAGAGTCGACTGCGAGGCGACGTCCCAGTTGACCAACCGCGTCCCGCGATAGATCAAGCCCGCGCGGTGCAGTTCAACGAAGACCTTGGTGACGGCCGCCGAGAGGCCCGCGTCCATTGTGAACCGATCGCGTTGCCAGTCGGGACCGAAACCAAGCTGCCGGAACTGCTCGTAGATGATTCCGCCGTACTCTTCGCGCCACTTCCAAACGCGCGCTAGATACGCTTGGCGGCCGAGTGATTCGCGTGTCAACCCCTCGCGCGCGAGTTCGCGCACGACGACCGCTTCGGTGGCGATCGCGGCGTGATCCTGACCAGGAATCCAGACGGCGTTGTCACCGCGCATCCGATGGAACCGCGTGAGGATGTCCATCGGCGTGTACGTCGAGGCGTGGCCAAGATGCGCCCGGCCGGTGATGTTCGGCGGCGGCATCGAGATGACGAACGGCGGGCGCGACGGATCGGGATCGGCGTGAAAGACGCCCAACGCCTCCCAAATCGCGTAGCGTGGCGCCTCGACGGCGGCTGGGTCATAGGTCTTCGCGAGTTCCCTACGCGGTTCGGTCTGCACGCCCGGCTACTCTTAGGGCTAAATCGCGAGGGACCCTACCGGCGAGCCATCCGCTCACCATCACAGCCGTGTCGTGAGCAGCACCGTGCCCTCCGCGGTCATGACGGGCTCACCGCGCGGGCTCAGCGCGCGGCCCGCTAGGCGAACGATCTCGCCGGCTAATTTTGGTTTGGGCGTGACGCTCACGACCTCCCACTCAAAGCGAATCTCGTCGTCGACGCGCACTGCCTCCAGAAGCCGAAAACTGAACTCGAGTCCAACACCGCCGATCTTCGCACTTCCAGCGCGCGCAAAATGCGTCGGAACCATCGCAGCAAAAATGCTCATCGTCTGCGTGCCGCTTGCAATCAATCCGCCAAACCGCGTCCCGGCGGCGTACACTTCATCGTGGTGCATCGGATTGAAGTCGGCGACCGCGGTCGCAAACGCGACGATCGAATCCCGCGTAAACGTCACCGATTGATCGAACCGCTCGCCGACCGTCGCGAGCGGCCCGTCGCCCGTTCGATGCGTCATTGTGCCTCCGCACGGAAACGGGCCGAACATCGAATGCTCGGCCCGTCGCGCAATGGTCGGGCAGACAGGATTTGAACCTGCGACCCCCAGTCCCCCAGACTGGTGCGCTACCAAGCTGCGCTACTGCCCGTTAAGCAGACACGTTCGTAGCCGAGCACCAGAGTCCGCCCTTGAGCACAAAACGCGCGCTCGCAACGGCTTCGGCCGCGACGGCGCGCATCGCGTGCCGCGCGGCCGGGCCGCATCGGGCGAATTAGCGCTTTTTCTTTGCGCCGGACTTCTTGGCAGAGGCGGCCTTCGCACCGCGCTTTGCGCCGCCGACGGCGTCGCGCAGTCCCTTGCCGGCGCTAAATGCCGGAACCTTGCGGGCCGCAATGATCAACTTCTCACCGGTCTTCGGGTTGCGGCCCTCGCGCCGTTTGCGTTCGCGGACCTCGAAGCTCCCGAACGGAATGAGCTGGACCTTCTCTCCCTTTTGCAGCGCGTGCTTGATCTCGTCGAGCAGCATGTCGACAAGTTCGCCAACTTGACGCTTGGAGAGGTCGCTGGACTCGGCCAGGGCGTCGACGAGTTCGGCTTTAGTCAATCTTCAAATCTCCACTGAAAAAGGGCGGAATTCACGAGTCGGGAGGCATATTGGCAAGCGGCTCGGTCGCTCCTGCTCCGCACGGCAGACAAACCAAGGCTTCATGAGGGTTTGCGCGCCGTTACCCCGAGCAGCTCGGCGACGGCGCGCAGGGCTAAATGGTACGAACTCGGGCCGAAGCCCGCGATCGACCCTCGGCAGACCGCCGCGATCACACTGTGCGCCCGGAACGGCTCGCGTGCTTGGACGTTCGATAGGTGGACTTCGACGGTCGGCAAACCGATCGCCGCAATCGCATCGCGAATCGCGTACGAGTAGTGCGTGTACGCGCCGGGGTTGATGATCACAGCGTCGACGCCCGCGCGGGCCTGGTGCAGCTCGTCGATCACCGCGCCCTCGCTGTTATGCTGAACCGAACGCACGTGTAGACCGAGCAGCTCGGCCTCGGCTTGAAGCGCTGCGTCGACCGCCGCGAGCGTCGTGCTGCCGTAGATCTCGGGCTCGCGCGTCCCGAGCAGGTTGAGGTTCGGACCGTGGATCACAAGCACGTTCACGACGCGCGCGCTTCGTGAAGGAAACGGCGCCGACCTCGGAAAGAGCCGGGTCGGTGGAAGACCGCATCATCACGGCGACCGCCCGCGACGGCAGCCTCGCCGTCGCCGCGGGAATCACGACCGAGCTCGTTCGTGAGGCGCGGCGCCGTCACGATCTCGCACCAACGGCGAGCGCGGCGCTCGGCCGGTTGCTAACGGCGGCAGCGCTGTTGGGCGCGACCCTACGCGGCCAAGAGATCGTCGCTCTGCAAGTCGCCGGCGACGGGCCGCTCGGTCGACTTTTTGCCGAGGCGCGGTTACTCGCCGACGGGGCGCTCGGCGTCCGCGGTTACGTCGATCGGCCGCACGCCGATCTGCCCCTCAATTCACGCGGCAAGTTCGACGTGGGCGCCGCGGTCGGCGCCGGCCGGCTTCAGGTCACGCGTTCGTCCGAGGTCGGCAACCCGTACGTCGGCGTGGTGCCGCTGGTCAGCGGCGAGATCGGCGACGACGTGGCCGGCTATCTCGCGCAGTCCGAGCAGATCCCGAGCGTCGTCGCCGTCGGCGTGCTCGCCGATCCGGCGGGCATTCGGGCCGCCGGGGGTTCGATCGCGCAAGTGATGCCGAGCGCGAACGAATCGGCGATCGTCGCGCTCGAGATGCGCGCCGGGTCGATGGAGGCGGTGACGCGACAGATCGTCGCTGGCGCCGAACCGCGGGTCCTGGCCGAGCGGCTCGTCGGCGTCGGAATGCTGCGCGCCGTCGTCGAGTATCCGGTTCGGTTCGCCTGTCGCTGCTCGCGCGCCAAGGTCGAGGCGGCATTGGCGGGGCTCGGCCGCGACGAACTCGCACTGATGGCGCGCGAGCGGCCGCAGACCGAAGCCACGTGCGAGGTCTGTCGCGAGCGTTACGTGCTCACGCGCGCGGATCTCGCCGGACTCGTCGACCGGCTCGCCGCCGGCGACGAAACCACCTAGGCTCCGAGCCGCGGACGAAACTCTTCGACGATCTCGCCGTTGACGTTGCGATACCACCAGCCGCACTCGCAGCGAATCGGCTGACCGCCCGGCTGCGGGTACGGGTACTCGCGCCCACAGCGCCTGCAGTGGACGGTCGGGCCGCCGGCCGGTTGCTTCTCGGTGTACGTTAGAGCCATGATGCGCTTTGGTTTACCCCTTTATTGAATGAGCCGAACGAAACGGCGCGACCCGACTTGAAGGACGAGCGGCGGTGGAACCGCGATCGGGTGCTTGGGATCCGCGCAAACCGCGCCGTCGATCCGGACGCCGCCGCCGGCGACGAGCCGTTCAGCCTCGCGTTTGCTGTGCGCGAAACCAACTCCGATAAGGGCTTCGACGAGCGTCCGCGCCGGGCCCACGCTCGCCTCGGCAAGATCGGCGGGAAGCTCCCTACGCTGGACGGTCGCCGCGAATCGCTCGCGCGCAGCCGCCGCGGCCTGCGCTCCATGATAGCGCGCGACGATCGCCTCGGCGAGGGCTTTTTTCGCATCCATCGGGTGGACGCGTCCCTCGGCGATGTCGAGCGCCAACCGGTCGCAGTCGGCCTTCGGCCAGAACGCCGCCAACCAGGCATACCGCGGAAGAATCGCATCGGGCAGGCTCATCAGCTTGCCGAATTGCTCCGCGGCGGGTTCGGTCAGACCGATCCAGTTGCCGCGAGACTTGCCCATCCGGATCGCGCCGTCGGTCCCTTCGAGAATCGGCAAAGTCATGCAAATTTGCGCGGTTTGGCCGGCGTGGCGTTGAAAATCGCGACCCATCATGAGGTTGAAGAGTTGGTCCGAACCGCCGAGTTCGACGTCGCAAGCCATCGCAACCGAATCGTACGCCTGCGCGATCGGATACAGCAACTCGTGCAACGCGATCGGAACGCCCGCCTTATAGCGTTTGCTGAAGTCCTCGCGATCGAGCACCTGCGCGAGCGTCGTCTGCGACATCAGCCGGATAAGATCGACCAGCGTCAGCGGCTTTAGCCACGTCGAGTTGTGCATGACCTCGATCTGCTCGAGATCGAGCACCGTTCCGGCTTGAGACTGGTACTCGCGCATATTGGCTTCGATCTGCTCGCCGGTCAGTGCGGGTCGCGACTCGTTGCGACCGCTCGGGTCGCCGATGCGGGCGGTGTAGTCGCCGATCAGCAGCGTCACCCGATGGCCGAATTCGACGAATTGCTGCATCTTGTGCAGGACCACCGCGTGGCCCAAATGCAGAAACGCGCCGGTCGGATCGATGCCGAGCTTGACGTGGAGTCGCCCCTTGGCCGCAATCCGGGCCTCGAGTTCGGCGCGCGTCTCGACGTGTTCGCAACCGTCGGCGAGCGTCGCGGCCTGCTCGCGCGGGGAAAGCTTCGATGCATCGGTCACCGTCGACCGCTTTTGGGCGCACGACGGCCGCGCGCCTGTCGCCGAATCGTTGCTACGCAAGCTCGATGATCGTAACGCCGCTGCCGCCTTCGTCCGCCTGGCCGTACCGAATGGCGCGAATGCCATCGAGCGCGCGCAGATATTCCTGCAGACCGCGCCCGAGCAACCCGCTCCCCTTCCCGTGAATCAGCCGTAACGGGCTCACGTCCACCAGCCGAGCTTCTTCGATCCATCGTTCGACCAGCGGCTCGGCTTCGACGAATCGTTTGCCTCGAACGTCGAGTTCGGTCCGCACGTTGCTCGCCGTCTCGAGCAACACGTTGGCGCTGCGCACCGCGGCTTGCGGTCGCGCGCCGCCGCGCGCGACCAATTCCAACTCACGCTTCGCGACGACGGTCTTGAGCGCGCCGATCGAGACCAGCATCGTTTCGCCGTAGTCCTCGCTCGCGACGCCCTCGCTGTCGAGCGCCGGTACGCGGACGCGGTCGCCGACGGCGACTTGGCTGCGGTCGGCGTCGCGCTTGGGCGACGGGTCGAGCCCGAGTTCCCGATGGACTTGGTCGAGCGT
This sequence comes from Vulcanimicrobiaceae bacterium, assembly GCA_050733835.1. Lineage (GTDB taxonomy): Bacteria > Vulcanimicrobiota > Vulcanimicrobiia > Vulcanimicrobiales > Vulcanimicrobiaceae > JBOHTW01. The sequence goes on along the minus strand of JBOHTW010000111.1, from coordinate 1,424 downwards.
CCGTGCGAGTAGACCCGATTGGCCCGGCGTCACGCGGGCCGGCCGGTGAGTATCGGCGTGACGCCGGCCGAGTTCGGCATTGAAACTGCGCAACGCGCCGGCGATCTGCTCGTTCGCCCGCGCCGCGATCGCGCGCCGTTCGCGGTCGAGCGCCTCGACCCGGCGCCGGGCGTTCTCCTCGAGCGTTGCGAGGTGGCCGCGCTCGCGGACCAGCGCATCACGTTGGGCGGCGGCCTCGGCGCGAATTTGGGCGAGATCGGCCAATGCGCGGTCGTAGTCGCGTTCTCCGGTCGAGACCAACGTCTCGGCCCGCTCCACGATCGCGCCGTCGACGCCGAGCGCTCGCGCCAGCGAAAGGGCCAGCGATTGGCCCGGCGCACCCAGTTCGAGTTCGTAGGTCGGAGCGAACGTCGCCGGATCGAACCGCATCCCCGCGTTTTCGACCCCGGCGATCGCGTGCGCGAACAGTTTGAGCTGCGCGGCGTGGGTCGTGACGATCGCTCGCGCGCCAACCGCGAGCAGTCGCTCGAGTACGGCGATCGCCAGCGCCGCGCCGGCGGCAGGCTCGGTTCCGCCGGCGATTTCGTCGACCAAGACCAGTGTCCGGCGGCCGGCGACTTCGACCATCTCGCGGAGTCGTTGAAGGTGCGCGGAAAACGTGGACGCGTTCGCCGCGATCGACTGCTCGTCGCCAACCTCACAGCCGACGAAGTCGAACCCGCCAACGACGCTGCCCGGCGTGGCGGCGATCTGCAGTCCGCAATACGCCATCGCAATCGTCACCGCGACGAGTTTAAGCGCAACGGTCTTGCCGCCCATGTTCGGCCCGCTGATCACCAGGATCTGCGTTCGATCGTCGATCGCGAGCGTCGCCGGCACGGCGCGCTCGCCGAGCAGCGGATGCCGACCGCCGTAGAGCACGATGCGCGGCTCGTCGACGATCTCGGGTTCGACGGCGCCGTGCTGCTGCGCCAAGCGCGCCCGCGCGACGATGAGGTCGAGCGCGACCAGCGCGTCGAGCGCAGCCGCGATCGCGCCCGCGCAGGCCCCGATTCGCTCTGATAATTCGGCGAGGATGCGCGCGACTTCGTGTTCCTCGTCGAGCCGCAGCCGCCGCACGCGATTGTTCGCATCGAGCACCGCCAGCGGCTCGACGAACAGCGTTTGACCGCTGGCGCTCGTGTCATGAACGACCCCGCGGATCGAACCGGCCGCCTCGGCTTTGATCGGGACGACGAAGCGCCCGTCGCGGAGCGTGACGATCGCGTCTTGCACGGCGTTCGCGTAGGTCGCGGACCGCACGATCGCCAGCGCCGCCTCGCGCGCGTCGTCGTGAGCGCGGACCAGTTGGCGCCGCAGGCGCGCAAGCGCCGGGGTCGCGCGATCCAGGACGTCGCCGCGCTCGCCGATCGCCTCGTCGATGC
>JBOHTW010000110.1:0-11640 GCA_050733835.1 Vulcanimicrobiaceae bacterium | reverse complement strand
ACGATTCCGGGCCTGCGCGTCGGTCTGCACCTCGCCCTCGTCAACGGCCGGCCGGTCCTGCCGCCGGCGATCGTCCCCGATCTCGTCGACGGCGACGGCCGGTTCTTAACGCAGCTCGCGCGCGCCGGCGTGCGGTTCTTTTTCAAACCCGGCGTTCGCCGCCAGCTTGAAGCGGAGATTCGAGCCCAGTTCGAGGCGTTCGCCGCGACCGGCTTTGCTCTCGACCACGTGAACGCGCACAATCACATGCACGTGCACCCAACCATCTTCGGGCTGCTGCTCGCGATCGGTCGCGACTACGACATGCGAGCGATTCGCATTCCCTACGAGCCGGTCGGGCCTTCGTGGCGCAGTGCGCGCCGCGATCTGCGCGGCCGGTTCGGCAACGCCGTACTGCTGGCGCCGTGGCTTGGGTTAATGCGCGTGCGCGCGCGCCGCGAACACCTCGTCTGCAACGATTTCATCTTTGGCCTCAACGACACCGGCCGGATGACCAGCGACCGCGTCGTGCGGCTGATCGACCATCTCCCCCCGGGCGTCTCCGAACTCTACTTTCACCCGGCGACCGAAGGCGTGGAGTTCGTCGGTGAGTACGATGCGTTGATCAACCCCGACGTTGCGGCCGCGCTGCAGGCGCGCGGCGCAGAACCGACCACTTACGGCGGGTTGGCGGCCGGTGCTGCGTAAGCCGGCGGCGGCGGTCGCGGGGCTGCTGAGCCTCGCCGGGATCGCGTATCTCGGGTTTGCGATCCAGCGCGTCGTCGCGTTTCGAAAGCCGGCCGGGCCCACCGTCGATCAACCCCCGGTCACGATCCTCAAACCGCTCTGTGGCGCCGAGTCGCAGCTTTACGAGAACCTTCGGTCGGTTTGCGATCAGTCGTATCCGGCGTACCAAATCGTCTTCGGCGTTCGCGATCGCGACGATCCGGCGATCGCCGTCGTCGACCGTATCATCGCCGAGTTTCCAGCGCTCGATCTAGCGCTGGTCGTCGACGCGCACGTGTCCACGGCAAATCCCAAAGTTGCTAACCTCGCGAACATGATCGGTCGGGCAAAGCACGGGATCCTGGTCATCGCCGACAGCGACATGCGGGTCGATCGGGCGTACCTGCGCGCGGTCGTCGCGCCGTTTGCCGATCCGCGCGTCGGTGCGGTGACCTGTCTGTACGGCGGAACACCGGTCGCCGGGATCGCATCGCGCTTGGGAGCGATGTTCATCAACGACCAGTTCGCGCCGTCGGTCCTGGTGGCGCGATCGCTCGAAGAACTGCGCTACTGCTTGGGTGCGACGATGGCCGTTCGGCGCGATCTGCTGGCGGCGATCGGCGGTTTCGAGGCGTTGGGCGCGCACGTCGCCGACGATCACGAGCTCGGCCGGCTCGCCAGCGCGCGCGGATTCGAGGTCGTGCTCGCGCCGTACGTCGTCACGAATGTCGTCGACGAGCCCAGCCTTCGGTCGCTGTGGGACCACGAGCTACGGTGGGCGCGGACGATCCGCAGCGTGCGACCGATCGGATTTGCGTGCTCGCTCGTCACCCACGCCGTGCCGATGGCGGTTGCGTTCGCGGCACTCTCGCCGTGGCAGGGGGTTGGGCTCGGTTTGGTCGCCGTCGCCGGCGGGTTGCGCGTCGGCTTGCACTATGCCGCGCACGCGACCTTGCAGATCCCGTCGCGGCCGACTCCGTGGCTCATCCCGGCGCGCGATGCCGCGAGTCTCGCGGTTTGGATCGCCGCTTTTTTCGGGCGGCGCGTTCGCTGGCGGTCGCGCGACTTCAGCCTTCATTCCGACGGCCGCTTGTCGCCACATTCGCCGTCGGAGCAGTGAGCGCCGCGGCGACGACCTGCGCGGCGATGCGGGCGCAGCGAGGCGCCTCGCGCGCGAGCCACGGCAACTCGCGCCATGCTTGCGGATACGCGAACGCCGTCCACGGGCGCAACCACGCGCCGGAGAGTTCGTGCTGCGGTGTGTCGAGGACGACGCGCACGGCGGCGATTCGGCGCGCTTGAATCATGCCTGTCTCCATGTCGACGCCGGCGTACCGCTGCGCAAGCGAACGGCGCGCGGCGCCTCGGACGAGGCCGGCGCTGGTAATCAGCGGCGCAACGACCGGTTCGAACCCGAGTTCCCGAGCCGCCGCGCAGAGCGCGGCGCAGAGCTCCGGGTCGCAGATTAGCCGCTCGCCGGTCGGCCGGGTGACTTCGGTCGGAATCAGTACCGTGCCGGTCGGTAGATCGTCGCGGAGGCCGCCGGCGAGCCCGCAGCTTACGACGGTTTCAAACGCGCCGCAGCGACCATCGCGGATGCGGGTGAGGGCGACGCCGGCGCGAACGACGTGGAGCCCCGGCAACGCAGCGCGCGCCGCGCGGGCTTCGAGCCCGGTCGCCGCGATGACGGTCAGCGAACCCGCGTGCATCAGGCCGGCAGGTTACGTCAGTTGAGGTAGCCGTGCGCGCGATACCACGCCAGCGCGCGCTCGAGCGCGGGCTGAACGGGGCCGGGGCGAAACCCGAGTTCACGCGTCGCCTTCGCGCTATCGACGAACATCCGCTCGCGGGCCATTCGAACGCCTTCGAGCGGCACGACCGGCTCGGCGCCGGCGTTGATTCGGCAGCGAATTTCGTCGGCTGACGCGATGGCGATCGCCAACTGTCCCGGAATGCGCCAGCGTGGTGCCGGCCGGCCGGTAACCGTCGCCAGCAACTCCCAGATGCGATCGAACTCGAGATTCTCGCCGCCGAGAACGTAGCGTTCGCCGATTCGGCCGCGCTCGAGCGCGGTCACGTGCGCCCGCGCAACATCTTCCACGGCGACCAAATTCATGCCGCCGATCGCCGGCGGCTTCGCGAAGATGCGCCCGCGCGCGAAATCGAGCACGAGTTTTCCGGTCGGCGTCGGTTTGCCGTCGCCGGGTCCGATCGGGGCGGTCGGCAGCACGGCGATGACCGGAATTCGGGCGGCAAATGCCGTTCGTTCCTGATCGAGTTTCGACCGATGGTAGGCCGAACGCCGGCTCGCGTGCGCCCAGTCACGCTCGTCGGCCGCGCGGTCACCGCGCGCCGGCCCGAGGGTCGCCGAACTCGACGTGACGACCACGCGTTCGACGCCTGCGACCCGCGCCGCCTCGAGCAGTCCGGCGGTTCCGGCGACGTTGACGTGGCGCAGCGCCGTGCGATCGCGCGGCGCAAACGAATAGAGCGCCGCGCAGTGGATCAGATACCGGCAGCCGTCGAGCGCACCCGCCAGCCCCCCGGGCAGGCGGAGGTCGCCGAGGATGACCTCGACATCGCTCGGCAGCGCAACCGGTTTACGCGCGAGAACCCGGACGCGGTAGCCGGCTTGCCGCAGTTCGCGCGCGACGTGCCCGCCGACGAAGCCGCTTGCACCGGTGAGGAAGACGCGGTCGTTCACTGCGCGCGCGCGGCGCGCACCATCTCGCGGACCGAGCCCATCGTCGCGGCTACCGCCGTCGGTTCGTATCCGCAGTGCGCCATGCAGTTTTCGCAGCTTGGGTGTTTGCCGCGACCGTACTGCGACCAATCGGTCTCTTCGACGAGTTCGCGATAGCTGGCCGCGTACGGTGCGTCCGACATCAGGTAGCACGGTCGCTGCCACCCGAGCACGGAGTACGACGGAATGCCCCAGGCCGTGCAAGAGAAATCGGTCTTCCCCTCGAGGAAGTCGAGATACAGCGGGCTGTGGTTGAGCCGCCACTTCTCGCGTTTGCCGTCGGCGAACGCCTCACGGAAGATCGCGCGCGTCCGCTCGACGCCGAGAAAGTGCGCTTGATCCGGTGCCTTTTCGTACGCGAACCCAGGCGCGATCTGCATCGTGTCGACCTCCAACTCGTCGTTGAGAAAGTCGAGCACCGAGCGAATCGTCGTCGCGTCGTCTTGCTCGAAGAACGTGGTGTTGGTCGTCACCCGGAACCCCCGCCGCTTGGCCTCGCGAACGGCATCGACTGCCTTATCGAAAATTCCCGAACGGCAGACCGACTCGTCGTGCCGCTCGCGCAGTCCATCGAGATGAACCGACCACGCGAAATACGGCGACGGCTCGAACAGGTCGAGCTTCTTTTGCATCATGATCGCGTTAGTGCAGAGATAGATGTAGCGCTTGCGGGCGATGAGGGCGGCGACGATTTGGTCGATCTCCGCATGGATCAGCGGTTCGCCGCCGGCAATCGAGATGATCGGCGCGCCGCACTCGTCGCTGGCCGCCACCGCCTGCTCGACCGTCAGCCGCCGCTTCAAGATGTCGTCGGAATGCTGGATCTTTCCGCAACCCGCGCAGGCGAGATTGCACTGGAACAGCGGTTCGAGCTGGAGGACGAGCGCGAACTTTTTCGTGCCGTGAAGCTGCTTGCCGAAGATGTAGCGCGCGACGGCGAGTTTTTGTCCGATCGGAATGCTCATCGAGTCAGCCTTTCAACCGCGTGGGTGGAGCCGTTCCGATAGACCAGCGGCGGCGGGGGAGTACGGTCGGCCGCGAGCGCCAGCGTCGGAAAAAGATGCCGGTAGAGATGATAATTGATGTAAAAATCGCGCGGGAAGCCGGTCCCGGTGAACTCGGGCTCGTCCCAGGTTCCGTCGGGCCGCTGACGGTCGCGCAAAAATGCCAAGCCGCGAGCGCACGCCGGGTGATCTCCAAGCCCGGCGAGTTGGAGCGAGAGCACCGCCCAGGCCGTCTGCGACGGCGTGCTTGGGCCGAGGCCCGCAAACGACTCGTCGACGTACGAATGGGCGGTCTCGCCCCAACCGCCGTCGACGTTTTGGACGGTCAACAGCCACGCCGCAGCCCGCGCGATCATGTCCTGACCCGTCTTGAGGGCGCCGAGCGCCGCCAACACGCACCAGGTTCCATAGATATGGTTGACACCCCAGCGGCCGAACCACGATCCGCGCGCGGTCTGGGTCTCGCGCAGATAGCGCAACCCGTCGGCGACGTACGGATCGCGTTCGTCGCGGCCGAGCGCTGCGAGCATCTCGAGCGCATGCGCGGTGACGTCTTCCGTCGGTGGGTCGATCAGCGCGCCGAAATCGGCAAACGGCATCCGGTAGACGAGCTCGCGGGTGTTGTTGCGGTCGAACGCGCCCCAGCCGCCATTGCTCGAGCGCATTGCGAGCATCCACGCGCGGCCCCGTTCGACGGCATCGCGCACGTCGGTCGGCAAACCACCTTCGAGCAACGCCAGCACGACGACCGCCGTGTCGTCGACATCGGGGTACGCGTCGTTGTCGAACTCGAACGCCCAGCCACCGCCCGGAACGCCGGCACATTTTACGCGCCAGTCGCCGGGGCTGTCGGCATCGATCTGTTCGGCCAGCAGCCAGTTCACGGCCCGGCGCATCGCCGGATGGTCGCCGTCGAGGCCGGCGGCCCGCAGCACGCGAACCGCCCAGGCTGTATCCCAAACCGGCGACATGCAGGCTTGAAACCGCCAGCCCTCGGTGTCGTCGACGATGAACCGGTTGAACCCGTCGATTCCTTTGCGCATCACCGGGTCGTCGGCGTCGTAGCCCTCGATGTCGAGGGCGATCAACGAGTAGACCCACGGCGGCTGAATGCCACCCCAGCTGCCGTCGGCTTCCTGGCGCTCGACGATCCAGTCGACGACGCGGCGGCGCGCACCGGCGCGGGTCGGTTGCCAGGGCGAGCGTTCGTAGAGTTTGAGGAGTTGGTCGAACCACCAAAACGGACCGGCGCCCGGCACCCGGCAGAGGGTCGGCTCACTGCCCTCGGTGACGAGTTCTGCGAGGTCGACGCCCAGCGGCCGAACAGGCCGGCGTGAGATCACGATCGTCAGCGGCGCGATCGTTCCGCGCGCCCAGCACGAGAAGTCGTAGAGATTGAACGGCGCCTTTGGTGGAAGGAAGACGATCTCGGGCGGCAGTGACGGGATTCCGTCCCACGGGTGGACGCCGAACAGCGCAAGCCAGATCTTGGTGAAGACGCGCGCTTCGGCCAGTCCCCCGAGGCGTCGAATCAGCTCGAGCGCACGGCGCATCGGCGAGCCGCTCGGGTCGACGCCGAGGACTTTGAGCGCGACGTAGGCTTCGATCGTCGTACTCAAGTCGGCCGGGCCGTCGTAGTAGAGCGCCCACGATCCGTCGTCGCGTTGCTTGCGAAGCAGATGGTCGACTGCGCCGGCGCGGATCTGGTCGAGGCTGCGCCCGAGGAACCGGAGGAGGAGCACGTGTTCGGCCGTCATTGTGACGTTGGTCTCGAGTTCGCCGGCCCACCAGCCGTCGGGCGCTTGACGGTCGAGGAGCCACCCGATCGCGCGGCCGAGCGCGTCGCCGGCCGCGCGATCCGTGTCGGCGAGCCGGCCCTTAGCGCGAACGGTTTGCGACATAGTGGGCAAACTCTTCAAACTCGGCCAGCGACTCGCGGGCGACCCCGCTGCCGGCGACGACCGCGATCGCCTTCTCCGCGAACCGCTGCGGCAGCGCGCGGGTCAGTTCGGGACCGCCGACATCCGCGAGCAAGTCGTGGATATCGGTCACGACGTCGCCGGAGTGCGCGGCGAACAGCTCGCGCAGCCGGCGCCGCTGCGCCGGGTTCATCGCGGCGTACGCGGCGACGACCGGAAAGCTCAGCTTGCGCCGGGCGGCGTCGGTCGATCGCGACTTGCCGGTCAGCACCGGGTCGCCCCAAATTCCCAGCCAATCGTCGCGCATTTGAAAGGCCGTGCCGAGCAATCGTCCCGCCCGGCGAAACCGGTTTTCGGTGATTGCGGTCGCGCCGGCCATCGCGGCCCCGGCTTCCAGACTTGCACCGATCAGCGCCCCCGTCTTTGCTTGAACCATACGAAGATACGTTCGCAGCGTCGCCTCGACGTGCCCTTCGAGTTCAAGATCGAGACACTGTCCCTCGATCACCTCGATGACGCTCCTCACAATCACCTGGAGGGCGCGCAATGACCGCTCGGGGTGGAGCGGATCGGCAGCGAATCCCTTGAACGCGAGCAGCGCCAGCGCATCGCCCGCGTTAATACCTTGTCCGACACCCCAGATCGACCAAACGGTTTCACGGTTTCGGCGTTGCCGGTCGCCGTCTTGGATATCGTCGTGGACGAGTGTAAAGTTGTGCAGCCACTCGAGCGAAGCCGCGGCCGAAATGGCCGCGGTGCCCTTGCCGCCGCATGCCACGCAGGCCCACAGGCATAGGCTCGGGCGGATGAACTTGCCGGTTGCCGGCTCCTCGGGGCGCCCGACGCGATCGACCCAACCCATATGGTATGCGACCATGCGGCCAGAGATCGTCGCGAGCGGCAGCGACATCGTCTGCATATGCTCGGCGACCAGCGCCCGATGGGCGCCCAACAGCGCCGGTTCGACGTCGATGGCGGGTGTCATAAGCTCCGATCCCCGCTACAGCGGGATGTTACCGTGCTTGCGTTTCGGGCGCTCGACCCGCTTGTTTGCGAGCATCTCGAGCGCGCGGGCGACGACCCGGCGGGTGTGGCCGGCCTCGATGACGTCGTCGACGTACCCGCGCTCGGCCGCGATGAACGGATTGGCGAACCGCTCCTCGTACTCGGCGATCAGCTCCGCTTCACGCGCGACCGGGTCGCCGGCGTCGGCGATCTCGCGGCGAAAGATCGTGCGCACGGCGCCGGCCGCGCCCATCACGGCGATCTCGGCCGTCGACCATGCGACGTTGTAATCCGCCCGGACATGCTTCGACGCCATGACGTCGTACGCACCGCCATAGGCCTTGCGGGTGATGACGGTGATCTTCGGCACCGTCGCTTCGGCATAGGCATAGAGCAGCTTTGCACCGTGCTTGATGATCCCGCCGTATTCTTGCGCGGTTCCCGGTAAGAAGCCCGGGACGTCGACGAACGTCAGCAGCGGGATGTTGAACGCGTCGCAGAAGCGCACGAACCGAGCCGCTTTGATCGACGAGGCAATATCGAGCACGCCGGCGAGCATCTTCGGTTGATTGGCGACAATGCCGATCGTCGAACCGTTGATGCGGCCAAACCCGATGACGATGTTCTGCGCATAGAATTGCGCGATTTCGAAGAAATCGCCGTCATCGACGACTGCCACGATAGCTGCTTTGATGTCGTACGGTTTGGTGGGTGAATCGGGAACCAGTCCGTCCAGTTCTGGGCACTCGCGCTGGGGATCGTCATCGGACGCGACGTGCGGTGGATCTTCGAGGTTGTTCTGCGGCATGAACGACAGCAACCGGCGAGCGTGCGCGTTCATCTCGTCTTCGTCGGCGGCGACCAAGTCGGTGACGCCGCTGCGGGTCGCGTGCGTCATTGCCCCGCCCAATTCTTCGAAGGTTACGTCTTCGCCGGTCACGGTCTTGATGATCTCGGGACCGGTGATGAACATTTGGGCGATCCGCTCGGTCATCACGATGAAGTCGGTGATCGCCGGCGAGTAGACGGCGCCGCCGGCGCACGGCCCCGCGATCAGGCTGATCTGCGGGATCACGCCGCTGGCTTGCACGTTGCGCCAAAAAATCTCGGCGTAACCGCCGAGGCTCACGACGCCCTCCTGAATGCGTGCACCGCCGGAGTCGTTGATGCCGATCATCGGGACGCCGGTGCGCACGGCGAGGTCCATCACCTTGCAGATTTTCTCGGCGAAGACTTCGCCCAGCGATCCACCGAGCACCGTAAAATCCTGCGAAAACAAAAAGATCTGGCGGCCGTCGATCGTTGCGCGCCCGGTCACCACGCCGTCGCCGAGAAACTCGCGCTCGCCGAGGCCGAACGCGGTCGTGCGATGGGTCGCGAACCGGTCGAGTTCGACGAACGAATCGGAATCGACCAGCGTCTCGATCCGTTCGCGCGCCGTCCGCTTCCCGCGCGCGCGCTGCTTGTCGTTGCTCCCGGGGCCGGCCGGTTCGAGCGTTTGCGCGCGCTTTCGCTCGAGTTCGGCATAGCGCTCGTCGTGGCTCTTCATCGGCCCGACGCTTGCACGAACCGGCGAACCGGACCTTTGCGCTCGAAGGTTCCACGGGGGGCGCGGTGCAACCGAGGGCCAATGAGCACGCTGCCGGAGAAATTTCGCGCCCTCGTCGTGGACCAACGCGACGGGAAGACCGCCGCCGAAGTCGTCGAGCGCGGCGCATCGTCGCTGGTCGACGAAGGCGTCGTCGTTGAAGTGCACCGCGCAGCTTTGAACTATAAGGACGGACTTGCGATCACCGGCAAGGGCAAGATCCTACGCTCGCACCCGATGATTCCGGGAGTCGAGATGAGCGGCCGCGTCATCGGCTCGCGCGACGCCCGCTGGCCGGTCGGCAGCGCCGTGCTCGTCGGCGGCTGGGGCGTCGGCGAGCGCTACTCGGGAACCTATACCGAATACTTCGCGGCCAAGCCCGACTGGCTCGAACCGCTCCCACCGGGCTACGACGACGACGCCGCGATGACGCTCGGGATCGCCGGGATCACCGCGATGCAGTGCATCGTGCGGCTGCGCGATATGGGCCTGCGCAACGATGCTCCGGTCCTGGTCACCGGCGCCGGCGGCGGCGTCGGCAGCGTTGCGGTGAAGCTGCTCGCGGGCCTGGGTTACGACGTCGCGGCGTCGACTGGCCGGCCGGAACTCGAGCCGTATCTGCGGAGTTTAGGTGCGACGTCGATCGTGCCGCGCGCCGACCTGTCCGGTCAGATCAAACCGCTCGGGAGCGAACGTTGGGCGGGTGCGATCGATACCGTCGGCGGGGCGGTGCTCGCGGGTTTGATCCCCGAGTTGAAGTACGGCGCGAGCGTCGCCGCCGTTGGTCTGACGGCCGGCGCCGAACTCCATACGACGGTCTTTCCGTTCATTCTGCGGGCCGCGAACCTGCTCGGCATCGACAGCGTCCGCGTCCCGCTCGAACATCGCGCAACCCTGTGGCGCGAGATGGCCGAGGTCATCAAACCGGCGGATCTCGCCGGGATGCGCGAATACACGACGCTCGCCGGCTTGCCGGATCGCGCGCAAGCGATCGTCGCCGGCCAGATTCGTGGCCGCACGGTTGTCAAGATTCGCTAGTTGCGCGGGTTCGTCTACCAGATGCCGAGTGCGAGCTTGACGTCGTCGCTCGCCATCGTGCGCGGATCCCACGGCGGCGTGAACGTGATCTCGACGTTGGCGCGCGTCACGCCTTCGAGCCCGGCAACTTTGGAGTGCACCGCCTCTTTGAACATCGGTCCGACCGGGCACATCGGCGAGGTCAGCGTCATCGTGACGGTGACTTCGCTGCCGTTCTCGCCCTCGACCGCGACATCGTACACCAGGCCAAGTTCGATGATTCCCATGTGCAGCTCGGGGTCTTGAACTTCTTCGAGGGCATTTCGTACTTGATCGACCGTCGGCATCGTGATTCTCCCGTTTGCTTGACTCGCTGCGGCGAATTCCGGTTTCGGCTCCGGCGAGGATTCGGCGCCTCGGCGGCGGAGTGATGCAGCGATGCTGACCAACCGGCTAAAAGACCGCCTGCGCGCCGACGAACCCGTATTCGGCACTTGGCTCAACTTCAACGATTCGCTGTCGGCTCAGGTGCTCGGCCGCAGCGGCTTCGATTTCCTCGTCATCGACATGGAGCACGGCCCGATCACGGCCGAATCGGCTGAAGCGATCGCGATCGCGACCAAGACGACGCCGGCCCTGCCGATCGTGCGGACCGCCTGGAACGACAGCGTGTCGGTGCAGCGCTCGCTCGACATGGGGGTCGTCGGCGCGATCGTCCCATACGTGAACGATGTGGCAACCGCTCGCCGAGTCGTTGCCGATGGGCGCTATCCGCCGCTGGGCGGCCGGAGCCGGGGCGGCGTGCGCAGCCCGTACGCGTTCGATACCGACGTCGCGACCTACGTCGCCGGTGCCAACGACGCGGTCTTGCTGCTGATCATGATCGAGACGGCGGCCGCCGTGCAAGTCGTCGACCAGATCGTCGCGCTCGACGGAGTCGACGGCGTCTTCGTTGGTCCGAACGACCTCTCGGCAACCAATGGTCTGGCCTATCCCGCATCGTGGGATACCGGCGCACCGCAATTGCACGACGCGGTCGCGGCGGTTGCAAAAGCGGCCCGCGCGAACGGCAAGTTCGCCGGGATATTGGCCAAAGACGTCGCGATGGCCGAGCGCTGTCTCGAACTCGGTTATCGCTTTTTGGCGGTCGGCAATGACGTCGGGATGTTGAGCGGTGCCGCCACCGCCGCGACGGCGAAGCTGCGCCGAACCAAGCTCCCTACCTGAAGGAATTCTGAATAGAGCGGTAGCGGAGCTTCATCCGGACCTCATTTCTCAAGCGTACGCTCCTCGAAGTCACCCCGCTCTTGGAGGAACGACTTTGGGAAAATCTCACATTGCAGCAGTTTTTGGGCTTGCGCTGCTCGCCGGCTGCGGAGGCGGCGGGTCGTCGACTCCGCAAATGTCCTCGCCGGCGGCCGTCATCCCGGCGAGCCCCGCGTCCGCAGCACCGCTCATGACGTCGCAGCTCGCGGGCGCACTTGGTTTCATCAACGCGGCGCAGCGAACGATTTATGTCTTCGACGCCGACCTCGCGACGCCGAATCAGTCGACGTGCAATGCCGGTTGCACCGGCGCTTGGCCGCCGGTCGCACCGCCCGCGGGTGTCGCTTTGCCTGCGCCGTTCTCGATGTTCGTGCGCGGTGACGGAACAATGCA
>JBOHTW010000109.1:0-1889 GCA_050733835.1 Vulcanimicrobiaceae bacterium | reverse complement strand
AGCCGGTCCCAAAAGATCGACCGGGTCGCAAGCGGATTGCGCTCGCCGATGCGCCGCTCGAAATCGTCCGACCAAACGCCGTTGTTCCGGACGGTCGGCGGCCGCCAGGCGCGCCGGCCACCCAACCACGCCAACCACTCACTTACCATATCCGCGTTCCTCCACTTTCCACTTTGACGCCCCAACCACCGAACAGCCTGGCCCCGCTCCAGCCCGGGCCGTAAGGCGAACGAACCAGTGCGGACGCAGGGGCGGCGGCAACGAGCTTGGCTCGCGACTCAACCATTTCAACCACCATCAATCTCGTAGTAACCTACAAACATGATACACTGGTGTTTATAACCTGTCAACTTATTTATGAGGTGACGATTATGAGTAATTCGCTTGACTCATCACCGGCAAACGGGGTATTTTGGTGACGTGATCGATCACATCGGCAGCAAGCCGGCGCCCGGCCGCCTTCGGCTCATCCAAGCCTTCATCAACACGGCGGAGCGCGAATCGGGGCGCGAAGACCTCGACAGCCCGCGGGCGCTCGGTACCTGGCTTGCCGAGCACCATCTGCTGATCGCGGGCGGCGAGGTCGGCGAGAGCGATCTGCGGGCGGCCGTCGGCGTGCGCGAGGCGTTTCGGCAGTTGGCGCTGTCGAACAACGGCGCACCGCCGGACCCCGAAGCCCTCGAAGCGCTCAACCGTATGGCGCGAAGCTCGCAGATGACGTTGTCGTTCGTATCGGATGCGCCGGCACGCCTCGAACCGCGCGCGCCGGGTGTCGACGGCGCCGTCGGTCAACTCCTCGCAATCGTCTTCGAAGCGATGGTCGATGGATCGTGGAACCGGCTCAAAACGTGTCCGGAGACCGGTTGTCTCTGGGCGTTTTACGATCACTCGAAAAACCGGTCGGGCACCTGGTGCAGCATGGCGGTCTGCGGGAACCGCCACAAAGCCCGGGACTATCGCGTTCGCAAACTCGCGTCCGGCGCGCTACGCTGATTCGCGCTTGCGTTCGAAGCGGAGCATTCCGTCGGGCGACGGGCGCGGCGTCGATGGCTCGAAGCCAAGCGCGGCCAGAACCCGCTGCGATGGGCCGTTGTCGACGTGCGCCTGCGCCACGATCGAGTCGACGCGTAGGTCGCTAAGCGCCCAGCCGATCAGGGTTTGCCCCGCTTCGCGCGCCAGGCCGCGCCGGCGAAACTCCTCGACGACGCCATAACCGATCTCGACGCTTCCGTCGCGCGGCGGCCCCTTGAACCCGATGCCCGCGACCAGCGTCCGGTCGTCATCGCCCAAATGAATCGCGTACCACGACCACCAACCCAGCGCGTCGGGGGCATCGAGCAGCCGGTCCAAAAAAAATCGCAGGACGCCTTCGTCGTAGATGCCGTCGGGCCAATTCACCGGCACGTGCGCGTCGAGCAGCACGGCGAGTTCCGCCCGATCGCTCAACTCGGCAACTAGCAACTCGCGCCGCGCGGGGATCAATTCGAGCCGCGCGCTGCGGAGGGGTTGCGGTATTGCTCTGGCCGCTACTCCGTTGCCGTCCACGTCCCTCGGGTCTCGGCGGAGGGCCTAGCGACGTAAGCCGAGGTCGGCGATCAACTTGCGGTAACGCTCGAGATCTTTGGCCTGCAAATAATTGAGCAACCGCCGGCGTTGACCGACCTGCAACAGCAAGCCGCGCCGGCTGTGATGATCCTTCTTGTGGATCTTCAAGTGCTCGGTGAGCTGATTAATCGAGGCCGTCAGGACGGCGATCTGCACGTCCGCGGAGCCCGTGTCGCCCGGCGAGCGGGCGAATTTCTGGGCGATCTCGGTCTTCTGGTCTTTGGTCAGCGGCACGGTTGGGCGCTCCTATGCAGGATAGTCTCGCGCGGCTCCAGCGCTTGCGG
>JBOHTW010000108.1:0-9646 GCA_050733835.1 Vulcanimicrobiaceae bacterium | reverse complement strand
CTCGAATCGACGCCGACCGAATCGGCCGGCAAGATGCCGGCGACGCGCAGCGCGATCACGCGATCCCCGGCCAGCGCGTCGAGCCGGCTGCCGACGCGTAAATGGTAGCGTCCGGCGATCCGGCTCGAAACGATCGCGCCACGGCCGGCGACCAATTCGAATGGATCAATGCTCGCACCCTGCGGGCGGCCGCGCGGCAGTGGGCGCAACAGATCGACGCCGATCACTCGCAGGATCTCACCGGAGAACGGCTCCCCAGCGCGCGCGCCGACGACCATCGCGTCCTCGATCGCCGGGTCGGCCGCGCGCACGCCGGAGACCCGCATGACCCGGAGCAAGGCGCGCTCGTCGAAGCCGCGGCCGACGCCGAGCACTTGCAAGTTCACGTGATTGGCGATCACGTTGACGCTGGTCGCGAACGACGCGATTGCGGTTTCGTTGGCGAGATCGATCGCCAGCGCGATCGCGACGCCGAGGGCGACCGCGACGATCGTCACCGCCGAGCGCAGGCGATTGGCGCGGATATGCCCGAGGACGAGCGCGCCGAACAGCGCCGCTACCGGCGAACGCCGGCTCACCCGACGATGCGTCCGTCCTGCATCCGCACGACGCGATCGCAGAACGACGCGGCCTCGGTCGAGTGGGTCGCCATCAGAATCGCCTGCCCCCGCTCGGCGAACCGGCGCAACAGGTCGAGGACGCTGCGACCGTTGCGGGAATCGAGGTTGCCGGTCGGCTCGTCGGCGAGCAGGATCGCCGGCTCGTGGACGGTCGCGCGTGCGATCGCGGCGCGCTGAAGCTGGCCGCCGGAGATCTCGGCCGGGTAGGCGTCCGTCTTGTCGGCGATGCCGACCGCGTCCAGCGCGCCGCGCACGCGCCGATCGATCTCGGCGCGCTCGCGGCGCTGCAGCATCAACGGCAGCGCGACGTTCTCGGCCACCGTCATCGTCGGCAGCAAGTTGAAAAACTGAAACACCGTCCCGACGCGGTCGCGGCGCAACAAGGTCAGCGCGCGATCGTCGAGATCGGCGGTCCGGCGGCCGTCGATGAGAACCGAGCCCGCCGTCGGCAGATCGACGCATCCGATCAGGTTGAGCAGCGTGCTCTTGCCGCAGCCGCTCGGGCCGACGAGCGCGACCATCTCGCCGGCCACGATCGCCATTGTCACCCCGTCGAGTGCCCGCACGGCCTGGCCCGGCTCACCGTAGGACTTGACGACGTCGACGACGCTCGCCGGAACGGCGGCGCCGAGGAGCCCGCTTTGAGCCGGAGCCTCCGCCGTCAGCCTACTTCTTGAAAAAGTCGGCGTTGATCTGCGTGTAGTTCTGCCACTTCTCGGGGACATCCGAATCGGCGTATATCGCCTCGACCGGGCAAGCCGAGACGCAAGCACCGCAGTCGATGCAGACCTCGGGATCGATAAAGAGTTGCCCGTCCGAGTCTTCGCCGTGAATGCAATCGACCGGACAGACGTCGACGCACGACTTGTCCTTGGTACCAATGCAGGGCTCGGTAATTACGTACGCCATCTCGAATCGATCGAACCTCGTCTCTGCGAATTGCCGGGGACCCATTCGGCGGATGCCCCTGCCATTAAGTCGTAGCACGGACGGAGGGTTCCACGCACCGACAAAAGCGACGACGCATCGCTGCAACCACACCGCGGCCCCAGCGGTAGGAGCCTACGTTATGAATCTGACCTGCGAGACCTGCGGGCTGCGACCCGCCACCGTCCGGGATGTCGCGCTGCGCAACGGCACGTGGGTCCCGGCGGAGGTCTGCGCCGACTGCGCGCGACGCCGGCGCGCCGGCGTGCTGCCGCTACTCGGCGCCGCGGTCTCGGCCCTGGCGATTGCGGCCGGCGCCACGTACGCCGTCGAGCGACTTTCGCGCGGCGGAACGGAGCCCTCGCCGGGGGCGGCCGACCCGCGCGACTGGGCGCGGCGATTGCGCGGCGGCACGCCGACCT
The DNA here is from genome assembly GCA_050733835.1 of Vulcanimicrobiaceae bacterium. GTDB lineage: Bacteria > Vulcanimicrobiota > Vulcanimicrobiia > Vulcanimicrobiales > Vulcanimicrobiaceae > JBOHTW01. The sequence goes on along the minus strand of JBOHTW010000108.1, from coordinate 7,677 downwards.
TGGCGGCGTTCTCGCGGGACCTCACGGCGGCGGCTCGCAACGGGGAACTCGATCCGGTCGTCGGCCGCGACGACGAGGTCGAGCGAGTGATCGCAATCCTCGCTCGCCGCAGCAAGAACAATCCGGTGCTCGTCGGCGAGCCCGGCGTCGGCAAGACGGCGATCGTCGAGGGTCTCGCCCAGCGGATCGCCGCCGGCAGCGTTCCGCGGTCGCTCGCCGACAAACGCGTCTTAGCGCTGTCGCTTGGACCGTTGGTCGCCGGGACCAAATATCGCGGCGAGTTCGAATCCCGCGTCAAACGCATCCTCGACGAGATCCGGCGCGCGGCGCGCGAGGTCGTGCTGTTCATCGACGAGATGCACACGCTAGTCGGCGCCGGCGCCGCGGAAGGTTCGCTGGATCTCTCGTCGATGATCAAGCCGGAACTCGCGCGCGGCGACCTGCAGTGCATCGGCGCGACGACCTTCGATGAGTATCGCAAGTACGTCGAAGCCGACGCGGCGCTCGAACGCCGCTTCCAGCCGGTGATGGTCGTCGAGCCGACGATCGAGCAGACCGCCGCGATCCTGCGGGGTCTTCGGCCACGCTACCAGGCGCATCACGACGTCCAGATCGAAGATGCAGCCCTCGACGCAAGCGCCGCGCTCGCCGCGCGCTACATCGTCGACCGGTTCTTGCCCGACAAGGCGATCGATCTGATGGACGAGGCCGCGGCCTCGGTCGTCATGCGATCGACCGGCGATGCGCCGCGGGTCGTGCGGGTCGCCGACGTTGCCGCGATCGTCTCGCGCTGGACGGGGATTCCACAAGGCACGCTGACCGAACAGCAGTCGCGCGGCTTGTTGGCGCTGGAAACGGACCTCGGACGACAGATCGTCGGGCAAGACCCGGCGATCGCCGCCGTCGCACAGGCGATCCGACGCGGTCGCGCCGGCCTCAAGGACCCGCGCAAGCCGGTCGGAAGCTTCCTGTTCCTCGGGCCCAGCGGCGTCGGCAAGACGGAGCTCGCCCGAGCGCTCGGGCGCGTGCTGTTCGGCACCGACGAGTCGCTGGTGCGGATCGATTTGACCGAGTATACCGAAGCGCACACCGTCTCGCGGCTGCTGGGCGCACCGCCCGGATATCAAGGCCACGACGAACCCGGTCAGTTGACCGAGCCGGTTCGCCGGCGACCGTACTGCGTCGTGCTGTTCGATGAGTTCGAGAAGGCGCACGCCGACGTCGCGGCGATCCTCCTGCAGATCCTCGACGACGGGCGGGTGACCGATGCCAAGGGGCGCACGATTGACTTCCGCCATGCCATCGTCATCTTGACCAGCAATGTCGCCAGCGAGATCGTCGACTTTTCGTTCCGGCCGGAACTGATCGATCGGATCGACGAAGTCGTCCGGTTCAACGCGCTCGGCGAAGCTGAGATCGAACGGATCGTCGAACTGCAGATTCGCGGCGTTGCCGAACGCTTAGGGGCGCAGCGCGTGACGCTGGTTCTCAGCGACCACGCGCGGCGCTTCATCGCGCGCGAAAGCTACGTCGGCGGCAACGGTGCCCGCGAGGTCGCCCGGATGATCGCCCGCCACGTCACGACGCCGCTGTCGTCGGCGATGCTGCGCGGCGATATCCCCGACGGCGGAACCGCCCGTCTCGAACTCAACGGCGAACGCATCGACGTCGTCGCGGCATAGACGGGAGTAGACGATGGTTAACTACAAGGCCGTGCGCCCGAATCAACGACTCGAACTGTTCGTCAAAAACGATTGTCCGTATTGCCTCGAGGCGCGCACGTATTACGACGCGCAGGGCGTCGGCTATCGGGTGCACGACGCGCAGAACGATCGCGACGCGCGTGCGCGGATGCTCGCGCATTCCGGCGGCGACCCGACCGTGCCGGCGATCGTCGTCGACGGGGTCTACCTTCGTTCGGGTTGGGGCGACCCGCCCCGCGGTTGAACCGTCTATTAATGGTGCCGGTCGGCGCCGCTGCAGATGCCGCTTAGAGAATGCTCTTGATCGCGGCTTCGATCTCGGCCGGTTGCATCTCGCCGAACCGGAACAGTTTGACGTTGCCGTTGCGGTCGATGAAGACATGCAGTGGGAGGCCGAGCAGACCGTAGGCATGGCCGACCGGGCCCTCGTCGGTCACGACTTCGTACGGAATCTTGTATTTGCCGATGAAGCCGCGCGCCGTCTTGGCGTTCTCCAGCTCGTCGACGCCGATCACGACCAGCCCCTTCTTGCTAAACTTCTCGTCGAGGCCAACGATCGACGCCGTTTCGGCCTGACACGGTGCGCACCACGATGCAAAGAAGTTCAAGTAGACGGGCTTGCCGTGAAGCGCCGCCAACGTCAGCGCGCCGCCGCCGACGCGCGGCGCTGAAAAGTTCGGCGCGGGTTGGCCGATGCGTAGCGGCGCGGCGGCGGGAGCGCTCACCGGCCGATCCAGCGTAACGGCGAGCAACCCGGCGGCAAACGCGGTCCAAACCAAGAACAGGCGACGATTCATCGAAACCTCCGAGCTACAAGAACGACGGAAAGGTCGCGTGCGTTGCATCCGCCCGCATCTGGGCGAGCAGCTCGTCGACGCCGGCGAATGCACGCTGCTCCCGAATGAACCGGAAGTCACGCAGCGCCAGCTCCTCGCCGTAGATCGTTTCGCGAAAGTCGAGCATCCACGCTTCGACGGCGCGTTCGGTACCGCCGAACGTCGGTTTGGAGCCGATCGAGACGAGCCCCGTCCAGTCGCGGCCGTCGTAGCGCACGACGACGGCATAGACTCCGTCGCAGGGAATCAACTTCTCGGGCGGCACCGCGAGGTTGGCGGTCGGAAAACCGAGATCGTGGCCCCGGCCTTCGCCGAGGACGACGCGGCCGCGCACGGTGTAGGGCAGCCAAAGCAACCGATTGGCCGCAGCGACGTCGCCGCTCGCGATCGCCGATCGGACCCGCGTGCTCGAAATTCGGTCGCCGGCTTCATAGAGCGGCGGTAAAGCGACGAGCTCGAGCCCGCGCGCCGCGAAGAACTCGCGAGCCGCCGCGACGTCGCCTTCGCGCCCGGCTCCAAACCGAAAATTCTCACCGACGACCAGCGCCCGGACGCCGAGCCGTTCGACCAGCAGCTCGAGAAACGGGCGCCATTCGAGGCGCGCGATTCGTTCGTCGAACGGCACGAGATACAGTTCGTCGATGCCGGCCCGCGCGAGCAAGTTGACTCGTTCCCCGGTCGTCGTAATCAGCGGCGGTTCCGTGCCGGGACGCAGATGCGTCAGCGGATGATTTTCGAAGCTTAGGACCGTCGCGAGCCGCCCGGGGGTTCGCAACCGCAACAGCGCGCGCAAGATCTCGCGATGTCCACGATGCACGCCGTCGAAAAACCCAATCGCCATAACGACGCCGCGCCCATGCGCCGGCGAACGATCCAGCGAATGGTGGATTTTCACGTTAAATGGGGGACAGCGCGGCGCTGGTGCCCCCTCACACGAAGACCTTGCGGGGGGCTAGGAGTACGCCGAGGGTTTCTCCGACGCCGACGAGCGTGCGGGCCGAGTCGCGGACGAAGACGTGGCGAGCGATTGCGCCGGCGGGTAGCGGCACCATTCGACCGGCGCGAAAATCAGCGGCCCCGCGGACGTCGAGCACGATCGTTGGGAATGGGATGATGCGCTCGGGCGCGATGACCGCCGATTCGGGCGCGGCGGTGATCTCTTCGAGCGTTCGGCTTTCGTAGACCACGAACGGCCCGGAAGCTTCGCGCACGAGCGCCCCCATGTGCGCCGGCAAACCGATCGCGGCACCCAAGTCTTCGCAAAGCGTGCGGACGTAGGTTCCTTCACTGCACGCGACCTGCAAGCGCGCGACGTTACCGGCGAATCCAAGCAGCCGCAGTCCGTAGATCGTGACGGTCCGCGGCTTGCGTTCGACCTGCTCGCCGCGCCGCGCGAGTTCGTACAGCCGCCGGCCGTCGTGATGCACGGCGCTGAACATCGGCGGAACCTGTTGGATTGCGCCAACAAATGACGCGGTCGCCCGTTCCAGCGACGCGCCGGCATCGGCCGGCACCGGCAGTTCCCGCACGGTCTCGCCGGTCGCATCGGCCGACGCCGTCGCGCGCCCGAGCACCAAGGTGAACGCGTAGGCTTTGCGCCGGTCTTCGATCAACGGGATCAATCGCGTCGCCTTGCCGAGCGCGATCGGCAGAACGCCGGCGGCCGCCGGATCGAGCGTTCCGATGTGGCCGACGGCGAGCTTCGGGCCGCCGCCTCCGTAGATCCGGCGCAGACGCGCGCCGACTTGAACCGAGGTCAGCCCAGCCGGCTTGAAGACGTTGACGAAGCCGAGCACCGCGCCGCTACGAAGACGAAAGTCCGGCGGCAACTAGGGTTGCGTGAACATCGGCGATCGCCACGTCAAGCGGCCCGGCGTGCGTCAAACCGGCCGCCCGAAAGTGGCCGCCGCCGCCGAGTCGCGCCGCGGCCTCTTGGACGTTGATTCGACCGTTGCTGCGCAGACTGACGCGGATCGCGCCGTCGTAATCCTTGAAGAGCGCCGCGACGTCGACGCCCTCGATTGCCCGCAGATGCTGGATGATCTCTTCGGTATCTTCACCGTCGGCGCCGAATCGCGAGAGCATCGCCTGGTCGACGACCGTCCAGCAATACTTGCCGCCGTCTTCGAGCCGCGCGTTGGCCGTCGCCGTCCCAACCAATCGAGTCGCGGCGAATCGCTTGTTCGCGAACACTTCGTTCGTGATCAATTCCTTATCGGCGCCCTGTTCCATCAGCTCGCTCGAGATGCGCAGCACATCGGCGGTCGTGTTGCTGTGCATGAAGGCGCCGGTATCGGTCATAATCGTCGTCAGCAGGCAGGTCGCAATCGCCGGCGTGATCGGCGCTCCGAGCCCGCGTAACAGCCGCAGCACGCAAGTCCCCGTCGAACATTCGCTGGGGATGATATAGTTGAGCGCCCCAAACTGCGAGTTTCCCAGATGGTGGTCGACGTTGAGGATGTTCGAGCGCTCGATCCGCGGCAAGAACTCGCCGGCACGCGAGGCGTCGCTCATATCGCCGAAGACCCAGAGCGTGTCGGCCGGTAGATCCGCCGGCAACTCGCGCGAGACACGGTCGGCGTCGGGCAAGAAGCGCAGGTTGCGGGGCACCGGATCCTGCTGGAAGTAAGCGACGCGCTTGCCGAGCGGTCGCAACGCGAGCCCGAGCGCCAGCCCCGCGCCGAGCGTGTCGCCGTCCGGCTTGACGTGGCTGACCATCACGAACGCCGGCCGTCGCCGCAGCTCGGCGACGACATCGTCGGTCGTCGAGACGGTCCGATCGCTATGAATCATGTGAATGTCCAACGCCCTTCGCGATCATCTTGCTCAGCTCGATCGCGCGCTCGGTCGAGCGGTCCTCGACGAACGTCAGCTCCGGCATCCGTCGCAACTCGATGGCACGCCCGAGTTCACCGCGCAAAAATCCCTTCGCCGACTCGAGCGCCATCATCGTCTGCTTGGCGACATGCCGGTCCCCGATGATCGACACGAAAATCTTCGCGGTATGCAGATCCTGCGTGACCTCGACCCGCGTAACGGTCGTAAACCCAATCCGCGGATCCTTCAGCACCGTCGAGATCAACTTAGCCATCTCGCGCTGAATCTCATGATCGATCCGCGCCATCCGCTGCGCCTTCATGCGATGGCTCTCAAGCCGCCGTGGGCGCGGCGATGTTGCGAACCGGGGCGTAATGTGAATCGGTGCGGAGCCCGGCGGGTGGGTGTCGGCTCGTCCACGGCGGCGCGCCTGGCCACCGAGGCTAGACCGCCACCGGCTCCGGCGCCACAAGCTCCGACGCATACGCCTCGATGACGTCACCTTCTTTGAGGTCCGCAAACTTCGCGACCTGAACGCCGCACTCGAACCCTTCGAGCACTTCGCGCGCATCGTCCTTGAAGCGGCGCAGCGACTCGAGTTCGCCATCGAAGACGACCGCGCTGTCGCGCAAAATGCGAACCTTGGAGTTCCGCACGAGTTTGCCGCTCTGGACGTAGCAACCGGCAATCGTTCCGACCTTGCTGACCTTGAAGACTTGCCGGACCTCCGCGCGCCCGACGACGATCTCGCGGAACTTCGGCGCGAGCATCCCGGTCATCGCCTTGCGCAGATCGTTCTCGACTTCGTAGATGACCTGATAGAAGCGTAGATCGACCTGCTCGTTTTCGGCGAGCCGTTTGACCGTCTCGTCGGGCCGGATGTTGAACCCGATGAGCACCGCGTTCGATGCGCTCGCGAGGTTGACGTCGTTCGGCGTGATCGCGCCGACACCGGCCAGGATGACGCGGATATCGACCTCTTCGTTCGAGATGCCTTCGACGCGGCTGCGCAGCGCTTCGACCGCGCCTTGTCCGTCGGCTTTCAGAATCAGGTTCAGCGTCTTGCGCAGCCCATCGGCCGGCATCGTCATGAAGCCTTCGAGCGTGACGCGTTGCCCGCCGCTGGCGGCGATTCGCGTGTCGCGGCGCTTGGTGCTCCGTTTGGCGGCCGCCTCGCGCGCGACGCGTTCGTCGGTGACGACCATCATCGTGTCGCCGGCCGATGGGACGTCTTGCAGGCCCATTACCTCGACGGGGATCGACGGTCCGGCCTTCTTCACTTGCTTGCCCTTGTCGTCGACCAGCGCGCGAATCTTGCCGTAGGTCCCGCCGACGACGGCGATGTCGCCGACTCGCAGGGTCCCGTTTTGCACGAGCACGGTTGCCACCGCGCCGCGGCCTTTGTCGAGCGCCGATTCGATCACGACGCCGGATGCGCGGCGACTGCGATTCGCTTTGAGTTCGCGCAGATCGGCCTCGAGCAAAACCGTCTCGAGCAACTGATCGATGCCGTCGCCGGTGCGCGCGGAGACCGGAACCATCTCGGTCTTGCCGCCCCAATCGACCGGCTGAAGCCCTTGTTCGGCGAGCTGGCTCTTGACCCGATCGGGCTGCGCGTCGGGTTTGTCGATCTTGTTGATCGCGACGACGATTGGCACGCCGGCCGCTTTGATGTGACTGATCGCTTCGATCGTCTGCGGCATGACGCCGTCGTCGGCCGCGACCACGAGGATCGCGACGTCGGTGACCTTGGCGCCGCGCGCACGCATCGCCGTAAACGCTTCATGGCCGGGCGTATCGATGAAGGTGATCTTGCGCTCGTTCTTCTCGACCGTGTAGGCGCCGATGCGCTGAGTGATGCCGCCGGCTTCACCGGCCGCAACGTCGGCACTGCGGATCTTGTCGAGCAGCGAGGTCTTGCCGTGATCGACGTGGCCGAGCACGGTAACGACCGGCGCGCGCTCGCTGAGCATCCCCGGTTGACTCTCTTCCTGCTCCACGGCGACTTCCTCGCCGGCCTCTTTGACGATCGCGTTGATGCCGAACTTTTTGGCGACTTGCTGCGCGACGTCGCTTGGAATATTCTGGTTGATCGTCGCCATCGTGCCCATCTTGATGAGTTCTTTGATGACGTCTTTGACCGGCACGATCATCGCGCCGGCGAGTTCCTGAACCGTCAGCAGATCCGGAATCTCGATCGTCTCCATCGCGGCCGCCTGGGTCGCGATCTCGGCGCGCTTCTTCCGCTGCCGCTCCTTCTCGAGCAGCATCTCCTTTTCGCGGTCCTTTTTCGAGACCGAGTCATCGCGATGGTGCTTGCG
>JBOHTW010000107.1:0-2316 GCA_050733835.1 Vulcanimicrobiaceae bacterium | reverse complement strand
TTACCGGCGTCGACCTGGTCAAAGCGCAGATCCGGATCGCCGGCGGCGCCGCGATCGGCACGCCGGCCAGCGGCGTACCGCCGCCAGCCGAAATCCGAACCGTCGGGTACGCGCTTCAGTGCCGGGTGACGACCGAAGATCCCGAACGGGGGTTCGCGCCCGACTACGGCGAGATCACCGCCTATCGTCCGGCGACCGGCTTCGGCATCCGGCTCGACGGCAGCACGGCGTATTCGGGCGCGGTGATCACGCCGTTCTACGACTCCCTGCTCGAGAAAGTCACGGCGTGGGCGCCGACGCGCGAAGAGGCACGCTTGCGAATGTTGCGGGCCGTGCGCGAATTTCGCGTTCGCGGAGTCGCGACCAATCTCGCGTTTCTCGAAACGCTGCTCGGCCACGCGGACTTTCAGACCGGCCGCTACACCACGCAGTTCATCGATTCGACGCCCGAGCTGACGCACGGCATCCAGCCGCGTGACCGTGCATCGCGGCTGCTGGCGTTCATCGCCGACGTCGTCGTCAACGGCAATCCCGAAGTCGCCGGCCGCGGGCGCGTCGAGGCAACGCTGCGGCCGCGGGTTCCGGCCGCGATCGCCCAGGCGCCGGCCGACGGCACCAAATCGCTGCTGGACCGCGTCGGCGCCGATACCTTTGCACGATGGATGCGCGACCAATCGCGGGTGCTGGTCACCGACACGACGTTTCGCGATGCTCACCAGTCGCTGCTGGCGACCCGGTTTCGCTCGCACGATCTGATCGCAATTGCGCCGGTCTATGCGCGCGACCTCTCCGAACTATTTTCACTGGAATGCTGGGGCGGGGCGACCTTCGACGTCGCGATGCGGTTTCTACGCGAAGACCCATGGGAACGACTCGCAACGCTGCGCGAACGCGTGCCGAACATCTTGCTTCAGATGCTGCTGCGCGGCGCGAACGCCGTCGGCTACAAGAATTATCCCGACAACGCCGTTATCTACTTCGTGGCGCAGGCGGCCCAGGCCGGGGTCGACCTGTTTCGCGTCTTCGACTCGCTCAACTGGGTCGAAAACATGCGGGTCGCAATCGACGCCGTGCGAACCAGCGGCAAGCTCTGCGAGGGGGCGATCTGCTATACCGGCGACCTGTTCGATCCCGCCCGAAGCAAGTACGATCTGGCGTACTACGTCGGGCTCGCCCGCCAACTCGAACGCGCGGGGGCGCAGATCCTCGGCATCAAGGACATGTCGGGCGTTTGCCGGCCGGCGGCGGCCCGCGCGCTCGTGCGCGCGCTGCGCGACGAGGTTGGGCTGCCGATTCACTTCCACACGCACGACGCGAGCGGCAACTCCGGCGCGAGCGTGCTCGCCGCCATCGATGCGGGCGCCGACGCGGTCGACGCCGCGATGGATGCGATGAGCGGGTTGACGTCGCAGCCGAATCTCGGCACGCTGGTCGCGGCGCTCGAGCACGGACCGCGCGCGACCGGGCTCGATCGAGCGGCGCTGCGGCGCGTCTCGACGTATTGGGGCGAGGTCCGCAAACAGTACGCGCCGTTCGAGAGCGAGATGCGCGCCGGCTCCTCTGACGTCTACGAGCACGAGATGCCCGGCGGTCAGTACACCAATCTGCAGGAGCAGGCAAAGGCCCTCGGCGTCGCCGACCGATGGGCCGAGGTCGTGCAAACCTATCGCGACGTCAACGTCCTGTTCGGCGATATCGTCAAAGTCACCCCGACCTCGAAGGCCGTCGGCGACATGACGCTGTTCCTGATTAGCAGCGGACTGCAGGCGGCAGACGTGCTCGACCCGCAGCGCGAGATCGCGTTTCCGGCATCGGTCGTCGAGTTCTTTCGCGGCGATCTCGGACAGCCCGCCGGCGGCTTTCCCGAAGCGCTGCAGCGCAAGGTGCTGCGCGGCGAACCGCCGCTCCGCGAACGTCCCGGCGCGACGCTTGCGCCCGTCGACCTCACCGCCGAACGCGCGATCCTGCGCGAATGACTGAAGCGCGAGCCCAGCGATCGAGAGCTCGCGTCCTACGTCATGTATCCCGACGTCTTTCTCGCATTCGCCGACCACGTACAGCGTTACGGCGACGTCAGCATCTTGCCGACCGACGTTTTCTTCACCGGCATGGAACCCGATCGCGAAGTCGCACTCGAACTGGAACGCGGAAAGACCCTGATCGTTCGTTACGTCGTCACCAGCGACGCCGACGAGCACGGCCGCCGGCGCGTCTTTTTCGAGTTGAACGGGCAGCCGCGCACCGTGACCGTCGCCGACCGTGGCCTGGCCGACCGCCAGCCTGCGCGGCGCAAGGCGGCCGACGGCGATCCGGCAC
>JBOHTW010000106.1:0-3430 GCA_050733835.1 Vulcanimicrobiaceae bacterium | reverse complement strand
CGTAGAAGTGCAACGTTTCGTTCAGCCGCGACGACCAGCCGGAGTTCTTGCTATCGAGCAGGGCGCGCCGCTTGGCGTCGACCGATTTGATTTGGCTCATTCTGTGACCTCGAATCTCGGATGCCGGCCTCACGATCGGAATCGCGGAGAGCGTCAAGTCGTACCCGAGAGACATAGCATACTCGCACCAAGCGGTTCGCGTCTGTACGCAATCACGCACTACGTAACGGGCCTTACCCCGGTTTTTCCCGCTCAGGTTTCCCATCGGAGGCGATGCGACCGGCGGCGTTGGCAGACAGCTCGACCGATGACCTCAGAAAGTCGCCAAACTGCCGGGTCGTCAGTTCGTAGCACTCGCAGGTCGTATCCTCGAGGCCGGCGCGGTCGAGCACCGTGATGTAACCGCGGTGATAGTGGATGAAGCCGGCGTTTTGGAGCGTCGCGGCCCGTATCGGACCGTCGCCCGTCGTTGCGGGAACGCGGCGCGACGTTTAGCGGGTCGTTCCCACGGGTAGCCATTATGTCACGGTTGCTCAAGCGACCGGTCGGAGGCCCTATGGCTGGAACCATTTGGACGATCATCGTGGTGTTGTTCGCACTGTGGTTGATCGGGTTGCTCGCTCACATCGGCGGTGGGCTGGTCTATATCTTACTCGTCATCGCCGTCATTTTGGTCGTCTACAACTTGCTTACGGGCCGCGGCGCTCGAATCTAGCGCCGCCGGGCGATGGGGTGACGCGGCCCGGGCTGCCGCCTGCGCTCAAGTCCATCGTCCACGCCTTCGACGGCGTTCGGCGCGCCTACAGCGAGTTCTTGACGCTGCCGACGTGCATCATCGTCGCTTTCGTGCTCCTCGCGATCGGCTTGGACGCCCTCGATCATAGCCGGTTCGCCGCACTGGAGCCAACCCGTAGCTTCATCATCGCGCACATTTTTTCCAATGCGCAGCGGACGCAGAGCCTGCTCGGCACGATCGCGTCGGGCATCATCACGATCACCTCGATCACGATTTCGCTGCTGTTGATCGCGCTCCAACAGTCGGCCGGTTCTATGACGGCCCGGGTCTTCGACCAATACCTTCGCCGCTGGTACAACCAGGCGTTCTTCGGCTACTTCGTCGGGCTTTCGCTCTACACGCTGATCGTCTTGGCGACGGTCGACGCGCCGTTCAATCCGGTCTTCGGCGGCACCTTGGCGTTGATCGGGATGTTGGTGGCGCTGTGTCTGCTCGTCGTGCTGCTCTACTCGACGGTCAATCAAACGCGACCGTCGGTGATCATCGAGGCGGTGCACGATTTGGCGCTCGCCGCCCGCGAACGCCAACTTCCCTTGCTAGAGAAGACCAAACGGACGCCAGCCTATGCCGGCGCAGTTTGCCGGCAGGTAAGGATCGCGGACGACGGCTTCATCACGCAGATCGATCTCGCCCCGATGTCCACCGGCGCGCGCGAGCATCAAGCCGAGGTCGTGCTCAGCGTTTCGATCGGATCGTACGTCGCCAACGGCGACGTCATCGCCGACGTGCGCGCGCCGAGCGCGGCCGACGCCGAGGCGATCGTCGGTAAGATCGAACGGGCGGTTCACGTCGAGCGGCAGCGCGACGTTCGCATCGATCCGGCCTACGCGATCGAGCAGTTGGAGACGATTGGCTGGACGTCCGTCTCGAGTTCCAAACACAATCCGGCCGCCGGCGTGCTGGTCGTCGAAAACTTGCGCGACATTCTCGCGCATTGGGCGACGAACGAACCGGACGCGTGGTGCGACCCGGCATCGCCGGTCGTCTACGTCGACCGGACCATCGACCGGTTGCTGGATGCGTTCGAATCGCTCACGGTCGCTTCGTCGGAGTCGAAGCAGCACATGGTTTACAGTGCGATCGCGCAAGCGCTCGCACACACCTTCGAGCGGCTTGGACCCAGCCTGCGATCGCAGGTCGAGAGCGTCATCCTGCGGATGCTCGCCGTGCTCGCAGCTCACGCGCCGACCCGCGAGCTGGACTGCGCGCTGTCGGCGCTGTCGGAGGCGCTACGGGCGGCCGGCTGCGCCGACACCGCCACCGCGGTCGCGGCGGCCCACGCGCGGTTCGACGAATCGATCTCGTTCGACCCGAGCGTCCGGCAACGCGTCAAGCAGTCCATGGCTCGATGAGGAACGAGTCGCCGACGATCGTCATCGTCGCGATCCTGGCAAACGCCCTGGTTGCGATCGCAAAGATCGGCGCCGCCCTGGTCACCGGGTGTTCCGCAATGGCGTCCGAGGCGATTCACTCGTTGGTCGACACGGCCAACGAAGGGCTGCTGCTCGTCGGCATCCGATCGAACGCGTCGAAGCCGCGATCAAACTGGCTTGTCCGCAGATCAAGCGAATATTCATCGAGGCGCAAGCCCTCGAAACCCTCAAGGCCTGACCGCGGGGCTAGGCCTTCAGGAACGGCTTGCCTTCGTGGGCGACCAGCAGATCGTGCATGTCGGCGGCGTGATCTTCTTCGGTTGCAAGGATATCTTCGACCATCTTCCGCGTCGTGGGATCCTTATCGCCGAAATACCGAATCAGGTCGCGGTAGTGCTCGATGACGATCCGCTCGGCGATCAGGTTCTCGCGGATCATGCCGATCAAGTCGCCGCCCTCGGAGTACTGGGTCGCCGACCGTGAGGCTAAGCCCTCGGGGTTGAAGTTCGGCTTGCCGCCGAGTTGGCTGATCCGTTCGGAGACCATGATGACATGGTCTTGTTCCTCTTTGGCATGCTCTGCGAACTCGGCCTTGACGCTATCGCTCGCGATGCCGCTGGCCGAGATGGCATGCATGGTATAGCGCAAGACGCAGACGATCTCGGTCGCGAGCACACTCTGAAGAATCGCGATCGTTTGGCCGCTGTCGCAATCGTAGTTCGGCGTTACCGGACCCTGATCGAGATTCTCCCGTGCCCGTTTGCGCAGTTCTTTCACGTCGGTTAGAAACGGCTGACCGTTCTTCTTTGCGGTAGATGTCGTCGCCATCGTGCTCTCCTTGTTTTCTAGAAACCTGTACCCGGGACCGATTCGCGCGAAACGCGGCGGAAGCCCCGCCGATCCGTCGGCGGAACCTCCTGGACGGTGGGATACCCGCCGACGGCCGGTACGAAACCACGACAGACCGAGCGCTCGCTGCCCGCCCATCGCGGAATGTCGAGCCGGGGAGGATGCTCATGCTTGCTAGTTAATTATTTGATAGTTCAACTATCTGAGGCGCGGCGCATGCGAATCGTCTGCATCGGCGGCGGACCCGCCGGATTGTACTTCTCGCTGCTGTACAAGGCGGCGCAGCCGGCGGCGGCGGTCACGCTCTTCGAACGCAACCGCGCCGACGAAACATTCGGCTGGGGCGTCGTCTTCTCCGATCAAACCTTGGGGAATCTGGCGGCCGCCGACCCCGAATCCTACCGCGCGATCA
>JBOHTW010000105.1:0-3336 GCA_050733835.1 Vulcanimicrobiaceae bacterium | reverse complement strand
AACAGATGCCGCGGTTCAAGGAGCCTCGCTTTGGGGAATGCGCGATTTATTTGCGACAACGCCTTTGCGTAGCGCGGCGTCCACATGGCGCCGACGGGGCAAGCGACGTAGACCGACAGGACGTTTGCGCGAATTGCGCTAAGGTACGCGTGCACGATAAGGGGCCTCCACAAGGTTTCCGAGTTGTGCAGCAGAGAGAATCAGGCGCCTCACCGTTACCAGCGGTGGGGCGTCGTCGTGTCGGGTGGTCATGTCGCGGTCTCCGATTGGAGGCGGGCGCGCTTGCGCGCGACGCACGCGTTTACGCGGTGCGAATCGCGGCAATATCGGGGTTCGATGCCTCGACGAAGCGCGAAGTTGACCTTGTCCGATGGGATCGGCGCCCGACACCAAAGACAGTGGTGCTCGAAGGCGTTTTCCGCCTCGGTAGAAGGCGTTATATCCTTGAGCCTGGGGTTTCTCGGTCGTCGAGCGCTCCGCAGCGGGCTCCTGGGGCCAGGAATCGCGTGCGCCGGTCGAAGCCGTGCTCGCGTGACTCCGGCTACCGCAAGTTTGTTCCCAGTCGCGGCGCTTGCTTCAATCGCGCTGCCCATTGCGACGACGAGGGCTGCGAGTCCGGTCAAAAACTCGTGGATCGCCGCGGTGGTCTTTTGCATCACGGCGCGACTGTTAGCGCCGCGACGGCATGCGAATCCAGACCCTTCTCGATGAGCGTAGAAGCGTCGGCGGCGAGGACTTCAAACGGAAAACCAAAGGCCTCTGAGATTCGAGCGGCGGCCCCTTTGGTCGGAGTGGTCAGACCGCGCTCGACAAGGCCGTAGTCACTTGGCAACAGGTGCACGAGTCTGGCGGCTTCGCTTTTGGCGAGCCCGCGCTGGAGCCTGAGAAAATGCAAGAACGTCATGCTCCGAGGTTACCAAAGCGGCGCATGGGCGACTGATCCCGTGCTATAATGGAGGGAGTGAAGAACGGCTCCTCTACTGCCGAAGTGCTCGACCGTCTCCACCGACTCGGGCTTCCGGTCACCGCGAAGCAAATCGAGAACGACACAACGGCGGGGTTCCTGCCGCCGCGCCCCGTCGATCAGTTCGACATTGGCCGAGGTCGGACTGGACTTTGGGAGCCGTGGATGGCGCGTCGCGCGGAGCGCCTCTACCGCCTCCGTCAAAAGAGAGATGCCGATGGTCGCCCGCTCGTGTACGGCGATGTCCTTCGCGTCCTCTTATTCGTACGGGACGGATGGGGATGGTCGCAGCGGGTGCATGACGTTGCACTTGAGGGGTTCGACAAGAGCGTCGCGGCAACGGTCGCCCCGGTCCGCCGGTACACGAGAGGGCAGCCTGGACGAGAAGAGATCGAGTTCGCCTTAGACGCACATGACGATGGCGTCGATCTTACGCCAGCCGAACGCTATGCGGCCGGCGTCCTCAGCATCGGAGAGCCGCTTGAAGGCGGGTCGTTGCAAGGTATCTTTCACGCCGCGGAATCGGTCGGCTTATTCCACATACCGCCGATCATTTACGACATTCTTAAGCCGCTCGGAGTCACCGACTCGTCAAGTCTTTGGGAAGCGATCGGTATCAACCTCGCCGCTGCTCCGATGCGCGTTGCCTTCGAAGCTTTGGACGACAGAGCGGCGCACCAAGCTCTTCCCGGCTTGTTCGCATTCATTCGGTTGGTACGATCGTTCGTCCATCGCTCCGCGATTTCTGAGGGACGACGTGGGCACGCTACAAATCCACTGTCACTCTTTGGACGATCGCAGCGGAACCTCGAACGAGACTTCCGCGATCAGCGCGCACCGATGCGTATTACGCCCGCGCAGACGCTAGCGTTCTTTATTGCAATCAACATCCTTGCGGAGAGTATTTCGGCGCTCGGATTTCGGATGGCAGCGTTCGCCTTGGGGTTTGCGCAGGGAGACGAGGTGCGCGCCGAATCACTTCAGGCTCACGAGGTTCTTTCTGTCGCGCTTAACCTCGGTGCGAAGGTCTTCGCGAATCCACACTTTCAGCGTCTACTACGGACGAAGTCCACCTACAAGAGCGTCTCCGGCCCGCGCTAACGAGCCGGAGACGTGCACCAGGAGGTACGAACTCCCGATGCCCGACCACGATACCACGGCGCGGAAATTTCCGCCCTCCGTCCACCCAATGCCGATCGCGGAGCGAGAACTCAAAACGCGCATTCCGAACGACGGTGGCGTCGTCGTTTTGTGGGGGTACGGCCTCAAACTCCGCATCGATCGCCGCCACCTCACGCTCGAAGACGGCGCCGGACTCGAACGGCGATCGGCCCGATTCGCGAAGGCACCCGCCAAAATCAAACGCCTGGTCCTCCTCTCGACCGATGGTTATCTCTCACTTGAAGTGGTGCGCTGGTTACACGACGCGGGCGCGTCGCTCAGCATTCTCTCTCCCGATGGAGACGTGATCGCGGCGTTCGGCCCAACGCGCCTCGACGATGGACGGCTTCGACGCGCACAGGCGATCGCGCCATGGACCGCCGCCGGTTTGCGCATCGCTCGCGAACTCCTCGCCCGCAAAGTCGCCGGGCAAGCCGCCGTCTTGCGCGCGTTTGACCTTGGCGACGATGGGCAACGTGCGCACGTCGACGAGGCGGCGTCTTGGCTTCGAGGCTCGGATTCGACGCACTCGATCGAAGAGTTCACGCTGGCAGAGGCGATCGCAGCCGGGACGTATTGGGACGCTTGGGCGCCTATCACCGTTCGCTATGCGCAGAAAGACGAGCCGCACGTCCCCGAGCATTGGCGGAGATTCGATGCGCGCATGTCGCTCGTCACGGGCCGGTCGCGCCGAGCCTCGAATCCTGCGAATGCGCTGCTCAATTATCTCTACGCACTGCTTGAAGCGGAGACAACGATCGCGCTACGGGCGTACGGCCTCGATCCCGGTCTTGGCGTCGTCCATACCGACCAACCGGCACGGGCATCCTTCGCCTGCGACGTTATGGAAGCGGGCCGCCCCGAAGCCGATCGCATCGTGATCGAGCTTCTGCGATCGCGAGTCTTTCGCGTGCGCGACTTCATCGAGACGCCCGACGGTGGATGCCGTCTGACGACCCCGATCGCACGAGAACTCGCAGCGCTCACGATGCGCCTGGGTCGCGCGATCGGCCCGGCGGTCGAACAAGTCGTGCGCATTCTCGAAACGACGCCGCTTGAGCCCGCCGACGGGCGTCTTCCGCGGGCGCGCGTCGCGAATCGCAAGGCACCAGCGTTGCCGACGTTCCTCACGCAGTCGCGGCGATCGGAGGGGCGCGCGTCTATCCGCCGCGCTGGCACCGAACGGGTGATGATCGCGCCGCGCTGCACGT
>JBOHTW010000104.1:0-9627 GCA_050733835.1 Vulcanimicrobiaceae bacterium | reverse complement strand
GGCATCGACGCGCGGCCGTGGCTCGCGCTCGGCGCGTTCGTCGCGACCGCCGCCGCGTTCGAGGCGATCGGCCGGGCCGGCAACGGCGTCGATGCTGCGCTCGCGTTTCGGTACACGACGCCGTCGTCGCTCGGCTGGATCGCCGTCGTCGGGTTGGCCGCGCAGACGGCGAGTCCGCGCGGCTGGCGAACCGGCATGATCGCCGTCATCGTCGCGGTCGTAACGAGCGACGTCTTCGGTTATCTCTACGCCTATTCGCTCGCCGGCCTCCAACGCGACGCGTTCGCGGCGATCCATCGGCTCGATCGCGTGGACGACGAAGAACTAGGCGAATACACGGCCGACCCGGCGACGGTGCGCGCGCTGGCCGCCCGGTTACGCGCCGCGCGCCTCGGGCCATTTGCTCACGACGGTCGCTAGCGCACCGCGATCGCGGCGGTCTCCTCGACGGCGTTGCCCGCCGAGTTGCGCGCGATGAACCGAAAGTGGATCGCGTAGTGGACGCGCACGAACGGCGGCAACAGCGGCACGTGAAAGACGCCGCTGAATTGCCCGAAATCGCGCTTGTGCAAGGCGCGGCCGTAACCGAAGGTCCGCATCTCGACGACCGCCACATTGGTTGAGGCGATCACCCGCATACGGACGAGATCGCCGCCATGAAACGCTTTGCCCGAGATCCAGATCGCCTGAATCCGGGGCGCGGCGGCGTTAGCGCGCACCGCCGGCACGATCGACGGCGGATTGTTCGCGAACGTCACCGGCGCGGACGCGGTTTGGATCCCCGTCGAGCACGCCGCCAGCGCGGCGCACACCGCTCCGGCGATCGATCGGCCTCCGCGCCGCCCGCAACTCACAGCGTCGCCAAGAAGCTCGCGATCGAGGTTTGGAGCGCCGCCGGTTGGTCGATCATGACGAAGTGGCGCGAGTTGAGGATCGTTTGAACCTTTACGTTCGGCGCGCCGGCAAACAGCGAGCTGTAGAAACTCTTATACTGCGCGGCGCGCTCGGCCAGCGACTCCGACGCGGCGGCCGGCGGCTCAAACGACGCGGGCTTGGTCGGAACCGGCGCGATCTCCAACGTCGGCACGGTCAACCCCGCGAGATTCGGCCGCAGATCGTCCGACAGCATCCCTTGCAGATAGGTCGCGGTCGCCGCCGGATTGCTGCGGGCGACCAGTTTCGCGACGGCGGCGGCTTTGACTGGATCGGTAACCATCTGGGCGATCGCCCTGGCTTGGTAGTGCGCGAATTGTGCCGGCGAAGCGGTCCGCAGGCCGGCGGCGATCTGCGCGGCGGCGGCGGCCCGCGAGTCGGGCGGCATATTCGCCAGCGACGGGAAGACCGGCAACCCGTCGACGGCGACGATGCCGCGCACGAGACCCGCGTGCTGTTCGCCGAAGCGAAGCGCTAAGAAGCCGCCCATGCTGTGCCCGACGAGCACCGGCCGATCGAGTTGTTCGGTTTGGATCAGTTTCAGGAGCGAACCGTCGGCCTCGTCGAGCAGTGGGCCGGTCGCCGGCGGTTGGCCGTCGAAGCCGGCGAGCGTCACCGCATAGACGGTGTGGGCCGGCGCGAGCGCGCGAATCTCGTCCTTCCATACCCACGAACCGCATGCGAGGCCGGGGATGAGAATGACCGCCGGATCGCCGAGCCCGTAGCGCTCGACCTTGAGGGTTCCGACGACCGAGACGCTGGTGGGAACCGGCGCCAGCGCGGTTGGCGCGGTGACCGCCGACGCGGCGCATGCGCCCCCGGCAATCGCAACCGCGGCACCAACCGAGACGATGAGTCCTCGAATCCCACGCTTCATCGGGCTCTTCCTTAAACGACATCGTGGCGCATACCGTCCTCGAGCGTAGCCGGCTTGGAATGGGCGAGCCCATGGACCGCGTCGTTGGCCGCCGAAGCGGGGGCGGGATGCCGATCATCCAGACCCGCGACCTCCGCAAGGTCTTCCGAACGGTCAAGCGTAGTCCCGGCGCGGCCGGCGCGCTGCGGACGCTATTTTCCCGCGACTACGTCGAGAAGGCGGCCGTCGAAGGCATCACGATGTCGCTCGAAGCGGGCGAATTGGTCGGCTATATCGGGCCCAACGGCGCCGGGAAATCGACGACGATCAAGATGCTCACCGGCATCCTGGTCCCGACCTCCGGCAGCGTGCTGATCGCCGGCCTCGTGCCGTATCAAGAGCGCGTCCGCAACGCGCGCAACATCGGGGTCGTCTTCGGCCAGCGTACGCAGCTCTACTGGGACTTGCCGCTGATCGAATCGTTCGAGTTACTGCGCGCGATCTACGCGATTCCGGCCGACCGCTACAAGAAAAACCTCGCCGACTTCTCGGCGCTGCTTGAACTCGGCGAATTCGTGCACACGCCCGTGCGTCAGCTTTCGCTCGGCCAGCGAATGCGCGGCGACTTCGTCGCGGCGATGCTGCACGATCCGCGCATCGTCTTCCTTGACGAGCCGACGATCGGCCTCGACGTCGTCGCCAAAGAGGCGATCCGCACGTTCATCGCCGAGGTTAACCGCGAGCGTGGCACGACGTTCATCCTGACGACGCACGACCTCGCCGACGTCGAGCGGCTCTGCCGGCGAATCGTCCTGATCGATCGCGGCACCTTGATCTACGACGGCGAGATCGAGACGATCAAGACGCAATACGGCACCCACCGAACGCTCGTCGTCGAACTGAGCGAGCCGGCCGGCGAGATCGCCGTGCCGGGCGCCGAACTCGAATCGCGGACCGGCGACACGATTCGGTTGCGTTTCGACCGCTCGACGATCAGCGCCGACGCCCTGATCCGGCGGGTCGCCGAACGCTACTGCGTCAGCGACGTGTCGATCGAAGAGCCCGAACTCGAATCGATCATCCGCCGCATCTACGTCGAGGGGTACGCCGATCCCAACGCCACCCCGGCCGTCCATGCCGCCGCGCCGGTCGGCGTGCCGTGAACCTCGCACCGTACGTCGAGTTCGCAAAGAAGGCGTTTGCGCGCGAAGCGACCTATCGCGTCGAGGTTTTCACCAACATCGGGTCGCTCGTGCTGCGCGTCTATCTGGTGCGCTCGATCTGGACCGCGCTCTACGCGCAGAATGCGGCCCCGGCGAACATCTCGCTGCACGCGATGATCACCTACTCGACGGTCGCGCTGCTGATGTCGCTCGTGCTCGAGGTCGACGGCACGCGGCTGATCCGCGAGAAAGTCCGCGACGGCTCGATCGCGACCGATCTGATGAAGCCGATCAACGTGCCGGCGTACTTCTTCAGCGACGGCTTCGGGCAGACGATCTTTCATGCGATGACGATCGTCCCGTCGCTGATTTTCGCCCTGTTGCTCGTGCACATCGACCTACCGACGCCGGCCGCCGCCGCCGGCTTCGCCATCACGCTTGCGCTCGGCTATCTGGTCAACTTCTTCATCAACTTCTTGCTGAACTCGATCGCGTTCTGGACGATCGAGTCGGGCCACATCCAGCTCATCGTGCGCTGGGTCTCCGACCTGCTGAGCGGGCAGATCATTCCGCTGACCTTGTTTCCGGGGGTGCTCGGAAAAGTCGTCGCGTTTTTGCCGTTTGCGGCGATCTACTCGGCGCCCCTGCGGATCTACATCGGCGACATCAAGCCGAGCGATTACGGCGCGACGATTCTCTCGCAACTCGCTTGGCTCGCGGTCTTTACCGGCGCCGCCGCGTTGATTTGGCGCTCGGCCGAACGGCGCATCGTCATTCAAGGGGGATAGCGGTCATGAAGCTCGAGCAGGCCGATCTCGTCGTCGTCGGCAGCGGCCAAGGCGGCGTGCCGCTAGCGGCCGAGTTTGCGCGGGCCGGCAAGCGCGTCGTGTTGTTCGAGCGCGGAGCGCTCGGCGGAACCTGCGTCAACGTTGGCTGCACGCCGTCGAAGGCGTTCTTGGCTTCGGCGCACGCCGCCGGGCGCGCGCGCCAGGCGGAGCCGCTGGCCGTGCACGCGCACGTCGAGGTCGATCAGCACGCCGTGTTGCGGCGGGTGCGCAAGCTGCGCGACGAATGGCGTGCCGGGGTCGAACGGCGGCTGCACGACGCGGGCGTCGAGGTCGTGCGCGCCCACGGCGCGTTCGCGGCCGAGCGCACGATCGAAGGCGGCGGCCGGCGCATCCAAGGCCGCAACGTCGTGCTCGACGTCGGCGGCGGCGCCGTCGTTCCGCCGATCGACGGGCTCGCCGGCACGCCGTTTCTCACCAACGCCAACTTCTTCGACCAAGCCGTCTTGCCGAGCCGGTTGATCGTGATCGGCGGCGGCTACATCGGGCTCGAACTTGGCCAGGGGGCGCGCCGCTTGGGCAGCGCGGTGACCATCGTGCACGCGGGCGCGCGCGTGCTGGATCGTGAGGAAGCCGACGCGTCGGCGGTCGTGCAGGCGGCGTTGATCGCCGACGGAATCGATCTCCGGCTAACCGCGACGACCCGCGCGGTCGCCTATCACGACAACTTCTTCACGCTCGATCTCGGCGCCGGCGGCGCGGTCGTCGGCGACGGGCTACTGGTTGCGACCGGCCGGCGCGCGAGCACCGATGGGCTCGCGCCCGAGCGCAGCCGGATCGAGCTGAACGACAACGGCACGATCCGGGTCGACGAGCATCTGCAAACGACGTGTCCCGGCGTCTACGCGCTCGGCGATGCCGCCGGCCAGCCGGCGTTCACCCACGTCGCATGGGAAGACTACCGCCGGATATCTTCGACGCTCGCCGGCACGCCGCGAACCCGCGACGACCGCGTCCTCTCGTACACGACGTTCACTGAGCCGCAACTCGCGCGCACCGGACTCGACGAAGCCCAAGCGCGCAAACGCGGCCTCGACGTTCGGGTCGTGACCCTGCCGCTCGCGAACGTCGCCCGCGCGATCGAATGGAACCTCGAAGCGGGCTTCTTCCGGCTCGTCGTCGACGCGAAATCCGACCGCATCGCCGGCGCAACCTTCGTCGGCTACGAAGCCGGCGAGTTGATCCACGTCATCGTCGCGCTGATCGAATGCGGCGCCACCTGGCAAACGCTCGATCGCGCGATGTTCATCCACCCGACGCTCGCCGAAGGTCTCCCCAGCCTCGCTCGATTACTGGCCTGACGCGCGAATCATTCCCAAGCGAGATCGTCGATGTAGCAATACTTCCAGTGCTCGCCGCGCTCGCGTGAGGCGACGATCGGATGCTGGGATGCGTGATAGTGCTTGGTCGCATGGTGGTTCTTCGACGAGTCGCAACAGCCGACGTAGCCGCACGCCAAACACATCCGCAGATGAACCCACTGATCGCCGGTCTTCAGACAGTCGGTGCACCCGTTCGCGCTCGGCGCAACGGCGCGAATCGTGCCCAGATGGGAACAGCTCGCCGTCGTCATCGGCCGCCGAACTTGGGCACGTCCCAGAGCACGAGTTCGGCCGCGCCTGAAACCGAGATGCGCAATGGCCCGAGGATCCGCGCCGCATCGCCGCGCACGAGTTCGTCGGTGCCAAGTTGCGCCGTTCCGTCGGCGACGAACAGAAACCCAAACCGTCCCGGCTTAATCTCGTGGGTCAGCCGCGCCGATTCGATCCGCGCGATCTTCGCGGTCGCATCCTGCCAGATCGCGATCGGGGCCTCGACGCCCGGTTCGCCGCTGGCGACCGTCAGCCACCGGTCGCGGCGATCGGCGGCCGTAAAATCGACCTGGCCGTACTGGGGTTTGAGGCCGGTCCGGCGCGGCAGCACCCACATCTGCACGAAGTGGACCGGATCGACTTTGGAATGGTTGTATTCCGAGTGCGAGATGCCGGTGCCGGCGCTCAAGTACTGAACCGCGCCCGGCGCGACGACCCGCTCGTTACCCATCGAATCGCGGTGCGCCAACTCCCCGTCGAGAACATAGGTCAAAATCTCCATGTCCCGGTGGTCGTGCGTTCCGAAGCCCTGACCCGGCGCAACCGTGTCGTCGTTGAAGACGCGCAGCGCGCCCCAACTCAAGTTGTGCGGATCGAAATACTCCGCGAAGCTGAACGAGTGGTACGTCTTCAACCAGCCGTGATCGAAGACCATCCGGTCACCCGATCGCTGAATCGAAACACCGCTCGCCGTCTGTCCCGTCGTTTGCATCGTACGCACTCCAATCGCCATGGACCGGCCGTGAGTTTCAGGTGCCGGCGGCGAGCAGCCCTTTGGCCTCCAGCCGCGCCAGCAGCAGGTGGTAATAAAGCATCCCGCGCTGCGCGCCGAGAACCCCGAGCGCCTGCTCGACGTCGACCGGCGCGTCGCCGGCAATGTGCCGCAGGCTGCGCGCGACGCCCGAATCGCCGGCCGGGAAGACGTCGAGCCGGCCGAAGCCGCGCAGCAGCATGACGGCCGCCGTCCACGGGCCGATGCCCTTGACCGCGCAGAGCGCCTGCGCCGCCGCCGGACTGTCGAGCGGTTCGATCGTTCGCGCATCGAGTGCCCCGTCGGCGAGCGCGGCGGCGATCCGTTGCAAAGTCGCAACTTTGCCGGCGCTCAAGCCGAAGCCGCGCAGTTGCTCGGGCTCGGCCGCGGCGAATTGTTCCACCCGCGGAAACGCGTGCAACGACACGTCGCCGAGCGAATGCGGTTGGCCAAGTGCCGCGATCGCGCGTCCCAAGATCGCACCGGCGGCATGAATCGAGACCTGTTGGAAGACGACGGCGTTGACGCACGCCTCCCAGAGGGTCGGATAGCGGGGCGGTTTGACGCCGCGCATCCGGCGCGCGAGCGACCGCAGCCACGGGATGCGGTCGGAACCGCGGTTGAACGCGCCGAGTTCCCGATCGACCCCAAGCATCTCGCCGACCGTCGCCAGCAATGCCGCGCGGTCACCCGTTGCTTGGTGCAACCGCACGGCGAGCCGGGTTGGTTCCGTCTGCGCGACCTCGACGATCGCCGCGCCCGCGGGGATTGCGAGCGCGCGCAGATACCGGCCGTCGGCGGTGAAGCGATCGACGAGGTTGGTCGAGAAGCGACGCAGGACGTTCACCGTCAGATCGAGCCGGTACGGCGCGACGGCGGTAAGCGAGTGGTCGGAGGCGGCGGGCACGCGACGTGAGCTTAGCAACCTACATCCAATACTGGCGGATCAATCTGCTGACGATGCTCGAGTACCGCACCAACTTCTTCTTTTGGGCGGCGTTCACCGTCGTCTATCACGGCACCGCGATCGCGGCGTTGTGGGTGACCCTGCACGCGTTCCCATCGATGAACGGCTGGGACTTCCGGCAGATGTTCTTTCTCTACAGCCTCTGGATGCTCGGCCATGCATTTCACAATACCTTTTTCTTCACCGTCGGCGAAGTGCCGACGATGGTCCGCGAGGGCCGGTTCGACCGGTTCCTGGTTCGCCCGCTCGATCCACTCTTCCAAGCGATGACGATTCCGCAGCAGGTGTGGCCGGACGAACTGATCATGGCGTTCGTGCTGTTTCCGCTGGCCGTCGCCTATAGCGGCGTTCAAGTCGACGCAACCTTGCTGCTCTACGTTCCACTGGTGATGATCGGCGGCGCGCTGATCGACTTTGCCATCCAACTGCTGATCGCGACGTTGGCGTTCTTGGTCGTGCAAGTCGATACGCTGCGGTGGGTCGTGATGTCGCTGGAGCAAGACTTCACCCGGTATCCGACCAGCATTTATACCCGGCCGGTACGCATCATCCTGACGTTCTTCTTGCCGTTCGCGTTCATGAATTATCTGCCGGCGACGTATCTGTTGCACAAGTCCGAGAGCGGGCTTGCGCTCGCGCCGCAGATCGGGTTGCTGACCCCAGTGGTCGGCTTGGTCGCGTTCGGGCTCGCGTATGCGGTCTGGCGGGCCGGTCTGCGGCGTTATTCGGGAACCGGCAGCTAACCGTCAGCGGGTGATGTCGGCCGAGGCTTGCGGCTTCGCGCCTTTCACCGCGCCGAGAAAAAACGCCGTTCGCTCCGGCGCTTGGCCGAGCGCGATCGCCTTCGTAAGATTTTCGTCGGCGGCGTGCACGTTTTGCAGCGCAAGCGCCAGCATGCCGGCGGTGAACCGGCCGGGCTCGTAACCGCCATCGAGTTTCACCGCCTGATTCGCTTGGACGAACGCCGCGTCGAGATGATCGTCGGCAAGATCCAGAATCGCCAGGCTCGTGTAGGCCTCCGGCCGCGGATTGCGCGTCAGCGATTCGCGATAGCTCAGCCGCGCCGCCGCGCCGTCGCCCGCGATCTGGGCGGCGAGCCCCGCCAAGTACGGGCTGCGCCAGTCGCTCGGGTTCACTTTGGCGGCGACGCCGAACGCCGTGCGCGCGAGATCGACCCGGCCGACGAGCAGCGCCTCGGTGCCAAGCTCGTTCAACCGGTCGGCGTTGGGTTTCTTTAATTCGGCGGCGAGCGTCAGTTCGCGCTTGAGGGTCGCGATGTCGCTCGGCGGCGTCACTTTCGGTAGCGCGCGCGTGAAATCGAAGTCGGCCGCCGCCGCCAACAGATATTGTTCAGCATCGGCGATCGTCGACGGCGCCAGTTCGACGTGCTCGGCGGCGGCAACCAGCCGTTGCGGTGCCGGGCTTGGCGCCGGCGACGGTGGCGGTGGCGGCGGCGTCTGGACGACGACCGCGCGCGGTTGTTGCGGTCGCGCCGCGGGCTCGGTCCGCTTTGGCTGCGGCGTGCTTGGTGCCGAAGTGCTCGCCGGCGATTTTACCGCGGTCGCGGCCGCCAAGCCCTTCTGGTTCTCGTCTTTTTGCAGCAGCGCCAGCGCTTGCTCTTGGCCGCTGATCGCGGGCTTATATTTCGGGCGAAGCTGCAATTCGGCGCCGAAGCTCGCGGCCGCCTGGCCGTAGAGGTGTTCGGCAAGCTCAACGGTTCCGAGCCGATAGTTTGCTCCCGGCGTCTTGGGATCCAAACCGAGCAGCGTGTGCAACTGAATGTCGGCGCCGATCAAGTTGCCGCGCTTGACGAACATTTCGGCCAGCCCGAAGAAGTTGTCGGCAAAGTGCGGGTCGGCGACTTCGCCGGCAATGAACGTGCGCTCGGCGTCGCCGAAGCGCCGCGCGCGTTCGTCGGCAACGGCGGCGTGGTACGCCGCCTGAGCGGCCGGCCGGCCACTGAGCGGGGCACTTGGTTTCGGCGTTGCGGCCGGTCGTTTCGGCGCGGCGGCACCGAGCACGGCAAGCGCCAGCAACGCCGCGAACGCGGTGCGCAGGAGCGAGCGCGGGAAGCGCGGTCCGGCGTTCATGCCGTGGACTTACCGTGCCGCGGGAGCAAGTCCTCGGGTGGCGGGCATTGTCCCGGCGTGGGGTACCCATGATTCCTAACGCCGGTCGCAAGCGTCTTGCAACCGCAGCGTCAAAGATGCAACGGTGAAGACGCGCAAGGTGCCGGCCGCCGAGTTGAGCCGCCGCGCCATCGCGTCGGCGGTCGCCGGCGCGTTCATTATGGCCGGTCTGCCAGCCGTGGTCCCGGGCGCCGATGCGATTCCCGTCGTCAGCCGCGTTGCAGGCAAGGTGAGCATCCAGTCGGCGACCGGCGACGCACGGCCGGTCGACACCGCCGAGCGCACCAACGACGGCGACACGTTGACGACGCAGGCCGGCGGCTTAGCCGACGTCATCTTTGGCGACATCGGGCGCACGCGCTTGGGCCCGCAGTCGGTCGTTCGCGTCGAG
>JBOHTW010000103.1:0-3469 GCA_050733835.1 Vulcanimicrobiaceae bacterium | reverse complement strand
CACCGTGGCCGATCACGTTTTCGTACGGTCGCGCGCTGCATCAGTCGGCGATGGAAGCTTGGCGCGGTGATTCGGCGAAGTGGGCGGCGGGTCAAGCCGCGCTCGCAAAACGCGCACGTTGCAACGGCGCCGCCGCCGCGGCCCGGTACGAACCCAAGATGGAGAAGGAACTGGCGCCCGCCTAGCCGCGGTCTCAGCGGCTGAAAGCGTAGACGGCTCCGCCCCTGTCCGTTCCAAGACGATACGTACACGTGCCGGCGGCCCGTCCGGGCTCAGGTTTGGCCCGACGACTGGATTCGTCCACGTGTGGTATCACGGTCGTTGGGTCACTCGAATCGCTCGCGTTGGAGAGGTAGGCCAACTGGGTTACGGGATTGTACGCCATCGGCGCAATGTTGGTGCCGTCTGCCAAGATGGTACCGATCTGAATGGATTGGATTGGCCCCGCCGAGTGAGCGTCGGCGTTCCAGACATTCAGCGCACCGGATTTTGCACCCGCAACCGCCAGGGGCGCGCTATAGCCCGAATTGACAACGCAATCACGATACTCCCGTTGCAATCCAACCCGATCGAGTCCTCGATGTGCGCGTCCTCGGCCACGAATCCGAAGCCCGACTGGCGAATCGCGGCATAAAGCTGATCACGGTCACGTTCGGCGGCTGGCGTGTAGCGCGCCACACACTTGGCCGGCACAGGAGACGGCATGAGACGGCGCCCAGCGATGCGAAGGCATTGCGATGCAAACGAAGAGCGTCGATTGTGAGGCCATTGCGCAGCAGCTCATGCGAGCGTGGCGCGACCGGGCGACCGTCGAAGCGCCAAGCCGCACCGCGCCCCAGCTCACCCAAGCCGATGCACGCGCCATTGCCGAGCGCTTGCGCGAACTGCGCATCACAGCCGGCGACCGCCCTGCCGGATACAAAGTCGGCTTCACCAATCCCGCCGTTCGCGCACAATTTGACGCGGACGGGCAAATGGCCGCAACCGTCTATGTCGAGACGATTGCCGCCACGTCAACCGTCGATGCAAGCGGATTGCTCGGACCGCGCATCGAGCCCGAAGTCGTGCTTGGCATCGGTCACGACGGCGTCGCCTGGGCAGCGCTCGGCTTCGAAATCGTGCAGAGCCACGTCAAGGATTGGGCGTTCGGATGGAACGACGCAATCGCCGATTTTGGACTGCACGCCATGCTCCTCGTAGGCGAACGGCGTCCGTTCTCGACCCAATCAGCCGCGCGGCTATCAAGCATGCGAGTGCGGCTGCTGCGCGACAATGAGGTCGTGGAGCTCGGTTGCGCCGCCGATGTCGAAGGGGGTCCCGTCGGATCGCTGACCTGGTTGCGCGAGGATCTAGCCCGCGTTGGTCGCGACGTCCGCGCCGGCGAGCTCGTTTCCACCGGATCGATGACCCGTGTGCCGCCAATCGCGGCCAGTCAGCGTTGGACCATCGAAGCAGACGACAGCAAGCTCCCAGCACTCACGATCGAAGTCACCTGACGTCACCGCCCACCGAGATTTCATCCCTAACGACGCGGGTGCCGCTTTAGCGAACGCACCGGCGCACGCTCGTCGAGTTCGAAGAAGGGAGATCTCATGAGAAGACTGTTGACGACTCTCTTGGTCGGCGCGCTGCTCGCCTTAGGATTTGACGAACCGTACGGCTAAAGCGTACGATTAGGCCGTTATGACCCTAGACTACGAAACGACGATTCCCACGACCGAAAAGGTCTGTGCGACCTGCGTCACTTGATCGACGGCGCGATTGAAAGCCGCCTCGTTTGCGCTGGATAGTCGCGCGAAGCCGCTCAATTTTCGGACGAATTGCAGCGCCGACGCGCGGATCTCGTGTTCCATGGCGGGTGGAGCGAAATTAGATAGGGTCTTTATGTTTCGGCAAAGATCGTGTCCCGCGGAGTGGTGTATGACGACGCTTGGCTGGTTGCCGATCTCAGCCGTTGACGACGGCTGAGATTCGATGGAGCTGATTGTCGCTGACGGTCTTGAGTCCTTCGGATCTGCACGTAGCATCGCTGGAGCTGCCATTCGTCGTTCTGTTCAAGCAAGAGCGCACCAACGAGGCGCACGATGGCCGCGTCGTTGGGGACGATGCCGACGACGTCGGTGCGCCGCTTGATCTCGGCGTTGACGCGTTCCAGCGGGTTGGTGGAGGCGATCTGCGTGCTATGCGGTTAACTGCTAGGGCTTAGTCGTTATTGAAGCTACAGCTTGGTCGGAGGTGCGGGAATATGGCGAAGTTTGTCTTTGGAATGATGCAGTCTCTCGATGGCTACGTTGCCGGCGTTGAGGGCGAGCTGGAGCCGCCGCTTCATTCGCCTGGCCCAGGCATTGCGCTCTTTCGCTATTGGATCGACCACGTGCGCGACTCAGCGGGCAGTCTCTACGGTCGTCGCATGTACGAGGTGATGCGTTATTGGGACGAGGACCGACCGGAGTGGGACGCGAGCGAGCACGAATTCGCGGTGGCGTGGCGCGCGCAACCGAAATGGGTTGCATCACGCTCGTTAACGTCGGTCGGCGCCAACGCCACGCTTGTCGGCGACGATCTCGAAGCCTTCGCACGCCGGCTGAAGGCGGAGGTGGTCGGCGTCATCGACGTTGCCGGGCCCGATCTAGCGGCGAGTCTCACGGACCTCGGTCTGATCGACGAATATCAACTCTACTTTCGTCCGTTTGTTCTTGGCCGCGGCAAACCATACTTCGCTCATGCCCGACCGCCGCTCCGCCTTGTTGACACCAATCCTGTCGGCGAGGACGCGATAAGGCTCACGCTCGTTACTGCCTGACAGCGCTTACCGCAGGGCCGGTTCATCCATCCTCAGTCAAGAGCGTCGGCCGTCTACGCGCGTAGCGCCTTATATCCCCGGCCTGAACGCCGGGGCTTTACGGCGCAATTGGTAAATCGAAGCAGCCGGAGACCGTCTGCGCCTTAAGTGAGTTCGCGGCGTCGTCGGGATCGGACCGGCGAGTTGGTGCGCGCAGTCGGCGAGCGCGAGACAAGCTCCGGCCAGCCCGACGATAACGCCGAAGCGCCGAGCGACCACCTGACCCGACCGCTTTCCCACGATACATGCGAGCGATTCGCCGCACGGCTTTCGGCCTTAGACCCCGGGCTGGTCGGCGCGATTGTGCTTGGTGAAGTAGATGTTGTTCGAGTTGCGGTTCAACTCGCGGTTGAGTTTGGCCGTCTCACCAGAGGTTAGATGCCCGCCGTTGGCGCGGAGGTCGGCGTGCCGTTGCGCGTTGACCCGGTGGAGACGGGACTGGTCGCGAGCGAACTCGCCGCGGGTCAACTGGCCGCTGCGGACACCCTGCGCGAGGCGGTCGTGTTGGTTTTCGACGCGGCTCCCAACCTCGCCGGCGCGCGCAGCGAGCGGTGCGAGCGTTGAGGCGCCGACGGCGGCGATCATGAAGGTCTTAACGAGCAACGGATGCGAGAACATCGGTGATCC
>JBOHTW010000102.1:0-3113 GCA_050733835.1 Vulcanimicrobiaceae bacterium | reverse complement strand
GTCGCGCAACGCGGCGATCCGGTCGATGGCGCCGTCGATCGCCACCGTTCGCGCGCCGTGCTCGCGCAGCCGATCGACGATCCGGCGCACGCCGCGCGCGGTCGGCGGACCGGCGAATTCGTAGGTGCCGGTTCGGCGCACGCGGGCGATCACGATCCGGCCGAGGGCGCTGGTTTCATCGCTCTCCGCCACGAGTTCAAGCGCCGGGTGCCGGCCGACCAACGCCTGCGCGGTCGCCAGCAGCGTCCCGGCCCGCAATCGCAGCCGCGGTTTCGGGGCGGCATCGAGTGCGTCGACGGCCTCGCCGTCGCGGCCGATCGCGACTACGCCCGCCACGGTCTCGCGCCGCTCGAGCGCGTCGCAAATTGCCGCGAATGCAACCGTCTTGCCGACGTTTTTCGCCGTTCCGACGACAGCTATCGCGTCGCGGCCGTGCGCGAGAGCGAGATCGACGAGCGCCGCTCCAACGTCCACGGCGATTCGCTTTCGCGATCTCGCGCCGCGTTCCGTCGACCGCCCGCCCGACCGATCCGTTCGTAGAGCCGGATGCCCTGGGCGCTGCGGACCAGCGCGTAGCGGCCGGCATCGACCTCGAGCTCGAGCCGCGGCTGCATGCGCTGCACCCAATACGACGTTGCAAACGTCCCGTCGACGAGCGCGTAGCGCGGATCACGCGTGAGTCCAAGCGAGGCATTTGGGTCGAATCCGAGGTGCGCGAAAATCTCGTCGTGCGTGCCGACCGCGATCGTGGCCGGCAGTTGGGCGATCGTGCGATCGAGTTCGCGGTCGTGCGGATCGCGTGATCGAAGATAGTGACCCCAATGCGTTGGGCTCGCGAACGCGAGTACGAGCACGCAGACGACGGTACATGTCCGAACGACCGTCACTGCACGCGGTGCGGAGCGGCGCGCAATCGCCGCGATGCCGGCCGCGAACGCCGCCAGGACGTAGCCGATCCAGACGGCCGCATAGTGTTGGCCCATCGTGAACGTGATCGATTCATGCGAGAGCAGGTCCTCGGCGAATCCGGGCAGCGCCAGCAAAAACAGCGGCTGGGTAATCCCTACGAAGGCCAGCGGAATCATCGCCTCGACAAAATAACTCGGACGCGCCAACGACCACCACGGCGTCGCGTCGGCGACCGGCCGGCTCCACGAGTAGAAATGGAGCGGCCCCCAAAGATCGCGGGCACCCGCCAGCGGCCGGACGACGGCGAAGAAGCCAACGAAAACGACCGCCGCCGCAACGAGCGCCGCAACCCCGAAGACGACGCCGGCGCGTTCGCCGCGGCGGACGAAATAGACGATCGCAAAGATCGCCGCGCAACCGACGATCACCGCTTGATCTTCTTTGACCGCCAGCGTCAGGACGGCGAACAGCGCCGCCCAGCGCCAGCGGCGCGCATCGACCGCCCACAACAGCCACATCGTTGCCGCCGGTGCGAATCCATTTTCGTGGAAATCCGCGAACGTAACGCCGGCGAGCGGCGGGTAGAGCAACGCGACGACCGCGACGCCGGACGCCAACGACTCGCCGACGCGGCGGCGCGCGAACAAATAGAGCGGCGGCGCAGCCAGCGCACAGGCCACGGCTTGCAGCCCAACCAGCGCCAGCGGCGAGCGCATCGCCAGCAAGACCGGCGCGCACAAATATAAGATCGGCGAGAAGTGCACCGTGAAGTGGCTGCCGCCTTCGACCGAATTCCTAAAGCCGTGAAAAACCGTCGCGATCGACTGGGTGAACAGGCCGAGATCGGCTCCCGAGTGATAGGTCGCATAGCGGTCGGCCCCAAGCGCGAAATAGCCGGCTGCAAATATCGCGGTTCCCGTCCAGACGCGAACGGTCGCGGTCATCCGAGCCACTTCAGCACGGCGAACGCGGCGCCGGTCAGCGCTAGCAAAATGCCCGCCAGGATCCCCGAGCGTTCGCCGACGCGTGTGCCGAGGGCCGCACCGAATGCCAGTCCAAGCCAGGTGGCGCTGACCGATGCGATCGCGATTGCGGCCAGGGCCGGCCCGAACGGGACGCCGATGTAGAGGATCGAGAAACCGATGCCGAGTGAATCCAGGCTGATCGAGAGCGCCGCCAGTACCAGGCCCCAGCCGCGCGACAGGTCGAGCCCACCCCCGCTGTCGCGGACCGCCTCGACGACCATGTAGATCCCGACCCCGATGAGCGCGGCAAAACCAATGTAGCCGGCGACGCTGCCGAGGAGCCGGTCGATGACGCTGCCGATCCCCGCGCCGATCAGCGTCATCGTCACTTCGGCTAGCGCAAACGCGGCTCCGATGCGAACCTTCTGGCCGCGCGGAGCACCGCGAACGCCAACGCCGACTGAGACGGCGAATACGTCGAGTGCGAGCGATCCGGCGAGGACGAGGATTCGAACGAGCGACCCGACGGGCATCGCCCAGGCAAATACGCCGTCAGACTGCGCGAGCCCGTTGTTCGATCGCGATCGAGAGCGCCGTCCGCAGCTCTCGAACCGCAAACGGTTTAGCAAGATAGCCGTCGGCACCGGCGCGCAATGCCCCGCGGCGGAGCGGCTCGCCGTGACCGCTGACGATTACGATCGGCATATCGGACAGTCGCGACGACGTTCGCACCCGTGCGAGCAGCCCGAGCCCTGAAAGCCCCGGGAGCGCGAAATCGGTGACGACGGCATCGAATCGCGATTCGCCGTCGAGCAGTAGCCACGCCGACTCGGCGTCGGCAACTTGCGTCAATTCGTACGCCGTTCCGAGCGCGTACTCGAAGAGCCCCCGAACCTCGGCGTCATCTTCGACGACAAGCACGCGTCGCGTCGACCTCGGCGCGGTCCCCATAGCATTGGTTTCGCATGCGCCGGCTTCAGTGCCTCGGCCCCGCGGGCTGCCAAGGTTAAGATTTAATCAAGTCGAACGCAAACGAGCCGTGGCCATCATGGAACGGTTGCTGGCACCGGATTCCAGCTTTCAGAAGCACTTCTTTTTCCTCGCCAAACGGTTTGTTCCGGGCGAGACGATCGCGACGGCAATCGCCGCCGTACGCGCGCTGAACGACGACGGGTTGACGGCGACGCTCGACTTTCTCGGCGAGGACGTTACCGACCGCGCCGAAGCCGAGCGGACGCG
>JBOHTW010000101.1:0-7061 GCA_050733835.1 Vulcanimicrobiaceae bacterium | reverse complement strand
GCAGATACTCCTCGTACATCTCGCGGATGCGGCGCGCAAAACGCGTGTCTTTGTGTGCGTAGTGTCGCAAGAGCTGCAAGCCGAAGCTCACGTGGCGCCCCTCATCGCGTTGAATGTTGCGAAAGCCCTCCGACAGGCCAGGAAGGTAGCCACGGCGCGCAAAGACGTCGAGAAAGATCAGATAGCCGGTCGTCGCCTGCACGCCTTCGATGATGCCCTGATAGTGCGTCGTCGCTTCGACCAACCGCAACTCGCGCTCGTCGTCATCGTGGTTGAGGCTCTCGATTAGCTTCGCTCCGCGTTGGTCGAGCGCGTCGTGCACCGGGTTGGCGAGCGCCACGTTGTAGCGCATATGACCAAAGACCGCCTCAAAATAGCGCTCGAAGAAATCCATGTGTTTGAACTCCTCGATGAGCTGAGTGCTCAGAAACGCTTGCTGCCAGGTCGTCCGACCGGCCATCACCCACGGCCCGAAGACTCGCGCGACGTTCTCCTCGGCATTGTGAAACGCGGCGCAAAAGCGTTCGAGATAATGCCGTAGCCGAGGCTCCATCTCGAGGTAACGCTCGCGCTCGCCGCTCAAATCGACCGCCGCCGGGTCCCACGTTCCGAACCGCACGGCTTTTCGGTATAGGCGATAGGCTACGTCGTCGAGCGGGTCCTCGGCCGCGACCAGGTCGACGTCGTCGACGGCATCCACGTGAGTTTTCTCGGTTCGCATGCTGTCAAACTCCTTAGCGAAAGACGCCGCCGCCGTCGACGATCAGCGTCTGACCAGTGATGAAGTCGCTCGCCGGCGAAGCCAGAAACAACACCGCGCCGACGAGATCTGTCGGTAACATCTCGCGCTTGATCGAACGTCCTTCGGCAGCTTGCCCAACGTACCCGGGATCGTTGAGCCGGAACGAGGACTCGTTTGATACCAGACCAGGAGAGACGGCGTTGACCGTGATGCCATCGCCGCCAAGTTCGCGGGCAAGCGCGCGGGTCAGGCCGCCGACCGCGGCCTTCGAGGCGACATAGTGCGCGAACCCGGCCGCACCCATGTTGTCGACCACTGAAGCGATGTTCACGATCTTACCGTACGCGCGACCGCGCATCGCCGGCGCAACCGCCTTCGCGCAGGCCCAGATTCCGCGCACGTTGACGGCCATCACGCGATCCCACTCCTCGACCGATATCTCCTCGAACGTTCGCTTTGCGCCCAGGTCCTGATAGATCGCCGCGTTGTTTATCAGGATATCGACCGTGCCGCCGAGCGAGCGCGCGGTCTCGACCATCTGGTACGTTTCGGTTTCGCGCGTAACGTCGGTCGGGGCGAACGCCGCCTTCGCGCCATTCAAACCGGCGATCTCCGCGGCGAGCGCCTTGCCCTCCGTGCGGCGCACGTCGGCGATGACAACATGCGCACCGGCCGCGGCAAACGCGCGCACGTACTCCGCACCGATGCCACTCGCGCCGCCAGTCACGATCGCGGTCTGTCCAACAAGCCGTTCTAATCGATTTGTCATCATCGCATTTACTCGAACCGGCCTCTGGTCTCGGGCGTCGCCAAGGCCCCGATCAAATAGACGACCATCGCCGCCTCCAAGAAAATCGTCAAACTCAACGACAGATTGGCAAAACCCTTGCTGGCGAGCGTTGCGAACGTCGGCATGATGCCGCCGATCGCGAACCCGACGTTCCAACACAGCGCCGTCCCGGTCGCCCGAATAGCCGTTGGGAACCGCTCGTTCAAAAAGACCAGCACCGGGGCATAAGCGGCGTTGCCCAAGACCGTGAGCAACAAGACGTAGAACGTGATTGGACCGGTCGCGTCGCCGGCCAGCTTGCCGAACTGCGAATAAAGGATCGGGATGGCAATAAGGTTGACGACCCCGATGATCAGGAACGTCGGCCGCCGCCCAATCAGCTCGCTAACATGGCCGACCAGCGGCGCGACGACCAAGATGATCAGACTCGCCACGATCAAGATCAAGCCGGTCTCGGCTTTGGGGACTTTGTTGACGACGCGTAGGAACGTTGGAATGTAGCCGGACGTCAGGTAGTACGCGCTGCCGGCCCCCGCCGCGACCATGATGTTCAACAGCACGATTGTCCGATGCTTGCCCGAGAACAGCGTCCGCAAAGGCGTATGCTCGACGGCGCCCCGCTGGTCGTGCAGGTTGGTCCACATCGGCGACTCGTCGAGCGTTCGAAAGACGAACAATCCGCAGATAACGCCAAGGATGCTCGAGAAGAACATGAACCGCCAGCCCCAAATGCTGAACGCCGGGCCGGCGAAGATCGATGACACGATGTAGAACACGATCGACGCCAGCAATCCACCCAGTGCCGCACCACCGCCGCCGATCAATCCCGACAAGAAGCCGCGCAGGTGTGGCGGGGCCGACTCGGTGCTGATCGTGTGCGACGACGTGACGACGCCGCCGACGAAGACGCCTTGGATCAGCCGCAGAATGATGAACAGAATTGGGGCGATCAGACCGGCTTGGCCGATGGTCGGTAACGCGCCCATGAGCACAGTGGCGATGCCGACGCCTACCACCGTGACCACCAATGCCTGGCGCCGCCCATGCTTATCGGCATATGGGCCGAACAATGCCGCGCCAACCGGCCGCATCAAGAGCGTTACGGCAAAGGCGGCGTAGACGCCCGCGAGCGAGAGCGTCGGGCTGCTCGACGGGAAGAAAATCGGCGCGATTGTCGGCGCGACGAACAGAATGATGAACAGATCGAACAGGTCGAACGACCAGCCGATGACCGCCGCAAGGGTCGCGGTAATCGCCTGTTTCGCATCGCTGCTCGCGGATATACCGGGGACGGTAACGCCAGTGGTCATGATATTCTCCTGAGTTAACTGTCCGCAATTTAGTGGCAGTGGGTCGCGTCGGCCTCACCGTTGAGGCTCGGGAAACGCGGCGGGCGCTTTTCCACGAATGCATTGACGCCTTCGTGGAAGTCGGGCGTCGAGCGAAGCCGCGCGTACGTCTCGCCCTCGAAGCCCATCGTCACATGAAGCGGGGCCTCGTAGGCCGCATTGAGCACGCGTTTTGCGGCGCGCAACGCGATTGGCGACAGCGCGCAAAGCTCGTCGGCGAGTGCGTCCACGCTACGGCGTAAATCCGCATCCGGCACGACGGTCGTCAGTAGGCCCCATTCATGGGCCTCGGCTGCGGGGATGCGACGGCCACGCATCACCATGTCCTTCGCGCGCCCCAACCCCGCGATGCGCGCGACGCGCTGACTGCCGCCGCTACCCGGAATCATTCCCAATCGAATCTCCGGCAGACCCAGCAACGTGCTCTCGCCGGCGACTCGGAAGTCGCACGCGAGCGAAAACTCGAGGCCGACGCCGAACGCAAAGCCCTTCAACTCCGCGATCACCGGCTTCGGGCAACGCTCCGGCGCGCCGACGTTCCAAGCGAGATCGGAGAGCGCTTCGGGGGAGTTCTCGAGAAACTGCGCGATGTTGCCGCCGGCGCTGAGCGCGCGATCGCCTGCGCCGCGCAAGATAATGACCCGAATGCCGTCGTCGTCGCCGAACTCTTCAAAAAGCCGGCGGACGACCGCGCGCGCCGCAAACGGAACCGGATTGTGGTGCGCCGGATCGTCCAGCACGATCGACGCGCGGTGCCGCTCGCGGTCGACGTCCGCCGCCAGCGAATGCGCGCGCAAGAGTTCCCCGTCGGTATGGGCGATCATCGCAGACTCCCCTCGGTGAGTGGTTCGAACTCGCCTGAACGCAATTTCATACGCAAAACCTTGCCGGACGGCGACAACGGCAGGTTCTTGATGAAGACGTAGTTGCGCGGCCGCTTGAACGCCGTCATCCCGCTCTCGATGCAGTGGCGATCGAGTAGGTCGGCGGACACTTTCGAACCGGCAGGCTCGATGTAGGCGACGATCCGAGCGCCGAGACGATCGTCGTCGACCCCGATGACGGCCACTCGGGCAACCTCGGGATGGCTCGCCAAGACGTCCTCGACTTCGATTGGATAGACGTTCTCGCCGCCCGTGATGATCATGTCGTCGACCCGGCCGACGACGAACAGGTCGCCGTCGTCGTCCAGTCGGCCGAGATCGCCGGTGAAATACCAGCCGCTGCGAATCGCCCGCGCATCGGCATCGGGTCGATGCCAGTACCCGGCGAACGCTTCTTCCGACGACAGGTCGACCGCAATCTCGCCGGTCGTGCCGCGTGGCACGACCTCGTCGGCGGTCCGCGCACCAACCGCCACGACGCGCAGGCGTTCGTTGATTCCGGCGCGACCCGCACAGGCCGGCTTTTCGCGCAACCGGTCATAGATCGAGAACGTGTAGACCTCGGTCGAGCCGTAGTGATTGACGAATATCTCTGGATCGAATACCTCGAAACAGCGCTCGACGAGGCTCGGTGACATCGGCGCACCGGCATACCCCAGTTTACGCAAGGATCGAAGATCGTGCGAACCAAGTTCCGGCGCCTTGAGCAAGTCAAAGTATAGCGTTGGGGCGAGGTACAGGTTGGTCACGCGTTCGCGTTCGATCGCCGCCAACGCCTCAGCGACGCGAAACTGCGGCTGCGCCACGAAAACGCCGTTGAGCAGCGCCATCGCGATCAGTGAGCGGACGCCCATCGTGTGATAGAGCGGCATCACGCCGAGCGTCACTTCATGCGGGCCGTAACGGTTTTGTGCAACGTGCGCGACCGCCGCCGCCCGCTCGGCCCGATGCGACCGGGGCACGCCTTTGGGCCGGCCGGTCGTCCCCGACGTATACAGCAGCAACGAGATGCGATCGTCCGGCACGAACTCGCCGGCGAACTCTGGACCCGCTAGCAGTGATTCGAACATCGCCTGCGCGCCGCGCGCGCCGCCGATGCCGATCGTCGCGAGCTCCGATGATTGCGCGGCCTCACCGAGCAGACCGCTCGCCGGTTCGAATGCGACCAAGGCCGGCCTGGCATCGGTGACGACGTACGCGAACTCCGTGCGACCGAGGCGCCAGTTGACCGGAGCGAAGACTGCGCCGATCGTCTGACACGCCCAATACAGCGTCGTCATCGGCTCGCCGTTTTTGAGCGCGACCAACAGCCGGTCGTTCGGCTTTAGCCCAAACTCCCGCAGCCCATTGGCCACGTGCCGAATTCGGCTCAGCCAAGCTGCGTACGACAGCCGCAGCTCGCCGTCGACCAACGCGAGCTTAGTCGGGTCACGCTCGGCCGCGGCGAGCAACGAGAGGCCGAGATTCATGCGACGCCGTCGCCTCGTTCGCGCGCGCAATCGAGGACGGCGTCGACGATCGGGGCATAGCCGGTGCAGCGGCAGAGATGGCCGGTGAGCATCTCGACGACCTCGCGCTGCGTCGGCGCCGGATGCTCGTCGAGGAACGCCTGCGCCGAGACCAGGATGCCGGGCGTGCAGAAGCCGCATTGCAGCGCATGATGGCGTTGAAAGCTCGCCTGCAGCGGCGAAAGCGCGTTGCGGCTGCCGAGGCTTGCAACCGTTTCGATCGTTCGACCGTCGAGTTGAACCGCGAACAAAAGGCAGCTACGGACCGGCTCGCCATCGAGCAGAACCGTGCACGCGCCGCAGATGCCGTGCTCGCACCCGACATGCACCTCGGTTTTCCCGCAACTCTGCCGCAGGAAGTCGGAAAGCAGCATGCGCGGTGTCGCTTCACCGCTGACGGTTCGTCCATCGAGCGTCAAGCTGATGGTCGCGCGTTCGTCGTTGCGTTGCGCGATCACGCCATTGCCTCCAGCGGCGCAAGCGCGCGCCGGAGGACGCGACCGGCCAACGTTCGGGCGAGTTGTCGGCGATAGGCGGCGCTTGCATGATGGTCGCTCGGCGGATCGCAGCCGATCGCCGCGCGTTCGCAGGCGGTCGCAATCATCTCGTCTACAGGCAACCGACCGACCAGGTCCGCGGTATCGACAACGAACGGCCGTTCGTCGACGCCGCCCAGCACCAACGTAGCATAGCTTAGCTTGCCGGTATCGTCGCATTCGACGGCGCAGGCCGCCGACGCGAGCGCAAAATCTCCGTGTCGTTGCGCAAACTCTTCAAAAGCGTAGCGGCGTCGACCTGAATCGGCCGGCAACCGCGCCGCGACGACGAGTTCTTCGGCCTCGAGCTCGGTCGTAAAGTATGACTGAAAAAACGTGCTCGCGGGGATCGAGCGCCGACCCGACTGCGAGCGCACGTCGAGTTCACCACCGAGCGCCACCATTACGAGCGGCAGCTCCGCGCTCGGATCGGCATGGGCTAGCGAACCGCAGAGCGTCCCGCGGCTGCGCGTTTGCCGGTGCCCGACGAACGGCAGCGCGGCGGCGAGCAGCGATGTCCGTTGCCGGACCGTTGGAGCGCGTTCCAGTGCGGCTTGACGAACGAGCGCGCCGACCTGCAGCTCGCCGGCGTCCCAGCCGAACGCATCGAGTTCGGTCAGCGCGTTGATGTCGATGACGGCCGTCGGCGCGGCCAGGCGCATGTTCATCACCGGCACGAGCGACTGCCCGCCGGCCAATACCTTGGCCTCCGATCCCAATTCCCTCAGAAGTGACAATGCTTCGTCGACGGTCTCGGGCCGGTAATAGTCGAACCGCGCCGGCTTCATCGCTGGACCTGCTGCCAGATGCGATGCGGCGTCAGCGGTAGCGCGATATCGTCGAGCCCAAGAGCATCGGCGACCGCATTGGCGATCGTCACCGGCACGCTCATTGAGTTGCCTTCACCGATGCCCTTGGCGCCGAGGGGCGTCAACGGCGACGGCAGATCGACGTGTCCGATCGTCAGGGGCGGAATCTCGGCCGCCGTCGGACACAGATAATCGACGAACGAGCCCGACAACAGCGCGCCGGATTCGTCATAGACGATCTCCTCCAGCAGCGCGCCGCCGATTCCGTGCGCGAACCCGCCGCGAATCTGGCCCTCCGCGATCAGGGGGTTGAGCATGCGACCGGTGTCGTGCACCGAGACGTAGCGGTCGATCGCGATCTTCCCGGTCGCGCGGTCGACTTCGACCAAACACAGGTCAACGACGAAACCGTAGACGGCCGACGAATTGACGCGGTCGTGCAC
>JBOHTW010000100.1:0-1554 GCA_050733835.1 Vulcanimicrobiaceae bacterium | reverse complement strand
CGGACCGATTGCGATGCCTTGGGTCACGAGCGTAATGAAGACGACGCCGAAAACCGCGTCGATGAGTTGCGGCCGAAATGGTAAGTCTTGCGGCAGACTGAGCGCCAGCGCTAGCGACAGCGCGCCGCGCATGCCCGCCAACGCGACGACGTGCTGCCAGCCGCGGCGCTCGCCCCGAATGCCGAAGAACGGCAGCATTCCGTAGGCCAAGATGACGCGCGCGAGCGTGAGCAGACCGAGCGTGAGCAAGACGAGGAACGGCTCATGCGAGATCCGTTCGAACTCGATGCGCAGTCCCATCAAGATGAAGACCAGCGAGTTGGCAAAGAACGCGAGCACGGCCCAGAAGCGGTCGATCTCGACCGACGCCGCCGTCGTCGTCGGAAAGTGCTTGAACGCGCGCAAGGCGATCCCGACGACAACGGCGGCGAAGATTCCCGAGAGGTGGAGCCGGTCGGCGACGAGATACGCGCCGTAGGCAGCCACGACGGTGCCGACGATTTGCAGCGGTGCATCTTCGACGCCGCGGAGCACGAGCGCGACCAGCAACGAGCCGGCGAAACCGATCGCCGCGCCACCTGCGGCGACGACGATGGCGTGGCCCGCCAGCGGCCCGGGAGCGAGCTGGTGGCTGCCCGCCGCGATCGCCGACACGGCGACGCCGTAGAGCACGATCGCGACGCCGTCGTTAAACAGCGACTCGCCTTCGACGATCGTCGTCAGATCGGTCGGCACCGCGAGCCGCCGGAACAAGGCGATCACCACGATCGGGTCGGTCGCAGCCAAAATTGCGCCCAGCAACAACGCCGGTAGAAACGGGAGCAGGCCCGCCGCCGTCAGCCCGATCGCGACGAAGAATGCCGTGAGCAGCACTCCGGGGACGGCGAGCGCCGCGATCACCAGCCAGCGCCGCCGGAGGGCCGCGGTATCGATGTTCCACGATGCTTCGAAGATCAGCGCGGGTAGGAAGATCAGCAGCAGCGCCGGCGTAAATTGTTCCTGAATCCGCGGGGCTTGCAGCGGCAGCGACGCAACGACCAGCGCCACGCTGTAGGGGATCCGCGTTCGCTGCGCGATGACGCCGACCACGAGCGCGAACCCAAGCGAAACGACGACCGCCGCGACTCCGAACTGCAGGTCCCCCATTAGCCGGCCGGTTTCGGATCGAAGGCGCGCGAGCCCGCTTCGTAAAAGCAGGGACGCGTGGGGACGAGAGGCTCGTCGTTAGGCAGCGTGACGTTGATCGGGCTGATCGCCGTCGCGGGCTGTTCGACGTCCCCAAAAAGCGACGCGGGGACGCCGACGCCGGCCGCGATCGCGAATGGCCGCAGCATCTTTCAGACCGGCAAAGATGCCAGCGGAGGCCAGATCGTTGCCGCCCAGCCGCCGCTGCATGCGAACTGCGCAGCCTGTCACCAACCCGACGGTTCGGGCGGGCGCCAGCTACCGGGCGGCGTCGTGAGCGCCGACCTGCGCTACGCGGCGCTCGTCACCAAGCAGAAGCATCCCTACACGCCGGCGTTGCTCGAGCGCGCGATCTCGACCGGGATCGAC
>JBOHTW010000099.1:0-12480 GCA_050733835.1 Vulcanimicrobiaceae bacterium | reverse complement strand
GCCGCCGGCGGTTGCCCAGAGCATTTTGACTGCGTACTTGGCGATGGATTGGTCGGCAGTGACCAAGGTCAGCGACTCGTAGGCGGCTTGGGCGACGAGCAGCCGATCGAATGGGTCACGATGGTGTACTTGCATTTTAATGCAAGTCTATGCATAATAATACGATCATGCTTGCCCATGCCGTGGAGCTGAGTCTTAAGGGTCGAAGCTTCTTGACCGTCGACGATCTGTCGGCCGGCGAGATCGCGACGATTCTCAACCTGGCGCAGCAACTCAAAGAGTGGCCTCCGAACGAGCAGCATCCCCTGCTGCGCGGGAAGACGCTTGCCATGCTGTTCGAAAAGCCGAGCCTGCGCACGCGGGTCTCGTTCGAAGTCGCGATGGCCCAGCTTGGCGGCAGTTCGCTGTTCGCTCAAGGCGGCGAGTTTATGCTCGGGACCCGAGAAACGCCCGAAGACGCCGCTCGGGCGCTCTCTCGCTACATCGATGCGATCGTCGTCCGGACACACGCCCACGAGCCGCTCCAGCGATTCGCCGCGGCCGCGACCGTCCCAACGATCAACGGCCTATCGGCCGCCGCCCATCCGTGCCAGGCGCTGGCCGACGTGCTGACGATCAAGGACCGCTTCGGCACGCTCGCGGGCTTGCGGTTGGCTTACGTCGGCGATGCCCGCAACAATGTTGCGGCCTCGCTCGCCGAGGCCGCCGTGCTGTGCGGCGTCTCGGTCAACTTCGGCGCGCCGCCATCGCATCGCCCGTCGGAGCCGTTTCTCGAGCGGCTTCAAAAGCTTGGCAAACCGCAGGGCGCGACCGCCCGGGCGTTCACGAGCGCTCACCGGGCCGTCCGCGACGTCGACGTCGTCTACACCGACGTCTGGACCTCGATGGGCGAAGAGGCGCTGACCGAACGCAATGCCGCCATGCTCTATCCCTACCGCGTCACACCCGAGCTCATGACCGCTGCCGCACCGCACGCGATCTTCATGCACTGTCTGCCCGCGCACCGGGATGAGGAAGTCGAAGGGGCGGTCATCGACGGACCGCAAAGCGTCGTCTTCGACCAAGCCGAGAACCGCTTGCACGCGCAAAAGGCCCTACTGGTCGCGCTGTTGACCGATCTGCGAGGAATGCCGGTATGAAAACGACCCGCCAACGCGCCATCCTGGCGCTGATCGCCAGCCGCCCGATCCACTCGCAAGACGAACTCGCCCACCTGCTCGAGCAGCAAGGTTACGAAGTGACGCAAGCGACGATATCGCGCGACATCAAGGAGCTTGGTTTAGTGAAGGTTCCGCTCAGAAACGGTCTCGGCAGCACGACCCAGTTCAAATACGTCGAACCGGGCGTCGGACCGTCGTACTCGAGCCGGCTGCACCGCGTCATCGCCGAACTCGTCGTCGGGGTTCAGGGCAGCGTCAACCTGATCGTGCTGCGCACGCCGCCGGGGAGCGCGATGATGGTCGCGTCGGCGGTCGACGGCGCCGGCTGGGACGAAGTTCTCGGAACGCTCGGCGGCGACGACACGGTGCTCGTCATCGTCTCGGACCCGGCGAAACTCCCAATCGTCATGCAACGCTTTGAAGACATGCGCGCGGAGGCGCAACTCCACTGATGAGCACGATCGTCCTGGCATACTCCGGCGGGCTCGACACGTCGGTACTGCTTAAACGCTACATTGTCGCCGGCGACAAGGTCATCGCGATGACCCTCGACCTCGGTGAAAGCGACGGCACCGCCGGCCGCGGCGCTTCGGCGGCGCTCGAAGAGGTCAAACGCAAAGCGATGGCGCTTGGAGCCTACGACGCGCTACTGCTCGACGTACGAGAGCGCTTTATCCAAGAGTACGCCTACCCGGCGTTGCGGGCAAATGCGCTTTACGAAGGCATCTATCCGCTGTCGGCGGCCCTGTCGCGGCCACTGATCGCCGCAGCTTTGGTCGAAAGCGCGCACAAGTACGGGGCCGATGCGGTGGCCCACGGCTGCACCGGCAAAGGTAACGATCAGGTTCGCATCGAGGTCGCCGTGCGCGCGCTCGATCCGTCGATCAAGGCGCTGGCGCCGCTGCGCGACGCGCCGCTCTCGCGGCCCGATGCGATCGCGTTTGCCCAAGCAAACGGCGTGCCGATTAGCTCGACGGTCGAAAAGCCCTACTCGATCGACGCGAACCTCTGGGGCCGTTCGATCGAGGCGGGCGTGTTGGAAGATCCTTGGACGGCGCCGCCGGAAGAGGCCTACGCCTGGACGGCCGCGCCCGACAAGCGCCCCAAAGATGCCGAGGAGATCGTCATCGATTTCGCCGGCGGCGTTCCCGGCGCCGGCGGCGCGAACGGCGCGCAGTTGATCGCGTACCTCAATGCCCGGGCCGGCGCGCACGGGATCGGGCGGATCGACATGGTCGAAGACCGCGTTATCGGCGTCAAGTCGCGCGAA
Organism: Vulcanimicrobiaceae bacterium; assembly: GCA_050733835.1. Lineage (GTDB taxonomy): Bacteria > Vulcanimicrobiota > Vulcanimicrobiia > Vulcanimicrobiales > Vulcanimicrobiaceae > JBOHTW01. The sequence goes on along the minus strand of JBOHTW010000099.1, from coordinate 10,050 downwards.
GTCTACGAATGTCCGGGCTCGGTTACGCTGATCGCGGCGCACAAGGCGCTCGAACGGTTGGTACTAACGCGCGACGAACTGCGGTTCAAGGCGACGCTCGACCAAAAGTATGCCGAGCTGGTCTACGACGGCCTATGGCCGTCGCCGCTGCGGACCGCGATCGACGCGTTCAACGGCGCGCTCGCTCGACGGATGACCGGTAGCGTGCGCGTGCGGCTGCATCAAGGGAACGCGGTCGTCGTCGGCTCACGTTCGCCGTTCGCGCTCTACGATGAACGGCTCGCAACCTACGGCGCGGGCGATCGGTTCCGGCACGACGCGGCCGCCGGCTTCATCGAACTGTGGGGCCTGCCGCTTGAGCTTGGTGCCCGAGTCGAACGTGAAGCGCTGACGGCCGTGAAGTGACCGAGACCGATTCTCCGGCGCTGCAATGGGGCGGACGGTTCGCGGCGCCGCCGGATGCGGCGCTGCTGGCGTTCGGGTCGTCGCTCGAAGAGGATCTCGTGCTCGCGCCGTTCGACGTGCGCTGTTCGCTTGCGCACGTCCGCGCGCTCGTCGACGGGAAGATCGTAACCCGCGAAACCGGCGCGGCACTGACGACGGCGCTGACGGCGGTCGAGCGTGAGATCGCCGCCGGATCGTTCGCGGCCTATGCGCGCGCGAGCGCGGCCGAAGACGTGCACGGCGCAATCGACGCGCGGGTTCGCGAGCTGTGTCCCGACGGGGCCGGCGAGTCGCTGCATGCCGGACGAAGCCGCAACGATCAAGTTGCAACCACGCTCGTGCTCTATGCCCGCGATCGCGCAACCGCCGGTGCCGACCGCTGCGCGCGCATCGCGAGCGCGACGATTGCCCGGGCGCGTGCCGCGCTGGCGGCGCAAACGGTCATGGCGGCGACGACGCACTGGCAGCCCGCCCAGCCGGTCCTACTCGCGTTTTGGCTGGCGGCCGTCGCCGAAAACTTCACCCGCGCCGCCCACCGGTTCGCACGGGTCGCCGCCGACGCGACCGCGAGTTGCCCGCTCGGCTCGGGCGCGTGCAGCGGTTCGACCTTGCCGTTGGCGCGCGGCTCGGCGGCGACATTTTTGGGATTCGCCGAACCGTCGCGCAACGCGCTCGATTCGGTCGGCGATCGCGATCTCGCGCTCGATCTGCTACACGCGGTGACCCGCGCGCTGATCGCCGCCTCGCGCGTCAGCGAAGAGTGCATCATCTACTGCACGCCGGCATTTGGATTCGCGCGGCTCGCCGACAGCGCATCGACCGGCTCGAGCCTGATGCCGCAGAAGCGCAACCCCGACCCGCTCGAGTTGGTGCGGGCGCACGCATCGAGTGCAATCGGGGCGCTCGCCGGGGCGCTGGGCAGCGTCGCCGGCCGCGCGCTATCCTACCATCGCGACCTACAGGAGACCAAAGCCGTCGTCATCACCCAGTGCGAACGCGGGATCGCGGCGCTCGACGCGTTCGAACGCGCTTGGGCCGCCCTGCAGTTCGATGCCGCCGCGATGGCCGCGCGAGCCGACGACGGATTCGTCGTTGCGACCGATATCGCCGACGCGCTTATCGTGCGCGGCGTCAGCGCCCGGCGCGCGCATCAACTCGTCGGCGCGGCGGTCGCGACCGCCGAACGCGAACGGCGACGCCTGAACGCCGGCGACCTCGCACGGCTGGCGAATGCCGCCGGCTTCGACCGGCTCGACGCGCCGCTCGACGCGCGCGCTTCGGTTGCGGCCAAGCGGACCGATGGTTCGACGAGCCCGGCAGCAGTTGCGCGCGCCCTCGACGAACTCGAACGGTTCCTAACCTCGGAGGGAGCCGGTTCATGACGCACGTCCACGTCATCGGTGCGTACGGATATGCCGCCGGCGAAGTCGTTCGACTCGTCGTACGGCATCCGCAGCTTGCGCTCGGCGCGGTCGAGAGCAGTTCGCACGCTGGTGAACCAATCGGCGCGCATCTGCCGCTTGCGCGAACGGTTGAGCGCAGCTTCGATCCGCCGGGAACGACGCTCGGGATGCTCCAACCCGGCGACGTCGTCGTGAGCGGCGGCAAGCACGGCGAAGCCCGCGCGCTCGCGCCCGCGGTCTTGGAACGCGGCGGCCGGCTCGTCGATCTCGCCCACGACTTTCGGCTTGCGGCGCACGCCGGCGAGGCGGTCTATGGGTTCACCGAGCGCTATCGCGACGCGATCGCACGCGCGCGCATCGTCGCGAATCCCGGCTGCTACCCGACGGCGACCTTGCTCGCGGTTTGGCCGCTGGCCGATCTCGGCGAACCGATCGCGCAACTCGTGGTCGATGCCAAGAGCGGAATCACCGGCGCCGGCCGAACCCCCGCGACCGCGCTGATGTTCGCCGAGGCCGACGGCGACGTCCGCGCCTACGCGCTCGACGGGCATCGCCACGAAGCTGAGATCGCGCAGGAGTTGGCCGCCGCCGGCGTCACCGCACCGTTCGTCTTCACCCCGCAGGTCGTGCCGCTCAAGCGCGGGATGCTCGTCTGCGCCTACGCGGCTTTCGCCCGACCGGTCGAAATCGAGCGCGTACTTGCGGTCTATCGCCGGCGCTACGACGGCAGTCCCTTCGTCCGGCTGCTGCCGGCAGACCGGTCGCCGAGTCTGGTGGCGGTCGCCGGCACCAACGACGCCGAACTGCACGTCAGCGTGCACGGCAACGTTGTGCGCGCGATCTGCGCGATCGACAATCTCGGTAAGGGCGCCGCCGGTCAGGCGCTGCAAAACATCAATCTCATGTGCGGAATTTCAGAGGAGATCGGACTCGATGATCGCCACGTCGTCGTCTGACCAAGCGCGCGCCGACGGGACGCGGTTGATCGAAGTTCGCGGGGGCCTCGCGGCCGTGCCGGGACTCAAACTCGCCGGCGTCCACGCGGCGATCAAGAAACGCAAGCGCGATTTGGCGCTGGTCGTCTTCGACGAACCGCAAGGCTGCGCGTCGGTGATTACGACCAACGAGATCAAGGCTGCGCCTGTCGTCGTCAGCGAACAGCACTTGGCCGCCAACGGCGAGCGGATGCGCGCGTTCGTCTGCAACTCCGGTTGCGCCAACGCCTGCACCGGCGAGCGCGGCGAGCGCGACACCCGGGCAACGGCGCGGCAAGCGGCGGCGCTCCTCGAGATCGAGCCCGACGAGGTGATCGTCGCATCGACCGGCGTGATCGGCGTCTATTTGCCGATGGACCGGATCGCCAAAGGCCTCGAACGGGCGGTCAAGGAGTTGGATACCGGCGGCGAGGCGGCGTACGACGCGGCCGAAGCGATCATGACGACCGATCGCGTCCCGAAGCTTTCCGCGTTCGCGTTTTACGACGGATCGACGCGCTATGTGGTCGGCGGAATCGCCAAGGGTTCGGGCATGATCGCGCCCGATCTCGCGACGATGCTGTCGTTCATTGCGACCAATGCGCCGATGTCGCGTGAGGTCTTGCAGACCGAGTTACGGTTGGCGTGCGCCGATTCGTTCAACATGATCTCGGTCGACGGCGACATGTCGACCAACGACGCCGTCTATGCGTTCGCGCCGCCCGGCGGGGAAGCTCCCGCTGGATTCAGCGCCGCGCTGCGGGCGCTCACGCGCGAGCTGGCGGTGGCAATGGTTCGCGATGGCGAGGGCGCAACCAAGACCTTGACGGTCGACGTTGCCGGCGCCCGCGACTCGGCTCAAGCGCGCGCGATCGCCAAAGCGATCGTCAATAGCAGCCTGGTCAAGACCGCGCTGCACGGCGAAGATCCCAACTGGGGCCGGATCATCGCGGCCGCCGGCAGCGCCAAGACCAAACTCGACCCAGCGCGCTGGACCCTGGCGCTCAACGACAAGCTCTGGGTCGACCGCGACGCGATCGAAGTGCTCTCCGAAGCCGAGGCGCATCGTGAACTCGAAGGCACGAGCGTCACGGTGCGGCTCGATCTCGGCATCGGCGACGCGACGGCGACCGCGTGGGGCTGCGACATGAGCAAAGACTACGTGCGCATCAACGCGCACTACCGGACATGATCGCGACTCGTTCCGGGGGAGTCCCCGAGCGCGCACCGATCGAACACCCGCACCTGCTGGCAAACTACGCGCGGCTGCCGGTTCGCTTCGTGCGCGGCGAAGGCTGCTGGCTGATCGACGATCGCGGCGAACGATACCTCGATTTGGTTGCCGGGATCGCCGTCTGTGCGCTCGGCCACGCGCATCCCGGGATCGTCGGCGCGATCGCGGCGCAAGCGGCGACGCTCGTCCATTGCTCCAACCTGTATCATCACGAACCGGCCGGCGAACTTGCCAACGAACTGGCGCGACTGTCGGGATTCGAGCGCGTCTTCTTCTGCAACTCCGGCACCGAAGCCAACGAAGGTGCGATCAAACTGGCGCGCAAACGGGCGTTCCGGCGCGGCGAATTCGAGCGCACGATGATTCTTGCGTGCCGCAACTCGTTTCACGGGCGAACGATGGGGGCGCTGGCCGCGACCGACAATCCGAAGTATCACGAGGGATTCGAGCCGTTGCCGGGTGGTTTCGATTTCGTCGAGTTCAACTCGGTCGAAGCGCTCGATCGCGCGATCGACGAGCGGACGGCCGGTCTCATCATCGAACCCGTGCAAGGCGAGAGCGGCATCATGCCGGCGACGGTCGAGTTCTTGCAAGCCGCCCGGCGGCTGTGCGACGAACGCGGTGTGTTGTTGATCTTCGACGAGATTCAAGCCGGCATGGGACGGCTCGGCACACTGTTCGCGTTCGAGCATTTCGGCGTTCGCCCGGATGCGGTCACGGTCGCCAAGGCGCTGGCGAACGGATTGCCGATCGGCGCGGTGCTGATCGCCGACAAGGCCGCAAGCGATCTGCAGCCGGGCGACCACGGCACGACGTTTGGCGGCTCGCCGGTTCCATGTGCAGCGGCGCTGGCACATCTGCGATTGCGCGAGCGAATCGATCTCGACGGCCACGTGCAGCGCGTCGGCCGGCGCCTGATGGACGGACTGCGCGAACTCGCCAGCGACTACCCGGCGCTGTTCGAACAACCACGCGGCATCGGTCTGATGCTCGGCCTGCCGGTTCGCGAACCGTACACCACGAAGACCATCGTCAGTGCCGCGCTCGATCGGTATCTGCTCGTCACGAGCGCCGGCCGAAACACGTTGCGCTTCTTGCCGCCGCTGATCATCGGCGAAGAGGAGCTCGAGCTTGGGTTAACTCGGCTGCGCGAAGCGGTCGAACTCGTCCTCGCCGCCGAGTAGCGGCGTCGCGGTGCGGGTTAGCAGCCGTTCCAAAACGAGATCGCAACCAACTTTCGGCCGTCGAAGACGAACGAGCTGACCTGATCGCACGATCGGTCGAGCTGATGCTCGTAGAAGTACGCCGTCAAGCGCCGATTCGAGCCGCGGACCGTCCGCTTCGGCCGGCCAAAGATCCGCGCGACTGTTCCGTGACGGGCGCCGAGCCGTATGCCCGAACGGGTTTGCAACCGGCTGAGATCGTTCGTCATCACGGGATCGGGCGGCGGCGGAACGTCGCTCACAAGCGCCGTCTCGTCGAAGCCGCAACAGCCGCGCCGAAACAGCGCAAGCCGGTGCACCGGATCGTAGACGAACTCGTAGCGGTCGGGCTGCTTCGTGGTGCCCAGCATGCTGATCGAACCCGGCACGACGAGCGGATCGTCGGGGTCGGTACTCGGCTTGCACGGTGGCGGTGACGGAGGCCCAAGGCTAAAGCAGTCGGCAACGCGCGTTGCGCCTACCAGCGACGGCTCGCGCGCTTTTCCGGCACCGTTGAGCAGTCCGCCGCGCACCGCCGACAACCCGGCGAACCAGCGCACCATCGCCTCGTCCACCGGCGGGCCGGGCGGAATGATCGGCGCCAGCAGTCCCGCCGATGCGCGACCGCCGGTCGCGATTGCGGTGACGAGCAGTACCAGCAGCGCGACGCGGCGGTAACGCAAGCCTACAACCGCTCCACGAACCAGGCGGCGAGCGCATCGGCGGCGACCCGCTCCTGCCGCATGCTGTCGCGATCGCGGATCGTAACCGTACCGTCGCCGAGCGTCTCGTAATCGACCATGATGCAATAGGGCGTGCCGATCTCGTCCTGGCGGCGATAGAGCTGGCCGACGTTGCCCTCGTCATATTGCGTCCGAAACTGCGCGCGCAACCCGCGCTCGATCGCGCGCGCCCGTTCGACCAGCTCGGGCTTGTTGCGCGCCAACGGGAAGACGCCGACTTGGACCGGCGCGATCTTCGGGTGAAACCGCAAGACCGTTCGCTTCGATTCTCTCTTGCTCTCGTCGTCGACGATGGTTTCGGTTTCATAGGCATCGACCAGCATCGTCAGCGCCGTTCGATCCATCCCGGCTGAACTCTCGATCAAGATCGGCGAATACTTGGTCTTGGTCGCCTCGTCGAAAAACGTGAGATCCTTCCCCGACAGCTTCATGTGCGCATCGAGATCGTAGGTCCCACGGTGCGCGATCGATTCGAGTTCGCCCCAGCCCCACGGAAACAAATACTCGACATCGGTTCCCGCCTTCGCGTAGTGCGGCCGCTCGTCGGGTTTGAGTTCGTAGAACCGCAGCCGCTCGGGGTTGACACCATAGTCGGCGTACCATTGCTTGCGCGCGGCGACCCATTGCTCGTAACACTTCATGTCGCCGCCGTCATCGGGCACGAAGTATTCGAGTTCGGCTTGTTCGAACTCGCGAATCCGGAAGGTGAAGTTCCCCGGAGTGATCTCGTTACGAAACGACTTGCCGATCTGGGCGATGCCGAACGGCGGCTTCTTACGCGCGGACTGGTAAATGTTTTTGAAGTTGACGAACATACCCTGAGCCGTCTCGGGGCGCAGATAGGCCATCGACGCCGAGTCCTCCATTGGGCCGATCGCCGTCTTCATCATGAGATTGAAGTTGCGTGGCTCGGTCAAGGTGCCGGCCATTCCGCAGTCCGGGCACTTGTCGAGCGACGGCAGGTGGTCGGCGCGAAACCGGTGCTTGCAGTTCCGGCAATCGACGAGTTTGTCGTGAAACGCGGCGACGTGCCCCGATGCAACCCAGGTCTGCGGATGCATCACGATCGACGAGTCGAATGCGACGACGTCGTCCCGCAGTTCAACCATCTCACGCCACCACGCATTCTTGACATTGCGCTTGAGAATCGCACCGAGCGGGCCGTAATCGAAGAACCCGCCGATGCCGCCGTAAATCTCGCTCGAACCAAAAATGAAGCCGCGTCGCCGCGCTAAAGCGACGACCTCGTCCATCGTTACGCGCTGCTCGCTCATCTCGGTGGCGAGATTACGGCTCGCGGGCCGCCTCTCCCGCCGGTCATCCCATTCACCGCTCACCGTAGCGGCGGCCGCGCCACTCGACGCCGCGCCCGCCGAAGCCGCGGATGCCCGAGTTCACCGCGATCGCCGCGAGAAAGCCTAGCCCGAACGGCGCGTAGACACCGAGCCGGCGCGGGATGCCGACCTCGCCCATCGCCCAACACGACGTCGCGATCACGGTCGCCAGCGCCGCAACCGCTTCGGCGGCTGCGAATTTTCGACGCTGCGTCAACGCGCGAACGGCAAGCACCGGCGGTGCCACCCCGAGCGCGAGCAGGTAGGCGATCCCGGCCGCCAACACTTCGGGGCGGCCACCGGCGCCGAGGAACAGGTTCTTGGTGAATCCGTCCCAGATCTCGCGGGTCGAGCGGTACATCCGCACCGAGCATAGGCGCGCCCCCCCAGCGAGCAGCATCCGAAAGCGGCCGTCGCGTTTGAACGCACGAGCAAACTCGACGTCCTCGGCGATCCGGTCGTGGACGGAGGCGTGTCCGCCGAGGCTCTCGTACGCGGTTCGTTCGATCATGATGTATTGGCCGTTCGCCAGCGCCCGGTCGGGTCGCGATGGGTCGTTGATCGCGCCGATCGGACCGAATGCGAAGACCACCATACCGAGGATCGACGGCAGCAGCGCACGCTCCGCGAGCGTTCCCAGTTCGAGCCCGGTGGCCAACGTCACCATCTGCACGCCGCGCTTCCGCGCAAACGTCAGCGCCGACGCCGACGCCCACGGCGCATGGTAGGTGTCGGCATCGGTGAACAGTAGCCAGTCGCCGTGTGCACGTCGTACGCCTTGGCGGATTGCCCATGGCTTACCAACCCAGCCCGCCGGCAACTCTTCGCCGTGAACGACGATCAGCCGCGCGTCCTCGCCGGCGATTTTCCGTAGGATTGCCGGCGTTGCGTCGGTGGAGCGGTCGTCGACCACGATGACTTCAACGTCATCGAGCGTTTGCGCCAGGAGTGAGCGAACGCAGCGTTCGATCGACTGTTCCTCATTACGCGCTGGTACGACGATCGTCAACCTTGGCAGCGCCGATCCATCGGCAACCGGCTCGATCTCACTCCAACCGCCGGCGTTCTGAGCGCAACGCAGCGCATAGCTGAGCGCCGCACCCGCGCAGAGATGCTCGGCGATCATCGCGCCGCGACTGGACGAGGCGAACTGCGCATCAGGACTTTAGCGGTGAGGCATGCCGCGGTTCGTACAACCCGGGCGTTGCGTTGTAAGTCGCACCTCCCTTCGGTTGCGTCTCCGCTCTCAACTGCCCGCACGCAGCTGCGATGTCGCGGCCCATCGGCGTTCGTACGGTGGTTGCCACTCCGGCCCGTTCGAGCAGTGCCGCGAACTCCCAGATGCGTGCGTCGCTGCTGCCACGGAGGTCGGCGTCCGGGGTGCTGTTGTACGGAATCAGGTTGACGTGCTTTAGTTTGCCGTGCATCAAGGCCACGAGCGCACGAGCCGATGCATCGCCGTCGTTCACGCCGGCGAGCATGATGTACTCGAAGAACACCTTGCGGTTGGTGGCCGCGATATAGCGATCGCAAGCGGCCATCAGATCGGCCAGCGCGAACCGCTGATTGATCGGCATGATCCGCGACCGCTGCTCGTCGGTTGGGCCGTGCAGCGAGATCGCGAGGTTGACCTGGATGCCTTCGGCTGCAAACCGGTCGATCTGCGGAACCAGGCCCACCGTCGAAATCGTGATGTGCCGATGGCCAAGGCCCAGGCCGTTCGGATCGTTGAGCAGCCGGACCGCGTCCATCACCGCGTCGTAGTTGTGGAACGGTTCGCCCATTCCCATGAAGACGATGTTGGTGATCTTCTTGCCGCGACGATCGAGTTCGCGTGCGAAATAGCGCGCCTGGTCGAATATCTCGACCGCTGAGAGGTTGCGTGTGAACCCGGCTTGGCCGGTCGAGCAGAACGCGCACTTGTACGCGCAGCCGGCTTGGCTCGAAATGCAGACCGTCGTTCGATCGCCGAAATGCTCCATTAGGACGGCTTCGACTTCGTTGCCATCCTGGAGACGAAACAGCCCTTTCGACGTCTGGGCGTCATTAGACCGTTGGATCACCACCGGCGCGAGCGACTCGAACGACACGCCGGCAGCAGCAAGCCGCTCGCGTAGTTCGCGCGGCAATACGGTGACGGCACCCACGTCGGCGAGCCGCTCTTTGGCCGCCGCGCGATAGATCTGGTCGATTCGGTATGGACGAAGCGCGAACGCAGCAACCAGTTCGCCGCCCCCGGCGAAGCCTGCGCGGCGAGCGACGTGATCGAGCCAGATCTCGGCGGGACGCATCGGGCTCATTCTATCACGAATCGCCAAAGAGCTGTTGTTGAACGGCGTCCGCCGGCAAACTCGGCGGCTCTACCCGCGTGTCCAGCTTGATGCGAACCGCTTTGAGATCGTCCCAAACCAACCGTTTTACCGCGGTCAACTCGCCTCCGGTCTGTCGAAGGATGTAGGCCGGATGGAAGCTCGCGATCAGCGGAATGTCGTTTGGCCCAACGAACCATTGGCCGCGCTGCCGCGTGATCGAGAACGTCGCCCCGAGGAACGACTTGGCTGACGGCGCGCCGAGACAGAGGATAACGCGTGGCGCGATGATTGATATCTGCTCGTCGAGATACGGCCGGCAGTTCGCCATCTCGGTTGGATCGGGCGCGCGGTTGCGAAGCCGACCGCCATCGTCGAGCGTCGGCCGGCATTTTACGGTGTTGCAG
>JBOHTW010000098.1:0-2407 GCA_050733835.1 Vulcanimicrobiaceae bacterium | reverse complement strand
TCCGGCTAGTATGGGGAACCCGAACCAGTATTTTCGGCGCGTCCCGCAAGACTTGTACGATGCGCTGAAGCAGGCTCAAGCAGCCAAAGGAAACAAATCGGGTCAAGTATCCGTCGATGAGCAAATCCTGAACGCTCAGGGTAAGCCGCAAACGGTGAAGATGGTCATCGAGCCCCCGTATAGTGGTAACCCTCTGCAAGGCGCCGGCGTCAATGCACAGATCCTGCGATCGAAGGGGAACTCACTGTTCGGCCTTCCCGGCTTCCGCGTCCTCGCGAACGCCGCGATCGGACCGATCGAGGGCTTCCGACCACAAGCATCTTTCGATCTGGCGTTGAATTATCGTTTCGACAACCCCGGGCACGGAGGCCCTGATGTCGGCGGTGTTTCGTCCCTCCGCGCTGCAATCCCATCGACGACGCAACCGTGGGGACTGGGCATCCGACAGAACACCGCGACGACTTGGTCGCGCATATGGGGTAGCGCAAATCTTTTCGATACCAATGCCGCGCAAGTTCACGACCTCACCAATCCGTCGGCACCATTGAGCGGCGCTGAGCTGGCGGTCATGAAGCCTCGCATCTACATCGATATTGGAAACCGAAACCGTGAGCGATTCGATGTCAATGGAAAGGGAATGGGTTCCCTAGCAACCATGAAACCCGATCAGCTGTATGCGCGCGGCCGGGCATTTGGGTATATCGAAGCCGGCGGCGGGGAAGACTTCCTCAAGTATGGCTATCAAGGAGGGAACTATGCAAGCCTGAATGGCTATGACGAATTGCTCTTCCACGCGCCTGACTTTCGCGCACAACTCAATTTTATGAAGAATGGCAAGCGAACGCTGGATCCGTACTCGAATTCAGGTCTCCAGGATTTTCCGCCGAAACTCTACCTCGATCCCGCGCTGCAAGCAAGCTGGACCAAGGCGAGAGTCGTACCTCCGATTCCATATTTTAACGGGCCCAATCTCCCACCCCCGCCAGACGTGGGCCGGGCCATTCGAGGCCCAGTACCGGAATCGCACCCGAGGGGATTCGTCGGTCCGGTCGCGGGAGAGGTAGCGCGACCTAGCGCGCCCGTTGGTCCAAACCAGCGGTGATCGGCGAATCGGCTTTCTCCGTGCGCGAGTTCGCAACGTTCACTTCGCGCTTAGCGGGGGCTTGGGAGATAGACCTCTCTGAACGGCGCTTGCAGCCAAGTTCGCGTAAGGTCGCATGAACGTGGCCGCCGGCGGGGACTCCGCCAATTTGGGCAGCGATCGTTTTGTGCTGTCGCCGTGAGCGCGATCATCCGGAGCATTCGGAGTTCGGAGTTCGGCCTTCGTCAGCTTAGCGAAATTGGCCCCGGGGCGTCCCTCGACTAAGGGCAACGCCGAAAGCAGGTCCGCGTAACCGCCCAGACCAGCGACGCGTACCGCGGTTAGATCCGCGTGAAACTCGTCACGCCCAGCGGCGCCTTGCATCAGACGATTAAACGTGCGCGCCGCCAAAGTCAGCACTCGCACGGCCGGAATGGCAGACCTGGATTGCTCGATGCGCGAGAGAAGACCGGCCGAAGTCCGTGCCCCCAGCAGCGCGTACGCGACGGCGGCGACGCCGTCCGCAAAGGTTTACGAACCGCCGGCGTTCTTCCCGCTAGCGGTGTCGTTAGGGCAGGCCGCTACGACGGCAAACCGCGCGTTGCTGGGTCGAGGTCCTTAGCCGAGCGTGATTTCCGCTTGGTCGAGCGCCGCGCTCGAAAGCAGCGCCTCAACGACCATCCGGCGTGCCGCCTCGATCTGATCGACGGCGGTCGCCCGGGCAAGTTCGCGGTCTCCGGCGATGAGCGCTTCAACGAGCGCAGAGTGTTCGTGTTCCATCTCATCGCTGCGGTCGCGCAGCGCAAGGCCGAAGTGGAAGAAGCGATTCATCTCTTCAAGGATCAACGCAAGAGCTTGCGCGAGCCGCTGATTTCCGGAAGCTGACGCGACCGCGAGGTGAAGCGCTTTGTTCGCGGACAAGAACTTCCGTTCGCTCGATTTATCGCCGGGCACATAACCGGCCGCGCAGATCGCATCGAGCGCGCGCAGGTGGGCAGCATCGACGTTGCCCGCGGCAAGAGCGGCCGCCGCGGGCTCCAGCAAGAGACGCAAATCAAAGAGTTCGCGCACCGACTGCAGGGTTATCGGAGCGACGATGTATCCGCGCCGGGGGACGGCCGACACCAAACGCTCCTGGACGAGCCCGTGCAAAGCGTGACGAACCGGCGCTTTGCCAATCTTATACCGCGCCGCTAGCCGCGCCTCCGAAATGGAGGAGCTCGGCGCAATTTCGCACGCGATAATATCTTGTTTGAGCGATTCATACGCCCGGTCGGCGAGCGACGCGGCGCCTCGCGAGGGCTCTGGATGCAGCCGGACTACCAC
>JBOHTW010000097.1:0-12505 GCA_050733835.1 Vulcanimicrobiaceae bacterium | reverse complement strand
CCAGATAGACCGTCACCGGGATCCCCTGGCGTGCGACCTCCGCGAGGAACGAATCCTGAAGTTGCGGGGCGCGCGGACCGCCCATATCTCGCGGCGACATGCGCGCGCCTTCAGGTCCACCCGAGCGAATCCCTGGCCGTCGCGGCGATCGCATCGAACGCATGATCGGGCGGAATCCACGTGACGTCGCGTTCGGAACGAAACCACGTACGCTGTCGTTTCGCGTAGCGCCGGGTTGCGCGAACCAGCGCCGCGCGCAACTCGCCGGCCGAAAGCAGGCCGTCGAGGTAGGCGAGCGCTTGCGGATAGCCGACCGCGTCGGCGGCGACTGCCTCGACGCCGATACGATCCGCCTCGTCGACGAAGCCGCGTGCAAGCATCGCATCGACGCGCGCGCCGATCCGCCGCTCAAGTTCCCCAATTTCAACGTCGAGGACGACTTTGCGGGTCGCAACGGCGACAGCCCGCAGACCAACCGGTCCACCGAGGCTTGAATTCGAATGCGAACGGGCAAGCGAAATTTCCAGCGCCCGAACGATGCGGTAGCCGTCGGATGGAGCGAGTTCGGCCGCACGCCCCGGTTCGCGCGCAGCCAGCCAATCGTGGAGCACGCCGGTCGGATGCAGCTGCACTTCACGCGCCAGCCGTCCCCTCAAAGTCGGATCGTGCTCGGGCGCGAGCGCCACGTCGCCGCACAGCGCGCGCAAATAAAACCCCGTGCCGCCGACAACCAGCGATCGTTTGCCGCGGGTCGCGATCGCGCCAATCGCCCCGATTGCATCGGCGACGAAGCGGCCCGCCGAGTAGCGCTCGTGTGGATCGAGAAACTCAACGAGGTGATGTGGAACCTGCGCGCGCTGCGCGGCGGTCGGTGCGGCGGTACCGATTGACATGCCGCGATAGATCTGGCGGGAGTCGGCATTGACGATCTCGGCGCCGAACGTCTCGGCGAGCGCGATTGCCAGTTCGGTCTTGCCCGACGCGGTCGGGCCGCCCAGGACGAGAACGCCCGTCACAGCCGCCGGAAGCGCCGGGCGACTTCGTCCGGCTCGATGCGGACGACGGTCGGGCGACCGTGCGGGCAATGCATCGGATTGCGACAGCGTTCGAGTTGCAACAACAAAGCGGCCATCTCCGCGTGTTCGAGCCGGTCGCCGGCACGGACGACCGAATGACACGCAAGCGTCGCCCAGATGCGCTCGCGCGCCGACAGACCCGGGACGTCGTCCGCCAGATCGACCAGGTAGCCGCGCAGATCGAACGCGCGCGCGCCGTAGCCCGCCGGCGTCGCAACGATGCGGTAGACGCGCTCGCCGAACGGCTCGATCTCGAGCCCACCGGCCGCGAGGGCCGATCGGGATGCTTCCAGTCGCGCGGCGTCGGTCGCGCTCAACTCGACCGCGTATGGGACGAGCAGCGGTTCGCTCGGTACGGCGCCGTCGGCGCGCCGGGCGATCGTCTCGTAGGCGATGCGTTCGTGCGCGGCATGCTGGTCGACGAGCACGAGCGCGCGGCCGTCGGTCGCGAGAATGTACGTGTCGTCCAACTGCGCAAGGATGCGCAAGGGTTGGATGGGTTCGGATTCATCCGCCGATCCATCGAGCGCAAGGCGAAGGGGGGAGATCGCCGCATCAGCGCTCGCCGGCAGGTCACGCGCCGTCGTCGGTGGTGAAAGCGAGAGCGAGCGGTCGATCCGTTCACCGGCATCACGCGCGAGCGTCGTACGAATCGCCCGCCGCACGAGTTCGAGAACCGCGGCGTCACGCCGCAAACGCACGTCGCTTTTGGTCGGGTGAACGTTAGGGTCGACCTCGTCGACCGGGACCTGCACGAACAATACGCCGAACGGCTGACGCTGCGTCATCGCGTAGCCCGAGTAGCCGGCCGACCACGCACCGGCAAACAAGGTCGAGCGCAGCAGCCGGCGGTTGACGAACAACTGCTGCTGGCGCCGGTCGGGACGATCGAAGCCGGGCCGGCTGATGTAGCCGCCGACGGTCGCGCGACCATCGGTCGTTTCGAGCAACGGAATCAAGTGCGACCACATGCCGCCGAAGGCGTGCGAGAGCCGTTCCTCGAACGCGGCACCGGCGCCAAACGCGAAGACGCGCCGGCCATCGTGGGTTACCGAAAAGCCGGTCTGCGGATATCCAAGCGCAAGCGTCCCGACAAATGCCGAGATGCGAGCAAATTCGGCCGCCGGCGCGCGCAAGTACTCGCGCCGAACCGGAACGGCGGCGAACAGATCGCACACGTCGACGCGCGTGCCAACCGGCGCGGCGACCGGGCCGACCGAAGCGATCCGGCCCGCGTCGACTTCGAGCGCATGACCGATCTCGTCGTGCAGCGTGCGCGAGATGAGCCGCAGGCGCGCGACCGCCGCGATGCTCGCCAATCCTTCGCCGCGAAATCCCAAGGTTGCGATCGCGGCGAGATCGCCGGCGTTACGAAGTTTGCTGGTCGCATGGCGGGCGAGTGCGAGCGGCAACTCGCCAGCAGCGATTCCCCAGCCGTCATCGGCGACCACGATCCGCTCGATTCCCCCGCCGACGATCTCGATGTCGATGCGTCGCGCGCCGGCGTCGAGCGCGTTCTCGACGAGCTCCTTGACGACCGAGAGCGGCCGTTCGACGACTTCACCGGCCGCGATCTGTCCGATGGTCGCGTCGTCGAGTTCACGAATCGTCACAGATCGAGCGTGAGCTGCTGCTCTTCGCGGCCGTCGCGAGCCGCTAACCGTTCGCGCAGCGGGACGCGTTCTTCGAGGGGCGGCCGCTCGCCGACGGCGGCCGCAATCTCCTTGGCCCGCGTCACGACCCCGGCCGGCAACCCTGCCATCCGCGCCACCTCGATCCCGAAGCTACGGGACGTGCTGCCCGCCAAGACGCGATGCGAAAAGACCGGCGCGCCGGAGCGTGCGGTGGCTTCGACGGCCGTCACGTGAAAGTTCGCGACCAGCGGCCACGGCACGGCCAGCGCTACCAACTCGTGGAAGTGGGTCGCAAACAGCACCATCGGAGCCCGAGCGTCGAGGTCGAGCAGATACTCGCAGATCGCCTGAGCGATCGCCAACCCATCGATCGTGCTTGTGCCGCGCCCCAATTCATCGATCAGCAGCAGACTGCGCGGCGTGCAGCGCCGCAAGATGTTCGACGCCTCGTTCATCTCGACGTAGAACGTCGATTGACCCGACGCCAGATCGTCGCCGGCACCGATGCGCGTAAATATCCGATCGACGGCGCCCAAGACCATCGAGCGGGCCGGAACGAACGAGCCAATCTGCGCCAGGATGGTCAGTAGCGCCGCTTGGCGCAAAAACGTCGACTTGCCGCCCATATTCGGCCCGGTCAGTAAGATGAAGCGCGATTCACGCTCACCGAGCCGGACGTCGTTTGGGACAAACGCGCTCCCGGCGATCGTCTCCATCACCGGATGGCGCCCGTCGACGATTTCGATTCGGCTCTCGTCGACGAACGTCGGACGGACGTAGCCCCGCTCGGCCGCTAACTCGGCGAGCCCGCAGAGGACGTCGAGCTCGGCGAGGGCGTCGGCGGTCGCGAGCAACTCGTCGACCCGGTCGGCGACGCGCTCGACGAGGTCGGCATAGAGCGCCTCCTCCAATCGCAGTTGGCGCGTCTGGGCGCCGTTGATCGCAATCTCCAACTCTTTGAGTTCAGCCGTGACGAACCGTTCGCCGTTCGTCAACGTCTGTTTGCGAACGTAGTCGCCCGGCACCGCGGCGAGGTTGCTCTTGCTGATCTCGATCGCGTAACCGAAGGCGCTAGCATATTTGATCTTCAGCGACTTGATGCCGGTGCGCGCCCGTTCGCGTTCTTCCAGCGCCGCGATCCGGTCGCGCGCGTCGCCGCGCAGCGCTACGCACTCGGCCAGATCGGCCGACGCCGTCGGCCGGATCGCACCGCCGTCGGCAAGCGTCGCCGGGGGATCGTCGACCAGCGCCGTTTCAAGGCTGGCGAGTAATTCGCGCAGGTCGGCGACCCGCTCGGCAAACGAAGCGAGTCCGGCCGGCAGCGCCGACCGCAGCGGTTCGATCAGCGCCAGCGTCCGACGCAGGGAACCGAGATCGCGCGGGGCCGCGCGGCGGTACCGCACCTTCTGCGAAATCCGTTCCAAATCGAAGACGCCGTCGAGTTGTTCTTGCAGTTTCGACCGTGACGGGTAATCGCCGACGAGCAGTTCGACGCGGCCGGCGCGTCGTTCGATCGCCCGCCGGTCGACCAGCGGCGCGAGGATCCAGCGACCCAACAGGCGTGAGCCCATCGCCGTTCGCGAGCGGTCGATCGTCGCAAGCAATGTCGCCTTCGGATTGGAGCCGAGCGCGCGCGTGAGTTCGAGATGTTTGCGCGTGTTCGCATCGAGCACGAGCTGCGTTCCACCGCGGTAGTACTCCGGCGCGCGTAGCGCGTTGCCATCCTGCGCCAAACCGACGCGCCGCACGAACGCGGACAGGGTCCCAAGCGCGCGTCCGATTGTTACCGATTCTTCGATCGAGAAATCGCCGCGCGGGCCGGTGTCGACCGACCCGACCGAGGCCAACGGCGGCGCGCTGAAGCGGACGCCCGGGAGTTGTCGTTCAAACGCGGTGCGCAGTGCGGGCGGCACGTCGGCGACGATCTCTGCCGGGCCAAGTCGCAGCAGCTCGGTCAGTGCGTCCTCGACGGCGCCATCGCCCGCGAACGCGGTCGCCGCGGTGCGGCCGGTCGAGATGTCGGCATGCGCGACCGCCAGCGCCTCGCCGGCCGAACTCACCGCCGCCAAATAGTTGTTGGCACCGCGTTCGAGCAGGTGTTCTTCGATGACGGTCCCCGGCGTGACGACGCGCATGACGTCGCGGCGGACGAGCCGGTTCGGAATCGGCACTTCGAGTTGTTCGGCAAGCGCCACGACACGCTGTTGCGCGACCAACTTCGCCAGATAGTTTTCGAGCGCGTGGTGGGGCACGCCGGCCATCGCGATGCGCCGCCCGCCACCCGACTCCTTTGAGGTCAGCGCAATCTGCAGCGCCCGCGCAATCGTCTCGGCGTCGGAACCGTAAGCTTCGTAAAAATCGCCGACCCGTGAGAGCAGAATCGCCTCGGGATGCTTGGCTTTCATCTCGAAGTACTGCGCCAGCATCGGCGAATAGGTTGTCGGTTCGCTCACACGGTTGCGACCAGGTCGATCACCGGCCGCTCGGCCAGCGGGCGCGCCGGCGCGTCAAACCGCGCAGCGACGCCGACGGCCGTGCCGACAACACCCCAGGTGAACGCCGCGTCGACGTGGACGTCGACCCACGGTTGCGCGGGATCGCCGAGGCCGTCGACCAGCGGCGCGATCACCGTCACGTTGTCGGGCGTCTTGCCGGCGAGTTTGCGTGGATCTTTGCGCGACGGACCCTGCACGAGCGCGCGCACCACCTTGCCGACTTTGCGGTCGTGGTAGCGTCGACAGGCCGCGTCCTGCACCGCGGTCAGCCGCGAAAACCGCGCGCCGGCAACCGCCGGTGGAATTTGTTCCCAAAGCGCGGCCGGCGTCCCGCGGCGCTGCGAGTAGATGAACATGAACGCCTGGGCAAAGCCGGCGCCCGCGCAGTAGTCGAGCGTTGCGCGGAAATCATCTTCGGTCTCACCCGGGAAACCGACGATCAGATCGGTCGTGATCGCCCACTCGGGCAGATAGCGCCGAACGAGGGCAACTTTCTCGTCGTACTGGGCCAGCGTATACTTGCGGTTCATGCGCCGCAGGATCGGGTCGCTCGCCGACTGCAGCGGCAGATGCAGCCGCGGATTGAGTTGCGGAATCGCGCTCAGGTCACGAACGATCTTTTCGGTGAAATCCTTTGGGTGGGGCGAGATGAACGTCAGGCGCTCAAGCCCGTCGAGCACCGCGACGGCGCGGCAGAGATCGCCGAAGTCGGCGCCGCTCGCGGGTTCGCGGTAGGCGTTGACGGTCTGGCCGACGAGCATGATTTCGCGCGCGCCGGCGGCCAGCGCACTTTTAGTTTCGGCGAGAATCTCCGCCAGCGGGCGGTGATCGAACCGACCGCGTACGTACGGGACGATGCAAAAGCTGCAGTAATAGGAACAGCCGCGCTGGACGGTGACGAATGCGCGCAGGTGCGAGAAGCCGTCCTCGATGCAGTCCGCGCGGCCGCCAAGCGGGCCGTGCAGCAGTAAAGCCTCGGTGTCCAGGTCGGCGGGGAACTGGGGCCGCCAACCTTCCAGTGCGTCGCCCAGCCGGACGAGTTCGCTCGTTCCGAAGATCGCATCGACGTGCGGCGCGATCGTTTGCATTCGGTCGCGATCTTGCTCGGCAAGACAGCCACAGACGACGAGCCGCAGGCTCGGGTCGGCGGCCTTGAGCGCCTTGAAATGCGCCATCCGGCCATAGGCGCGCCGTTCCGCGTTATCGCGAACGGTGCAGGTATTGATGACGACGACGCTGGCGGTTTCGGGTTGCGAGACGACTTCGTAACCCGCCGACCGGGCGCGACCGGCGATGTAGCGGGAGTCCGCCTCGTTCATTTGGCAGCCGAACGTCTCGATGTAGATCTTTGCCATCCCCTACTTCGCCTTCGCCGCGTCGGAGGTCAGCGCTTCCAACAGCGCTAGCGGAAGGTATAGCTTTCCGGTGATTCGCACCGGGACGCTGCCGTAGGTTACGTCGCTGCCATCGAGTTGCATCCGTGCATCGCCAAGCCGGCCATGGACCTCGTGCCCCATATATCGGATGACGACGTCGCGATCGTCGATTCGGTAGGCGGTCGGCGGAAGATACTGATCCGCCGGCGCAATGACCCCGGAGTCCGATTGCGCACGCTTCGGGTCGCGTAGCACGAGATGCGTCACCGTATCGGGCAAGACGACGAACGTTCGCGTCGTCGGGCCATCGGGCGTCTGGATGACCAGTTCGTGCCGGCCGGCGGGAATCGGCCTTGGCGCGTCGGTCGGCGCTTTGATCGGCGCGCCGTCCACGCTGACGCGCGCGCCGTGCGGCACGCCGTCGACCGTATAACTTCCATCGGCGCGATCGCCGGGTTTGGCGGCTTGCAACTGCAAGCTGTCGAGTACGACGCGATCCCCGTCGACCTCGAACTGCTCTTCGCGCAAGCTCCAGCCCGTCTTGATCAAGGTGGCCGTGTGATTGCCGACCGTCAACCCGCCGACGAGCACCGGCGAGCGACCAACGTAGGTCCCGTCGATCCAGACGTCGGCTCCGGCCGGCAAGGTGGTCACGTAGACGCCGCCCGACGGAACGGCCGCCAGCGCGGGCGCCCCGATCGCGGGAATCGTAGCGAACACCAAAGCGAACAGCCAGATCCGAACCATCGGTCGGGGGTCTTCGGCGTCGGTCGCGACGGCCCCGTGCCACAGCGGCACGGTCCAACCGACCTCGACGGCGAACTCAGCCGAATATGGAGACCCGCATCGACGACGCCGAACCGCGTTCGGCGCAAGCTGCCGCCGCGACCGTGGCGATCGTCGGGCGCCCCAACGTCGGCAAGAGCGCACTGTTCAACCGGCTCGTCGGCAAGCGCCTGGCGATCGTCGACGACCTACCCGGCGTCACCCGCGACCGGCTCTACGCGCTCGCCGAATGGCGCGGCCGCATCTTCAGCCTCATCGATACCGCCGGAATCGACGACGAGCGCACGCACGCCGAATTTGCCGCGCAAACCCGCGCGCAAGCGGAGATCGCCGCGCAGAACGCCGACGTCATCGTGTTCGTCGTCGACGGTCAGACCGGCCGTTCACCGCTCGACGACGAGGTCGCGATGATCATGCGCAAGACGCGCCGGCCGGTGGTGCTCGTCGCCAACAAGACCGAATCAGAACGCGTCCGCGCGCAGATTCCCGGGGAGTTCGCACCGCTTGGCTTTGGGCCGCCGATCGAGGTCTCGGCCGCCCACGGCGAGGGCACGGGCGATCTGCTCGACGCCATCGTGGCCCTGTTCCCGCCCGCCGGCGCCGACGCGCACGACGACGCTGAACTGGCGCTCGCGCTGATCGGGCGGCCCAACGTCGGCAAGAGTTCCCTGTTGAACGCCCTGATCGGCGAGGAGCGGTCGATCGTCTCGCAGACGCCGGGAACGACGCGCGATGCGATCGACTCGGTCTTCGCGTTCAAAGACCGGCGCATTCGCGTGATCGACACCGCCGGGATGAATCGCAAGCCACAGGCTCACGGCTCGATCGAATATTACGCGGCGCTCCGGTCGCTCGGTGCGATCGGACGCTGCGACATCGCAATTCTGGTCATCGATTCGATGACCGGCGTGATGAATCAGGATCGCCGGCTCGCTGGAATCGCGCTGGAACAAGGTAAGGGCCTGATCGTCGTCGCGAACAAGTGGGACCTTGCGCGAGAACTTGGCGAGTTCCAGCAGTCCGATCTCATGGAAGTGATTCGCGAGCAAATGCCGTTCGCAGCGTTTGCACCGATCACGTTCCTGTCGGCGATGACCAAGCGGCGCCTGGGCAGCTTGATGCCGTTGGTCGTGACGGTTTCGGAAAATCTCGACCGCCGCGTGCCGACCGCTAAGCTCAACGCGGTGATTCGAGACGCGATCCACGCGCATCCACCGCCGGCGATCGGCGGACGCCCGCTTCGAATCTACTACGGCGCGCAAGTTGCCGCCCACCCGCCGCTCTTCATCTTTCACTGCAACGACCCCGACCTCGTCGGCTCATCGTACCGGCGGTTTCTCGAGAACACGCTCCGGGCCGAGTTCCCATTCGAAGGCGTACCGCTGACGCTCGAGTTTCGCGAGCGCACGCGCGACGAAGGGCGCGACCCCGGATCGTGAACCTCGCCGTAGCGGTCGTCGGAAGCTTCCTGATCGGGTCGATTCCGTTCGGTTTGCTCGTCGGGAAGGTCGTCTTTGGCCAAGACATCCGGCAGACCGGCAGTGGCAACATTGGCGCCGCCAACGCGATGCGTTCGTTCGGCAAGATCGGCGGGGCCGCCGTGCTGGTGCTCGACGCGCTCAAAGGATTCGTGCCAACCATCTGGGGGCTGGGTGCCGGTCATTTCGCCGACGCACGAGTCTTCGGAGCGTTCGGGTTCGCTGCGCTCATCGGACTAGCTGCGCTGCTCGGGCACTGTTATTCGCCGTGGCTGCGCTGGCGTGGCGGCAAAGGGGTCGCGACGCATCTTGGCGTTTCGTTTGCGCTGGCGTGGCCGGCCGGGCTCATCTTCATCGGCGCGTGGCTCGCCAGCGCCTTGCCGACGGGGTATTCGTCCGTCGGTTCCCTGACCGCGGCGGTCGCAACGATCGTGAGCCTGTGGTTTTTCACCGGCCCGGCCGGCGCAATCTATGGTTTGCTCGCAACCCTGTTGATCTTCTGGCGCCATCGCGCGAATCTCGCACGGCTGCGAGCCGGCACCGAAAACCGCGTGTTTGGAAGCACCTAACACTCGGCAACTCCTCACCCTGGGGCACGGGACCGCGTCGGCGGATGAGCTTGCGGCGCTGGTTCGGGGTGCCGGAATCGAATCGCTCATCGACGTCCGGACAGTGCCAAAGAGCCGGCGGCACCCGCAGTTCTGGCGGGAGCAGATGGCGATTTGGATTCCGGAACTCAGCGCAAGCGCCTATCGCTGGGAGCCCGCGCTCGGCGGCTTTCGCAAGCCTAACCGCGACAGCAGCAACGTCGCGCTACGCCATCCGGCGTTCCGTGCCTACGCCGACTACATGGAAACCGCCGAATTCGCGATTGCCCTTGACGGTCTGCTCGGAGAAGCTAGCGAAGCGAGGCTCGCAATCATGTGCTCGGAGACCGTTTGGTGGCGTTGTCACCGGCGATTGATCGCCGACGCCGCGGTGCTTCTGCACGGCATCGACGTCCGGCATTTGATGCACGACGGCAAGCTGCGCCCGCACATTCCCACCGCCGGCAGCCGGGTAACCGCCGGCGGCAAACTGCGCTACGACGTCTTGTTCGCCGACGAGCCATGATTTTTTCGATCCGGCGTCGCAACTCTTCGCGCAGATGCAGCCGGATCGAGCGTCGCCCGACGACCAGGCCGAGCACCCCGCGTTACCGGACCCGGCCGACAGCGGCGGCGATCCGGCCTGCTGGCTCGACCGCGTCTGCCCCGATTGCGGCGCGATGTTGGAACCACCGGATGCCCCGCACCGCCCCGGCTGCGAAATCGCGAGCCACCGAGAAACCACAGCACAAGGATGAGCCGTCGGCGCTCGCGCCGTATCTCGCCCACCGATGATCTCCAGTAACGATTTCCGCAACGGCGTCACGATTTTGATCGACGGTCAGTTGTGGACGGTTATCGAATTTCTCCATGTGAAACCGGGCAAAGGTTCGGCGTTCGTTCGAACGCGTCTCAAGAACGTCAAGACGGGCGCGACCGTCGAGCGCACGTTTCGGGCCGGCGAGAAACTCGAGCGCGCGACCGTCGACAATCGCGAGATGCAGATGCTCTACAACGATGATGACGGCTACCATTTCATGGACAACGAAACCTACGAGAACGTGACCTTGCAGCGCGAGCTGATCGGCGATCCGGCCGATTTTCTCAAAGACGGCATGAAGATCAACGTCCAGATGCACGACGGCGTGCCGATCGGCTGCGATCTACCGGCGCACGTCGAGTTGCGCGTCGAGGAGACCGATCCGGGCTTCAAAGGCGACACCGCAACCAACGTCACCAAACCCGCCAAGCTCGAGACAGGCGCGACGGTCCAGGTCCCGCTGTTCGTCAATCCGGGCGATCATATCCGCATCGACACGCGCGATCGTCGCTACATCGGTCGCGTAAGCTCGTAGACGCACCGTGATCGCGCCGCCGCTCTCGCCGCTGCACCTCGTGCGCGTCGCCGAGATGCTGGTGGTCGGGCTCGGCGCGAGCTTCATCGGCTCGATGGTGGGCCTCGGCGGCGGCTTCATCGCCGTTCCGGTGCTGCGCCTGTTCTTCCATCTGTCGCCGACGTTCACCGCCGGCACCTCGCTCTTCATGGTGACCGCCAACGTCGCCAGCGCGTCGCTCGCATT
This sequence comes from Vulcanimicrobiaceae bacterium, assembly GCA_050733835.1. GTDB lineage: Bacteria > Vulcanimicrobiota > Vulcanimicrobiia > Vulcanimicrobiales > Vulcanimicrobiaceae > JBOHTW01. The sequence goes on along the minus strand of JBOHTW010000097.1, from coordinate 1,493 downwards.
TGCCCGCCAGCGCCGGATCGATTGGAAGATCGGGCTGTGGATGGGCGTCTTCGGACTTCCCGGCGGGGTGCTCGGCGCGATCGCGGTGCAGCATGCGCCCGCGTTTGGCTTCGACGCCGTCTACGGCATCGTATTGGCAGTCTTCGCGGTCAACCTGTTGCGCCGCGGCGCCCAAGCGCGCGAGCGCCGACGGTTTGGGATGCCGTGGGCCAAACCGCGGGAGTTTTACGATGCAATCGAAGGCGCGACTTACCGCTATAGCGAGAGCGCGCCGGTCGAGGCGGTCGCCGGGTTCGCAAGCGGCATCGCATCGGGTTTTTTCGGCGTCGGCGGCAGCGTCGTCGTCGTCCCGGTGCTGCTGCGCGGGTTTGCATTGCCGCCGCACTTGGTCTCGGCGACCGCCCACTTCGTGGTGTTGCTGTCGTCGCCGCTGTCGCTGGCGACCCATATTCATCAGGGCGATGTCGATTGGCTCGACGCCGTTCCGCTGGCGATCGGCGCACTCGTCGGAGCGCAGTTCGGGGCGGCGACCGCCAAGCGGCTCTCGTCCCCAATGCTCGTTCGAACGCTCGCCGTCGCGCTGTTGATCGCCGCCACCAGCCTCATCGCGCGCGATCTCATTGGCTAAAGCGGTCAGCGTTCGTTGCGGCCGTGCGCCGCGCGTTGCACGACCGTTGCGTCGCGCATCTCGACGACTTCGAAGACACGCAGCCGGTAGCGTGCGTCGAACCGCCGGCGGCTGCAACGACCGCATGAGACGTCGCCGCTCGGTCGGCGCCGCCGCAACAGCTCGAGACCGCACGACTCGCACCGCAAGATGAAGCGCCGGTGGTTCTCTCGTCGCGGGAGCGCCGTTCCGAGATCGTGATAGATCGACGTCAGCCCGATCTCGCGCATCTTCTTCTTGAAGGTCACGGTGTGGCCGGCCGGTTTGCCAAGCGCGAAGAGCCAAGCATGAATCATCTCATGGGCGAGCGTCTCGCGAATCGCGTCGGGGCGATCGGCGAAATGCTTTGACGACAGCTCGATCAACGGGGGCTTATAGGTGATGCGGCCCGCGAGATTGGTGAACCGCCCGTTGTAAGCGATCCCGTGAGGCGGGATCTCGCCGCGGAAGAACTCGTTGTTGAGTTGCGCGAACAACAACTGTAAAGTTGCGGTATCCGGTAGCACGGAATCGAACCTTCGCGCGACCGCGCGCGACCTCCGTCTGCGACCGTGGTCGGCGGGGGCGGGGCTGCGCCGTCCGGAAGACCGGAAACCGTGACTCAACCGCCGGCTCGCGGGTTGCCCCCGCGGGTATATATTCCGATCCTCGCGGTCGTCGCCATCGTCTTCCTCGGCATCGTCGCGGACTTCGTTCGCATCGCTTACGGCGTTACCGGATCGGCGATCGGCCCGGGGGTCGCCGCAAGCCGCCTGCCCGCTGAACAAGGCGATGCGCGAATTGCGGCGACCCCGGTGCCGCAGACCGGCGGTGCGCTGCCGACGCT
>JBOHTW010000096.1:0-2095 GCA_050733835.1 Vulcanimicrobiaceae bacterium | reverse complement strand
ATCACTAACTGGCCGGATCCATGCACCCGGCCCGTTCTTCTGCAACTCCCTTCCAGCGACACATCGACCTTGCAGCTTTCGAGAGTTCGCTAGGCATACAATTCGCTTCAACATGCTTACGGTTTGCCAAAATGAGTTCGTGCGTTCTCGTTAGGGTTCGCGTGATTTATTACAGCGACCAAGACGTCGGCGTATCGGCCTTCGCGTAACGCGTCGACGGGCATGACGAAATCGAGGACGGGATTCGCGCCGCGAAACCACTGCTCGGCATTCACCGGTGTTAGCCCGAAATCGATAAGGGCGTAATACACCATTGCGGCATGGCGGAGCCGGTCGAGACGGTCGGAAGAGGGCCGGTTTCGCCCTAGCGACCATCGCGTAATCGTCTTGAGATCTGGCGTGTTCGTCAAACGCGCGAGCGTCGGCCGGCCAAGAGCGTGAGCGAGTTCTTTAACCAATGCAGCGTCTTCGGCACGATAGACGCGGTCGTGAACCCTTTCAATAATCCTGTCGATTTGCGCTCGCGCGGCTACTGCCATCTTTTCATCTTGGAGGCGCTTTCCCGGAGTCCCTGGTAATGCCCCTGCCTATGCCTCCTTCTTGCCTTTGGGTAGGCATTAGGGCGTCTGGTGGGGCCGGATTTTGCGAGAAAAACGAGGAGCGGAATCGCCCTGGCCATGACGGCGGCGGCGCTCGCCGGCCCCCAATAGCGGGAATCCCAGCTTCGATTATTGGGAGCGTAGAGCCAAAGCTGGCCGCGCCGGAGCTGGTAGTGCCCTTGAGGCCAAGGCAACAGCCGACGTCCGGCGGCGTCGAGCGGGAGTGGCCGGCTACGCGGCAAGAGGCATCTATGGACGGCGACTCCCCTAACCGAAATCGCGACCTCGTCGCCGGCGATCGCCGCCACGGTTTTCAAAAGGAGCTCAGAACCGGCGGGGCAGGGTCCCGTGGCAAGGTATCCTCGGTGGCGACCGAGTCCGGCGGCAACGAGCGGCGCGCACGCCGCAACGAACATCCCACGCTTAACACCACTCCTGGGGACGGGGGCCAAACGATAGATTCCAAGCGGCATGCTCGGGGTGAAGTTGAAGCGCAGATCAAGTGCAACGATCGTGTGCGCAATAACGACTACGACCGCGATAATTAGGCACAAGCGAAGAACGCGGAGCCTCTGCGTTCTCCTAGATGTGCTATCTGCGATTACTGCAGCGCCAAGCAGGCCAGACGCGAGTGCAAACGATAGCACGAGTACCGATTGAGTCATGCGCGAATGCTTGCTAGAATATCTTCGGCAATGTTGTCCGCGCGAGCGTAACGAGTATCGGGGACCGTGAAGGCGAGACTACCTTGCGACGCGGAGTTGGCCGCCTGCGTTGCGCGATGGCGACGTGAACCAGGATCGGCGAGCGCATCGCGTCGTGCCTGGCGATGACCTTTGGACTGCTAACGTTCTCTTCCTGAATGCCCGCGGCTGCGAGCACGCGGGCTACGTAGCGTGCTCCACCGTTGAGGCGCCCTGTGTTGTACATACCGATGGCATGCCGTAACGCGGCCTGCCCGTCGCCGTATCGCTGCGCAGCAAAGATGTAGTCGCCGCTGAGTATCCTCGCGCCGATGCTTAAGTTGACGCATGGGTCGAAGACCGTGTGGGCGGTCACGCCAAAACCGGCGAAGTTTATGCTGTCAATTTGAGCGATCCCGAGGTCAAGCAAGTGCCCCGCGGCCAACAGCCGGCGTGCCAGACGTTCCGCAGTCGCGCGGTCGTATGGGTAGTAAGAACGCCCGGTGGTGTTGTCGCCAATCGCGAGCGGATTATCCCCGCTTTCGACGTGTACGATCGCCGCCATGGTTGACGGCGCGATGGCCGGGGCGCAATGCTGAATGAGCGCTGCCAGCGCAAGCATGTGGATTGTCATCGTGCACCCTCCTCGCCGTACGGCGCGGTCAACACGATGTCGCGATCTACCAGCACGTTGAAAAGATAACCGGGCGGCACTTCAAGGGTCGGCCCGGCAGATCGCCCTCGTCATGCAACTGCCGAGCATAAGCGACCCACTTGTCAATCAATATCAAACAGGGCGCGTGTTCATTTAGC
>JBOHTW010000095.1:0-3602 GCA_050733835.1 Vulcanimicrobiaceae bacterium | reverse complement strand
CGGCTCGACGAGATGGCCGTGCGCGCGCCGGCGGCCGGCGTCGTCACCGCACTGGACCTCCATCCGGGCGATCTCGTCGCACCCAACGCATCGATTGCGACGATCGACGAAGCCGGCAATCCTTACGCCCGGATCTTCGTTCCGCAGGCGAAGCTCGGCGGCGTCGCGGTCGGCGCGCGACTCGACGTGCGGTCCGACTCGCTGCCGGGCGTCCGTTTCGAGGGCGTCGTCGAACAGGTCGATTCGCAGGCGCAGTTCACGCCGCAGAACGTTCAGACGGCCAGCGATCGCGCGGTGCTCTCGTTCGGCGTCAAGGTCCGCGTCCACGACCCGCGGCGTCAACTCCATTCCGGCACGACGGTTGCGGTCGCCGTCCCGTGAGCGAGACCGCGATCGAAGCCCACGGCCTGACGAAGTCGTACGGACGTCACGTTGTCGTTCACGACCTGAGCCTCGAAGTCAACGGCGGCGAGATCTTCGGCTTCCTCGGCCCCAACGGCAGCGGCAAGTCGACCACGATCAAGATGCTCTGTGGGCTCGTCGAGCCAACGAGCGGCCAGGCGAGTATCTGCAAACTCGATATCGGCACCAACGGCGACGCGGTGCGGCGCACGATCGGCTACGTGTCGCAGTCGTTTTCGTTGTACGGAGAACTCACCGTCGAGGAGAACCTCGAGTTCTACGGCCGCGCGTACGGACTGAACCGCGCGCGGCGCCGCGAACGCATCGCCGAACTCATCGAGTTCTCGAACCTCGCGCAGTTTCGCCGCCAACTCGCCGGCACGCTCTCGGGCGGTTGGAAGCAGCGGCTCGCGCTAGCCGCCGCGTTGCTCCATGAACCGCGCGTCTTGTTCTTGGACGAACCGACCGCCGGCATCGATCCCGTCGCCCGCCGCGATCTGTGGGATTTGCTTTTCCGCCTGAGCGGAACGGGCGTCGCGCTGTTCGTCACGACGCACTACATGGACGAAGCCGAGCGTTGCGCGCGCGTTGGCTACATCTACGATGGCGAGTTGATCGCGATGGGCAGCCGCGAGCAGCTCAAACGATTGCCGGGCGTAACGCCGGCCGGAACGACGCGCTTCAGCGTGCGTGGCGGTGATGCCGTTGGCCTGCTGACGCACGCTCGCGGCAAACCCTACGTGCGCGACGCGACGATCTTCGGCGACAGCCTGCATCTGGTCGTCGACAGCGACGCCACGGCGCAACAGATCGCGACCGACTTGGGCGTCGCGGCCGTCGGCGTCGAGCCGATCGAGCCGAGCCTCGAAGACGTCTTCGTCGCGCTCACCCGCGAACGGCATCGGAAATGAACCGCAGCCCGTTTGATCTGCACGGCTACGGCGCCGTCCTGTACAAGGAGATGCGACACGTCGTACGCGATCGCGCGACGCTGGTCCTCGCGGTGGCACTACCAATTGTTCAAGTAATGATCTTCGGCTACGCCATCAACACCAAGGTCGAGCACGTCTCGACCGCCGTTTTCAATGAGGACCGCGGTCCCGAATCGATCGCATTCATCGACGCGCTTCGCGCCTCACGAACCTTTGACTTGAACCAGTACGCGGCATCGCGCGACGCGCTGATGCGCGAGATCGTGGTGGGGGGTGCGCGCGTCGCGTTTGACGTCCCGCCGAACTTCACCGCCGACCTGCGCGCCGGGCAAACGCCGCAAGTGCAAGTCCTGGTCGACGGCTCGGACGCCTCGATCGCGCAACCCGCACTTGCCGCGGCGAGTGCCATCGGCGGTTCGCTGCACAACCACGTGCAGCCGGCGATCGACGTGCGCGCGCGGGTCTTGTTCAACCCCGGCTTGCGGAGCGCGAATTTCTTGGTCCCAGGTCTGATCGGGGTGATCATGCAGTTGATCACCATGTTCTTGACGGCGCTCTCGATCGTCGGCGAACGCGAGCGCGGCACGCTCGATCAGATCATGGTCACGCCGATCGGCGCGCTCGGCCTGATGCTCGGGAAAATCACGCCCTATGCGATCATCGGCTTCGTCGACATGCTGCTCGTCCTCGGGGCGATGCGTTGGCTATTCGCCGTCCCGATTGCGGGCAGCATCCCGCTGCTCATCGCGCTCTCGATCGGCTTCTTGATGGCCGCTCTCGGTCTGGGACTGCTCGTCTCGAGCAATGCGAAGACACAGTTGGAGGCGATGCTCGGTGTCCTCGCCATAACGCTCCCGGCGATCCTGCTCTCCGGGTTCTTCTTCGAACGCTCGTTGATGCCGCCGATCATGCAGTGGGTCGGTTATCTGATTCCGTTGACATACTTCTTCGAAATCTTGCGCGGCATCATCTTGCGCGGTGCCGGTGCGAGCGACTTGCTCGGGCCGATCGTCGCAATGCTAGCCCTCGGCACGATCGTGCTCCTCGCCGCCAGCATCCGCTTCACCCGCAGCACGTCATAAGCGCCCGATTTTCCGCTGTTAGGATCGGCTGAGGATGACATGGGTCGCCGCTTCGCCCGCGGTTGTTTGGGTGGGCTTAATCCCGAGCTTCGGCAAGTCGATGCCGGCGAACAGATGCTCGCCTTCCCCAAGCAGGACGGGTGAAAACGCCAGATGCATTTCGTCGATCTGTCCTGCCGTCAAATATTGACGAATCGTCGCAACACCACCGGCGATTCGCACGTCTTGCCCGTCGGCCGCATCTTTGGCTTGTGCTAGTGCGGACTCGGGTCCGTCGGTTACGAAGTAGAACGTGGTCCCGCCCTTCATAGGCAACGGCGAGCGGGCATGATGCGTGAGGACAAAGACTGACGCATGATACGGCGGCTCGTCACCCCACCAGCCCGTCCAGGAATCGTCTTCCCAGGGGCCGCGGGTCGGGCCGAACATATTGCGGCCTAAAATCCAGGCACCGACATTTTCAAACGATTTGGCGGCAAAGTCATTGTCGACGCCTTGATGGCCGCCGGATGAGCCGTGCAGCTTGCAAAAGGCGGCCGTCTTCAAAGCCCACGCATGTAGTTCGAGGCCCCGAACGCCGAGTGGGTTTTCGCGGTCTTGCCGCGGGCCTGCACCAAACCCATCCAATGAAACCGAAAACGCGCCGACCTTAACCTTGCTCACGTTACGCCTCCCCATATCCGATTTACGTCCTTGGAACGGGATTCACTGGTACTTGTCCTCGAGAATTATACGATAATCATCGTTATATAGTGGGTGGCATGCTTTCGCTTAAAGTGACGGCTGTTGGTGAGAGGTGGCGCCGGTTTCTTAGAGCGCGCAAGTAGACCTCCTCGTACTTGAGCGACTTCCAAGAAGCGCTCGACGAAGACGTTGTCGCGCCAGGCGCCTTTGCCGTCCATGCTGATTTGATATCGTGGCTTTTGAGCAGCGCTACGAAACCGCCGCCGGTGAACTGAGAGCCTTGATCGGTGTCGAAGATTCGCGGACAACCGTATTCGTAGATCGCGGCTTCCACGGGCTCGATGCAGAAATCGCTGCTCAAGGTGTTGGAGAGCTGCCACGAGAGCACGCGACGCGTCATCCAATCGAGCACGGCGAAGAGGTAGAGGAAGCCTTGACCCATCGGGATGTACGTGCGTGATAAGGTTCGGGTGGATATCGAAGCGCTTCGCGAGTTCCGCAA
>JBOHTW010000094.1:0-6656 GCA_050733835.1 Vulcanimicrobiaceae bacterium | reverse complement strand
GAGGATCTACGCGGCCAACGATGCCGCCTGGCTTCACTACGGCTATTCGGGCGAACGCTTCGTTACGCTCAAGGCGACCGATCTGTGGCACGAAGACGATCGCGAGCGATTTGCGCGGGTTTTGCCGCAGCTCGCGTTCGCGCGGCCGGTCGGTCCAACACGTTGGCGACACCGTCATTCCAGCGGCGTCGGCTTCGACGTCGAACTCCACGCAACGTCGATCGTCGTCGGACCCGAACCCGCCTGGCTGATCATCGCGGCGTCGGTGCCCACCAAGGTTGACGGCGGCGAGCGCAACCTGAAGGTTGCCGCGCTTGAGGCTTCGTTCATCGCGGCGGTCGACCGCGGCGCGATCGACGTAGCCTATCAGCCGTTCGTCGCCGCCGACGACGGGCGCATCGTTGGGTTCGAAGCCTTGGCGCGCTGGACCGATCCGGAACACGGTGCGATTTCGCCCGACACCTTCGTGCCGCTAGCGGAAGCGACCGGTTCGATCGTCACGATGGGCCGTTCGATTATGGAACGCGCCTGCGGCCGGCTCCGCCGCGCGATCGATCGAACCGGCAGCGAACTTTTCGTCTCCGTCAACGTCTCGGTGCGACAGCTCGCCGAACCCGGCTTCGCCGAAGAAGTCACCGAGATTCTGTCGGAGGCCGACCTCTCGGCCCGCAACTTGGTCATCGAGATGACCGAAAGCGCATACGTCGGCGGCGCGGGCCCCGCCGCTCGGAACCTTCAGGCGCTTGCCGAACGGCGCGTGCGGTTGGCAATCGACGATTTTGGAACCGGCTACTCGGCGCTCGGCTATCTCAAGCGCCTCCCGGTCGAAATCATAAAGATCGACCGATCCTTCGTGGCCGACATCGCCAGCGATCCGACCGATCTCGCGATTACGCGCGCGATCGCCGCCGTCGCTGCGCAACTCGGTCTCGACGTGATCGGCGAAGGCGTTGAGACCCGCGAACAAGCGCGGCTACTGCGGGCGCTCGGCTGCCGTTATCTGCAGGGGCATCTGTTTTCGCCGCCCCTCGACTCCGAGGCGCTCGACGACCGGCTCGCGGTCGACGCACAACCCTCGCGCGTCCGGCGTGGTTCAAAGCGAACATGAAGGCAATTCAGATTCGGCAAACCGGCGGTCCCGCAGCGCTCGAACTCGTCGAGTTGCCGGCACCGTCGCCCGGCGACGGCGAAGTGCTCGTTCGGCAGACAGCGGTCGGCGTCAACTTTATCGACGTCTACCATCGGAACGGCGCCTATGCGATGGCCCTGCCGTTCGTGCCGGGAATGGAGGCCGCCGGCAGCGTCGCTGCGGTCGGTGCGGGCGTGACGCTCTTCAAACCCGGCGACCGGGTCGCCTACCCGTCGAAGCTCGGAGCCTACGCCGAGTCTGCGGTCGTTCCCGCCGAGCGCGCCGTCGCCGTCCCCGACGGCGTGTCGGCGCGCGATGCGTGCGCGCTGATGCTGCAAGGCATGACCGCGCACTATCTCGCGCACAGCACGTTCTCGCTGCAACCCGGTCATATCGCGTTGGTGCACGCCGGTGCCGGCGGCGTCGGCTTGCTGTTGACGCAACTCGCCAAGGCGTGCGGAGCCACCGTCATCTCGACCGTCTCGACCGAAGCGAAAGCCGTGCTGTCGACCAATGCCGGCGCCGACCATGTGATCCTGTACACCAAGGAAGACTTTGCCGCCGCGACCCGCCGGATCGCTCCGCAGGGCGTCGACGTCGTCTACGATTCGGTCGGCAAGACGACGTTCGATGAAAGCCTCCGCTGTCTGCGGCCGCGCGGCATGATGGTGCTCTACGGCGGGTCGAGCGGTCAGGTGCCGGCGTTCGATCTGCAACGACTGGCCGCGAACGGTTCGCTGTTCGTGACCCGGCCGACGCTCGGCAATTACATCGCCGACCGCAAGGAACTCGCCGAGCGGGCGCGCGACTTGTTTGACGCCTACCAACGGGGCGCGTTGCGGACGCGCATCGGCGCCGAATATCCGCTTGCCGACGCGCGTCAAGCGCACGCGGATCTCGAAGCGCGCAAGACGACCGGCAAACTGTTGCTAATTCCGCCGGGCGCTTAATTCGCGGTCGTCGGAGTCCAGACCAACTGGATATGCGCGTTGAGACCGAGCACGCCGGGGACGCTTCCGTGGCTTTGTCCGTCGCTGTGATAGACGAGCACGATCGCGTCGCCCGGATCGAGGCGGGCGTTAAACTCGACGCGCGCCGTGCAGCCCACGCTCGCATTGAAGGTTCCGGCATCGCCGCCGATCGGGGCGAAGCCGCCCAGCGGTAGCCGGTGCATCGCGAACAGGCTGTAACGCGAGCCCGATAGGATGTGATTGAAATCGAAGACGAGATGCACGCGATCCGCACCGAGTGGTTCGACGGCGACCGTGCCGCCGGCGGCCAGCCAATTCTTTACCGTCAAACCAAGTTCGCTGCCGTTCGACGACCGGACCATGAGCGTTTTGTCGTCATTGAGCGCGACGTTGCGGATCCCGGCGACGTGCGGGACGTGCTCGGGGCCGATGCCGGCTGCCGCGCCGGGGGCCGCGACGAACATCTGGGGATCGATCGGCTCGCGCAGGTTGGCGGCCGCCGAGAAAAAGGCCGCGAACGACGTAAATGTCGTCGGCGGCGCGACGGCGGGTGTGGCAGCCAAGCTTCCTAGGAGCACACCGGCCGACGACACGGCTATCCGTAGCAGCTGTCGCATAGTTGCATCCTAAACCGCTTGCCGGCGAGCGTCAATCGGTGGTTCGTTCGAAGCGAGCGAATGAGCGGTCGCCGTCGGTCGCACCAGGCGCGGACGGCTTTTTCCGATAACGAGGGGCCCATGAGTTCGAGCAGCGAGCGGCGATCCAGCGACACCTTCAGCGCCGCGATCGGCAATACGCCGCACATCGTCCTGACCAAACTGTCGGCGGCACTCGGACGAACGATCGTCGGCAAAGCCGAGTTCCTCAATCCGGGCGGCTCGGTGAAGGATCGGGCGGCGCGCGGCATCGTTGACGACGCGGAGGCGCGCGGTGCGCTTGCTCCCGGCGGGACGATTGTTGAAGGGACGGCCGGCAATACCGGCATCGCGCTCGCGCTGATCGCGAATGCGCGCGGCTATCGCTGCATCATCTGCATCCCCGACGATCAATCGCCTGAGAAGATCGGTTTGCTGCGAACCTTCGGCGCCGACGTGCGGGTCGTGCCGGCGGTTGGGTTCGTGAACCCGGAGAATTACTATCATGTGGCGCGCCGGATCGCCGAGGCGACGCCGGGCGCGATCTGGGCGGATCAATTCAACAACCGCGCCAACCGCAACGCCCATTACACGACGACCGGACCCGAGTTGTGGACCGCGTTCGGCGCGCGGTTGACCGCGTTCGTGGCCGCCTGCGGAACGGGCGGCACGTTGGCCGGGACCAGCGCCTATCTCAAGGAGCGCAACCCGGCCATTCGCATCGCGCTGGCCGACCCGCTCGGCTCGGCACTGTACGCACATGTGACGGCCGGCACACTGGACGCGAGCGGTGACTCGAACATCGAGGGCATCGGCATCAAACGAATTACCGAAAATTTCAAAGATGCACCGGTCGACGACGCCTTCCAAATCGACGACCGTTCGGCGACCGAGATGGCCTACTGGTTGCTGCGCGAGGAGGGGATCTACGTCGGGGGATCGGCGGCCCTCAACGTCGTGGCCGCAGCCCGGCTCGCGCGAACATTGCCGGCCGGTAGCACGGTTGCGACGATCCTCTGCGACGGCGGCGACCGCTACCGCTCGCGTCTGTGGAACCCGTCATGGCTGGCCGAAAACGACTGCCAGCCGATTGCCCGCGAGCTTGAATTCGTTTAGGAAGCGCTCGGTTCCAAGGCTTTCGCCGATGCGCCGCAAAATCTACGTCGTTCGATCATTGCACTTTAAAAGGATACGCTCAACATGCACAAACGCTTGGCACTCTTCGCGGCGGTTCTCGCCGCAACCGTCGCCTTCGGCAGCGTCGCCGTGCGCGCCCAAGTGGCGCCGGGCGATTCCGGCGCCGGCTTTAAGCGCGGCGTCGAGGCTCAGAACAACTCCGGTCAAGTCGGTGAGGTCACGCTGTTCGCGCGCGGTGCGAAGACGCTGGTCGTGCTGACGATTCAGGGCGAGCCCGCCGGCCACGTCGAACCGGCGCATGTCCATCGCGGTCACGACTGCCAGACCTTGAACCCGAAGCCGCAATACCCGTTGCATCCGGTCGTGAACGGCCGGTCGACGACGGTCGTTCCGGTTGAAGCCTCGCGCCTGCTGTCGGGCAACTACGTGGTCAACGTTCACCAATCGGTGAAGAACATAAGCCACTACGTGGCCTGCGGCCCGCTGACGCCGGGAACCTAACCCTCGACGATCGTCTCGAACGCGGCGCAACCGATGATGGTCTGTGCCGCGTTCGCATTCGTCGTCGATCGCTATGGCACTGACGATCGTTCACTGCGCGGACATTCACCTCGCGACGACCTTTCCGGAGTTGCGTGGCGGTTCGGTGCGGCGCGCGGCTCTCGCCGCCGGTTTTTCGCGCATCATCGATCTTGCACGGGAACGGGCCGCCGACGTGCTGACGATCGGCGGCGACCTTTACGAATCCGAACGCGCCGGCCCCCAGACGGCGCGGTTTTTGTTCGAAGAGTTCGAGCGGTTCGGCAAGCCGGTCTACATTGCGCCGGGGAATCACGATCCGTATGCACCCGGAGCACTGTTGGCGCGAGCCGACCTGCCGGCCAACGTGCGCGTCTGCAACGAAGCGGGCTGGCGCGCATTTCCGCTGGCCGGCGATGTGACGTTGTTTGGGTTCGCGCATACGCCGGCTGAACCGGGCCGACCGTTTGAGCGCGCCCAGTTCGACCGGGCCGGCGTTTGCATCGCGCTCGTGCACGGCAGCGACGAAGATCGCTGTCCACCGAACAAACGCGCGACGGCGCCGTTCACGCTCGCGGAAGCGCGCCGGGCGGGCGCAGCACTCGTGTTAGCGGGTCACTATCACGGCGGCTATGTCGTCGGCGACGGCGTCACGCAGCTCGCCTACCCGGGTTCGCCCGAGCCGATCAAGTTCGGCGAGCGCGGAAATCACGGCGTGCTCGTCGTGCGAATCGAAGGCGACAGCGTCGAGGTGACGCCGATCGAAACCGCGCGGACGCGCCTGCTCGACGTCGGCTGCGATCTCGGTGGAGCGGCCCACGAACCGGCGGTTTTGGGCCGGATCGGTAAGGCGTTGGCCGAGTGCACGCGCGACGACTTCGTGCGCTTGCGGCTGACTGGGGCGGTCGAACGTGGGACGCGGATCGACCCCGCGACGATCGATGCGAAGTTTGGCTCAACCGTCGGGGCGCTCGCTATCGACGATGCGACCATCCAGTACGATTTTGCGGCGTGCGCAGCCGAGCCGACGGTCCGTGGCCGGGTAACGCGCGAGTTGCTGGCCGCGGCGCAGGGCGCCGATGCGCGCAGCGCCGGGATCGCGGCGGCGGCCCTGCGTTACGCGCTCGCCGCGTTTGAAGCGAACGCGGAGATCGTGCCCTGAGGCTGATCGAACTGCGGATCGACGGCTTTGGGAAGCTCGCCGATCGAACGTTCAGCTTCGACCCCGGCGTCAACGTCGTCTACGGTCCGAACGAAGCGGGAAAATCGACCTTAACCCACGCGATCGTCGCGACGCTCTACGGCCTTACGCCGCGCAGCGGTGAGCGCGAGGCGTGGCGGCCCTGGCGCGGCGCGCGGTTTGCGACGATGCTCCGCTATGCGCTGGCCGACGGATCGGAGTTCGAGGTGCAGCGCGACTTCGAACGCGACGCGAAGAGCGGTCGGGTCTACGATCGCGACGGAAACGACGTCTCGACCGAGGTCTCGATCGGCAAACACGTTGCGCCGGGTGTCGTACATCTGAAGGTTCCGCTGGAGGTGTTTCTCAACGCGGCGTGCGTCCGTCAGGGCGCCGTCGAGTTGAATGGCTCGCAGGCCGAGCGGATCGGAACGACGTTGGCGCATGCGCTCGACGGCGGGCCGCGCGAAGACGCGGCGCTCGGCGCGATCAAGGCGCTCAAGGCGGCGTTAGCAGCCCATGTCGGCACGAAGGCGGCGACCGTCCGAACGCCGCTGCGGGATCTGCGCGACGACGTCGCCGACCGCGAGCGGACCGCTGCGGCTTTGCGCGCTCGCCTCCGCGAACTCGGCGAACTGCGGATGCTGGCCGATGCGACTGCGCTGGCCGCCGACGAACTACGAATCGCGCTCGCCGAACACGAGCGGCTCGGTCGCGCGCTGCGGGCAAGGCGCTTGCGCACCCGGCTGACGGCGCTGAGCGCGCTGCGCGGCGAGATCGCAGCGCTGCATGCGGAGCGAACGCGGTACGACGACGTTGCCGGCTTCGCGAGCGAATGCATGACCGAGGTCGAGGCGCGTCACCGCGTTTGGGTACTGCGCGACGCGCAGGCGACCGCCGGCGAGGATGAAACCACTCGCGCACAACTGTTGCCGGCCGCGCTCGACGAACTGGCCGAGCGTGGCCGCGACGGCGGTGCCGTCGACGATGCGACGTTTGAGCAGATGGAAGCTGCGAGTGCCGCCGCAGCCGACGCGCGCCTGCGGGCGGCGGCGGCCGGCAACGCGATGAACGTCGCCCGGCGG
>JBOHTW010000093.1:0-2294 GCA_050733835.1 Vulcanimicrobiaceae bacterium | reverse complement strand
GCCGCCGGCGTCTTACACTTACGTGACGGGCTGCGAAAGTCAGTTGAATGCGCTCCGGCGTCCTTCACGATCGCCGGCTACACCGGCCGAGATCAGATTGTTGTTCGGCGCCACATCGAAGAACTTGCGGCGGAGGGTATCCCGCCCCCACCGTCCGTTCCGGCCTTCTACCCGATGCCAATCGCGCTACTCACACTCGGGCCAACGATCGCGGTTGCCTCGGCGCGCACGTCCGGGGAGGTCGAACCAGTCGTGATCGTTGACCGTGACGGAACGACCTATCTTGGAATCGGGAGCGATCATACGGACCGCGATCGCGAACGCGACGACATCGCGGCGAGCAAACGTAGCTGCCCAAAGCCACTCGGCGCCGTGGTCGCAGCTATCGATGCGGCGGCGTTACACGACGGAAGTCTCGATGCACTGACACTTGAGAGCTGGGTCGACGCGGTGCCTTACCAGCGAGGAACTTTTGCCGCGATTACGCGCCTCGGTGAGCTCATCGCGGCCGCTCAGACGAGGGCCCTCCTCGACCGCGCGCCGTATGTGATGTTCTGTGGGACCGTCCCCCTCCTCAACGGCTCGTTCGCTTTTGGGCGGCGCTTCGAGGCCGCGATTGGTGGCCCGCCACTTGCACAACCGCTGCGGCTCGTCTACGAAACCGAAGTCTACTCGCCCGTTTCAAGGAGTTAGAACGTTGCCCAAACCCGAGTTCGAGTTTTTCGACGTAGCGGCCGTGCCGTGGACGCGCGTTCCCGGCGACGCGACCGGCTTGACGGAGCGGATCCTTGCACACGACAGGGAGAGCGGCGTCGCAACGCGCATGCTCCGGTTTCCACCCGGCGCCGACACGTCACCGAATGGGACGGTCACACACGATTTCTGGGAAGAAGTCTACATCCTCGAGGGTAGTCTGCACGATCTCGAACTCGGGCAGACATTCACCGCGGGCCAGTACGCGTGCCGACCGCCGGGAATGCGCCACGGACCTTGGCGCGCCGAAAACGGGTGTATCACGTTCGAGGTGCGCTACTATGGAGTCCCGCGACACGCCGATCAGCCTTAAACGTCGGCTACGCATCGGCTAGGCCGAGCACCGCGGCGGCGCACCGGCAGTAGCGCTCGTATGCATGCCGGTACGCGGCGGCATCGCGCGGTTCGGGCGCAAGCTCGCGCGTGCAGGCGATCCGCTTCGCCGCATCGGTCAGCGATCCGATAGCGCCGATGCCCACGCCTGCAACCAGCGCCGCGCCGAACGCGGCCGCTTCGGACGGTTCGGTGAATGCGACCGGCGTCGTGAACACGTCGGCGATCAAATGCTGCAGCAGCGGGCGGTGCGAGAGCCCACCGGAGAGCCGAATCCGCTTGACCGCACCGAGCCGTTCGCGCAAGATCTGATAGACGCTGAACAGCGCGAAAATGACGCCCTCATAGCCGGCGCGTGCGATCTGCGCGCGGCCGTGCGAAAGATCGAGCCCGAAGATGGAACCTTGGAGATCGCCGCGCCAATACGGCGCCCGTTCGCCGCCAAGGAATGGCAGCACGGTAATCCCATCGGCGCCAACCCCAATCTGCGCGGCATCGTCGAAGCTCCGGTCGTCGCGCCGGTCGGGCGCGACGTCGGAATAGAACAGCCCGGACAAATGTTCGAGGACTGCGCCGCCGCCGTTGGTCGCGCCGCCGACGAGATAGTTCTGCTCGTCGACGGCGTAGCAGAACGTTCGCCCGCGTTCGTCGAGGATCGCTTCGGGAGCGATCACGCGCACCGCGCCGCTGGTCCCGATGGAGAGCGCCGCATCGTCCGAGCCGATCGCGCCGACGCCGAGGTTGGAGAGCGCGCCGTCGCTCGATCCGACGACGATCTGCGTGCTCGGGTCGAGCCCGAGCTCGCGCGCGGCGGCGACGCGAATCGGCCGCGCCGTTACGATTGGAACCACGGTTGCAAGCCGGGCGCGGTCGACGCCCGCGCGATCGAGCGCGAACTCGTCCCAGTCCCGGGTCGTCAAGCTGAACAGCCCGGTCGCCGACGCGATCGACCAATCGACAAGCCACTCGCCGACGAGCCGGTGAATCAGCAGTTCCTTGAGCGATACGAGCCGCGCGGCGCGCGCGTAGATCGCGTCGTGCTGCTCGGCCAGCCAGGCCAGCTTGCACGATGGCAGCATCGGGTGGATCGGCGCGCCGGTCCGGCGGTAGAGTTCGGGGCCGGTTCCGTCGTTGCGCCAGCGCTGCGCGACCGGATCGCTGCGCCGGTCCATCCAGGTGATCAATGGTCCAAGCGGCGTCCCATCGGC
>JBOHTW010000092.1:0-5877 GCA_050733835.1 Vulcanimicrobiaceae bacterium | reverse complement strand
CCAAAGCCGGGATCGTCGAGCTTCAGGGCGAGCACCGCGAAGCCGCCCTCGCCTTCTTTGCAAAACGGGGCCGGCGAACCAAGCGAATGGGTGGGGAGCTAGCAAGTAGCGGTCCCTTCCTCAAGCTCCGATAACCGGTTGAGGAAGGAAGCCGCCGTTTTGGGTCTTGCTCGCATCCCGTTTGCTCCGCCGGTCCTCAGCATGCCGGCTCACTTGCCGGTTCCGGCCTCGGCGCCGGCCCGGGAGCGCGCCGGTCCGGGCTCGATCATGGCCCTGCCATCGGGGAGTGTCGCCAGCGACATCCGGCCGATTGAGGTCGACCGCCGGAACAAACACGCGACCTATGAAGTCTTGGTCGCCAACGACTCGGTCTCGCCGGTCGTGGCGTTTGCCTACGCGGTCGGGCAGTCGGCAAGCGGCGGGGCCGTCTCGCTCAGCTCATTCACCGTTCCGCCGTACACCTCGGTCGCGTCGGAGATTCAGGTCAAATTGCCGGCGGCCGGGACCGACCCGCGGGTCGTCGTCGAAATTCTGGCCGACTCGGCGCACTTGACCCTCGACGCAAGCCCAGCGCGCCGCGGGCGGAGTTGGATGCGCGGCGCGGCGACCCCGGCGGTCCTCACCATCCTGGCGCTCGCGGGCCTCGGCTATCTGCCGAATCGCCCGAGCGTCGTCGCGCTCGCCGGCCCGAACCATGTCGTCGCCGGACAAGCCTTCGACGTCGCCTACGCGGCCCGCGGGGCACGCCGGCTGCACTACGCGGTTACGCGCGCCGACGGAACGACGGTCTCGACGGGAACCCTGCACGGCGCGACCGGCAGCTTCAACATCGCGCTGCCGCGCACCAAACACACCACCGGTTACGACGTCGCGCTGACCGCCGACGGTCCGCTCGGCGCGAGCGTCCGCGCGTTCCACGTCGTGGCGGCCGCGCCGGTCGTTGCGCGCGTGCGCCACAAGCCGGTCGAGCCCAAGATCGCGCACATCGCGCAACTGAAGCTGGCCGCGTCGACGGTCTGGAGCGGCAAGCCCGTCGTCGTCAGCTATCAGGCCGTCGCCGATCAGGGCAGCGTCGAGATCCTCGACCAGACCGGAACGGTCCGCGCCTCGGTGCCGATGGCGATTGCGGCCGGCAAGGGCTCCGCAACCATCGTGGCGCCGATCGCCGCCGACGATCAAGAGTTTCGCGTCGTGCTCCACGCCCAGAAAGGCCAAACGATCGCCGAGCAGAGCGTGGCGCTGTTCGTTCACGGCGATCCGGCGCTGGCGGCGCTGAACGGCACGATACCGCCGAACATTGCGGTCGCCGAACCCGTCTCGGGGCCCGAAGGCTCGACGACCGTCACGACCGCGAGCGGCGTCACGGTCACGTCGTTGCGCGGCGGTAGCGGCGCTTCGATGGCGGTCCTCAAGACCGCGCCCTTCAAAGTCGAGCAGAGCAGCGTGCGGTCCGGCGACTTGATCCACGTCGCGATCCTCGACTACGAATCGAAGCTGACGATCGTGCTGACGGCGCCGACCGGCGATGTGATCGCCGCGGTCGCGCCAAAGCCGGGTCAGACGCTCGCCCTCTTCCGGGCGCCGGTCGTTGCCCGGACGACGAAGTTTTCGCTGCTGGCGAGCTTCGGGCGCGGCGGGAGCCAGGAAACGTTCGTTCACGAAATTGTGATCCAGCCGGACTCCGGCGCGGGCGCCGGCGGCCGTTAACTAAGAGAGGTCGTCCTCTCGCCGTTATGAGGTCGTCGGCTTGTCGCGTCCGTCGGTTCCAAAACTAGCCCCAACGTTGATCCGGCGACCGCGCATCGACGGCTGGTTCGAGCGCAGCGCCGGCACGCAACTCCGTTTGCTGGTAGCGCCGCTCGGTTTCGGGAAGACGACGGCACTGGGTCAGCGCGCCGCCGATGCATCGGCCGCCGGATTTTGCACGATGCCGCCGGGCGCGTCGCCCGAACGGATGCATCTCGAGATTGCGCGAGCGCTCGGGTGGGACACGCCGCCAAGCGCGTACGCCGAGCTGGTCGAATGGTTGTACGCTGCGCTACCGGGCGGTCTCGTCGTTGACGGCGTCGATCGGGCGGCGGCCGAGACGATCGACGAACTCGTGGCGCTGGTCGCCGACGCGCCGGCGCGGGTCGAGCTTACCTACGCGGTCCAATCGCGAGAGCGGATTCCGATCGGCGAGTTGCAGGCTCGCGGCTTCGCCGCGCTGCTCGACGCGGTCGCGCTGGCATTCGACGCCGCGGAGATCCGTGCGCTGTGCGCCGCGCACGGCGTCGCCGCGCCGGCGGATGAGATCGGGCGGCTTCGGCGGATGACCGACGGCTGGCCGGTCGCGGTTGGTTGCGTGGTGCGCGATGCCGCCGCGCGCGGCACCGGCCTCGCCGGCGCCTACGACCACTGGCTCAAGGCGCAGGGTCGCCATTTCACCAGCCTCGTCGGTTCCGAACTCGGGCGCGCCGACGGCTGCACGCGCGAGGCATTCGCGCGCCTCTTTCGCGCCCCCGCCGACGCCCTCGCCGACGACCTTGCGCAGCTCGAGATGGCCGGCCTGTTCGTCATCCACGAAGATGGTCTCGACCGCCCACTGCGCGTCGTCGCCGATTTGCCGCTGCCGCATTCGCTCGATCGGATCGTGCACGGCATCGGCGAGAAGCCGCTGGTGGTTCGGCTGTTCGGCCGGTTCGAGGCGACGGTCCACGGCCGGCCGATCATTTGGAATCGCAAGCGCGACGCCCAGATCTTCAAATTTCTGTTGCTCAAGCGCGATAGCTGGTCGACGCGCGGCGAGCTGATCGAAACGTTTTGGCCGGACTCCGATCCACAGTTAGCGGCTCAGAGTCTGCGCACCGCGTGCAGCAACATTCGCAAGGCGATCGCCGTGGTTGCCGGCAACGAAGCGGCGACCGCGTTGTTCGCTTCGCGCGACCGCATCGGAATAAACTTGGCTCACGCCGACGTCGACGTGCAGCAGTTCATGGCGCACGTCGAAGACGGCGAGGCCGAGTTGGATCGCGGCCATAAGCGTGAGGCGCTGGTGCGCTTTCGAGCCGCCGAACGGGCGTACGCCGGTGAGTTGCTGGCCGGCGACTACCCGGAAACGTGGGCTCGAGCGGCCGCCAACGCGTTCGAGGAGCGCTACGTTGCGGTCTGCGCGCGGTTGGCTGCGCTCGGCACCGAGATCGGCGAGGCCGAGCGGGTTCGAGCGAACGCCGAGCGCGGCGGCGTCAGCCGGCTGACGACATACGACCGCGGCCGGCGAATCCAAAGCCGGTAATTGCGATCGGCGGCGATGGCGCGCCACTCGGGCCGCCGCGCCATCCCTTGGTCAAGGGCCGAACCGACCTTGACCAGCACCGAGTCAATGTGGTTAGCGTCGATCGCGGCGCGCCAGCCCGGATGCATAAAGGTGATCTTGGCGTAGGTCTGCCAGATCGCGGGCGGATACGGATCGGCCCGGCCGTCGAGGAAGACCGAGATCGACGGCCGGCCAAGCGCCCCGCTGCACCACGCGAAATCCATGCAGAAGAGGCGATGGATTCCCGGCCGTTGCGCCAGCGCCGCGATCTGCGCAAGCGGGACCGGGCGGTGGTCGGTGCGCGCCGGATTGCGCAGCAGGCCGAGCGCGACGACGACCGCGACGACGACCGACGCGATCGGCATCAGGATGCCGGCGATTCGCGTTTCGCGCGCCGACGGCGGCTTGCGCGCCGTCCAGCGTTCTAAGAACGGCGTCAGCATCTGGGCGGCGAGCGGCGCGAGCGCGAGCCCGCAGATCGCGACATTGCGGGCCGCCGAGATCGTCAGGTAGAGCATCGCGGCGACGATCGCGACGTCACGCCAGCGTCGGCACGGATCCCAGCGGCCGATTACAAACACGAGCAGCAGCAGCGGTAAGGCGCCGAACAAAAACGAGGTGTCGGTGATCTGGGTCGGCCGCCATTCCTGGATGAACTGCTTGAACGCGCCAGTGAACAGACCGACGGCGTAGAGCGGCAGCCGGATGCCGAGCGGATTGAGCGCGGTTGCCGCTAGGAGCGCGGGAGCGAGCAAGGTCGCGCGCCGAAGCCGCGGCGTCCAGGCGCGCTCGTCGAGCGCGATGCCGGCGGCCGCCGCGACGGCCAGCGCCGGCGCGAGCATCACGCTACCATGCACGTTGGACCAAAGCGCGACGATCGGCACCGTCCACCACACGAGCGGGCCGTCGCTGTCGAGGACCAGCAAAAACAGCGCAAACAGCGGCCAGGCCGCGACCTGCACGCGGACGCCAAACGACTGAAACAGCGCGATCCCGGCGAACGCCGTGCAAATCGTCGTCGCAATCGGCGAAGCGCCGCGCCGCAGGCCGCGTAGCGCGGTGAAGATCAGGGCAGCGACTGCGCAGGCGGCGACCGCGCCGGCGAAGATCGTCCAACCGGCACCCGATCGCCCGAGCAACGCACCGATGCCGAACAGCCATTCCTGCGGCACCCACGGTGCGCCGACTGCGGCGAAGCTTTCGGAGCCAAGATGCAACGGGAGCCGGCCGTCGTGCAACACGCTGGCGCCGAGCCAGCGCTGCCACCACAGGTCGCCGTCGACCGGTGGGAACGAGATTGCGACCACGTAGAAATGGGCGGCGAGCACCGCCAGCACGAGCGAGACGAGCCTCACGGTAGGGCTCGCGTAAACAGGGCGACGTGGCCACCGAAGTCGCGCTCGCGCCAACCGCCGGTGAGTCGCAACAGGGCGACGAGTGCGAAGTCGTGCGGCGCGATCAGTGCGTCGATTCGGTGCCGGCGCAAGATGGCCGGCCATTTCGGATCGACGTTGTCGAGGGCCGCAGCATCGGCGATGTTGGCGCGTGGGAAGCGCCAAGCACGACCGTCGATCATTGGTTCGGCGCGCGGCGCGCTGCGGACGACGACATCGCACCAGTTACGCGGCACGCAGACAAGCCGGTACGACGCGCCGTCGTCGGCTAGCGCCAAACCGGCTGCGGTCAATTCGATCGTCGTCGGGGAGCCGGCACTGCGAGCGACGGCGGACGCGGCGAACAGCAGACCGCAGCCAAGCGCAAGCGCGCCCAGCGGACCGCGGACGGAATCGGCGTGCGCGGCGACCAACCGGGCGGCGGCCGCGCTCAACACCGGTGCGGCGACGATCGCGGCGATCGCGAGCAGCCGCAGGTCGAAGAATCCGACGATTGCCAGCACGCCGACCAGCGGCAGGTTGCGGCGGTTGACGCCGCGCGCGACGCTTGCGCACAGCAACAAGAATACGATCGCAAGCGAGCCGTTCGGCGCGAACGCGAGGTCGCGCAATCGGCCGCCGTCGATCAGACCGAGCGATGCGGCCGCGGCGAACGGAAACCGCAAGCCGCCCGGCACCGCGAGCAACGCGATTGCACCGAGCGCGGCCGACGCCGCGAGACCGGCGCGCGCAAACGTCGTCCGCCGTTCGGCAAGCCACGCGACACACACTGCCGCCGCAATCGTCCAACCGCCGGCGCCGCCGGCCAGCGCGCCGGTTGCGCCGATCAGGCCGATGCCGGTTGCCGCAGCGCTCCACCATACGCCGAGCCCGCGATCGGCACACCGGCGTTCAACCAACGCGAACGCGACCAACGCGAGGACGGCGCTCGTGACCGGATGCGCGCCCCGGCCGGCAAGTGCGACGACCGCACCGAAGCCGGCGATTCGCGGCACCCAGGTGCCCGCCTTGGCTCCGCTGCGCTCGAACGCGATCGACTGCGGTCGACGGGCGGCGTCGGAGCGGATCACGGGTTCACTCCAGCGTCAGCCGATCTCCGATCGCGACGCCTCGGTCGGGGTGGTCGACGGCGCCCAACTCGATGACCGAGTGCGCCCCGCGACAACTGAAGACGGGCCGGTTCGGGCG
>JBOHTW010000091.1:0-4096 GCA_050733835.1 Vulcanimicrobiaceae bacterium | reverse complement strand
TATTGACAGTGCGCCGGGAGACCGGCAAGGAGTAATTGGTGAAAGTCCAACGCGATGAAGGCCTAGCGAGCCGCATCGGCCCCAAGCCGTGCGCCGACGCCCGCGAGGGCGTCGACGAAGCGTCGGTCGGGGAGAGCATAGGCCAGCCATTGAGCCGCGAAAGGGTACTTCGAGATGCCGACACGGTTGTCAACGTGGAAGGCAATACATCGCGCCGCGGAAACGCGAGCGGCGTGATGATCTCGCGTGGTCTGAAGACCCTGGCATGTGCAGAAGCTCCTTGCTCGGGAACCGGGATATCTCGTTCGTGACCGCGGGTGACCGCGGCCCGCGTTGGGAAGGCGACGAACCGAAGCCAACGATGAACGCGAACGAGAAGTCAGACTCGTCCATAATAGCGATGAAACCGGCGAACAAAGCCGAAGTGATCGGCAGCGGAGTCGGTGGAGCGAAGGGGCGAGACCAAGGGAAATGCGGTACAGAGCGGCGTGCACCGAACACAGAGTCGGGCTCGGGCGTTTCCGGGCTGAATCGCATACGGAAAGTCGCAGCGACAAAACGGAGGGAATGCTTTACGGCGTTGCTCCACCATATCACACCTCAGATGCTCGCCCAGTCTCATTGCGCGCTAAAGCGAGATGCGGCACCGGGAATCGACGGGGTGACGTGGCAGGCATATGAGGGGGAACTTGGCCGAAATCTCGCCAGGCTACATGAACAAGTCCAGCGCGGAACGTTTCGCGCGTTGCCCTCTCGACGGCGGATGATCCCGAAGTCGAGCGGGGGTGAACGCCCGTTGGGAATCGCTTCTATTGAAGATAAGATTGTCCAGCGAGCCGTAGCCGACGTGCTCAATGCAGTCTATGAGACGGACTTCAAGGGCTTCTCATATGGATTCCGACCCGGCCGCAGCCAGCACGATGCGCTCGATGCGCTCGCCGTTGGGATTACCAACACCAAAGTCAATTGGATTCTTGACGCCGACATTCGCTCGTTCTTTGATACGGTGGACCACGATTGGCTTCTCCGTTTTGTAGAACATCGGATCGGCGATCCGCGCATGCTTAAACTGATCCGCAAATGGCTTCGAGCAGGTATAATGCAGGACGAGACGTTCACACCGAGTGTCAGGGGAACGCCGCAAGGCGCGGTCATCTCACCACTCTTGGCGAACGTTTACTTGCACTATGTGTTCGATCTCTGGGCCCATCAATGGCGGTCGCGCCAAGCTCGAGGGAATGTCGTGATCGTGCGCTACGCCGACGATATTGTCGTTGGTTTCGAGCACGAGCAGGACGCCATTGCGTTTCATGGCGACATGACAGCGAGACTGCAGCGGTTCGCGCTGCAGCTACATCCTGAGAAAACGCGCATCGTCGAATTCGGCCGATACGCGGCTGAGCGACGCGGCCACAGAGGTCTTGGGAAGCCGGAGACGTTCACGTTCCTGGGCTTTGTCCATATCTGCGGGCGTTCCAGCAACGATAAGTTCCTGCTCATACGGCGAACTCGTCGTGATCGAATGCGGGCAACACTGCGCTCGATAAAGGAGCGCTTGTATCGAAGGATGCATGATCCAATTCCCGAGATTGGGCGATGGCTCCAAAGTATCGTGCGGGGCTATTATGCCTATCACGCGATACCGACGAACATTTCGACGCTCTCGGCCTTCCGCTATTATCTCACCGGCATCTGGCACAAGACGCTGCGGCGTCGGAGCCAGCGCGATGGGACCACATGGACGCGTGCTTACGGCCTGGCTGCTCGGTGGTTACCGGAGCCTCGTATCACGCATCCCTGGCCGCATGATCGATTCGCCGTCAAGTACCCAAGGTGGAAGCCCGGTGCCCGAATCGGGCCCGCCGGGATTTGTGCGGGGGGCGCATAGCAATAGGTGTCCCTACCGCGATACTTCCGGCCGGCGCATGGCACTCTACGTAGCCGATAGCGCTCACACCACTTCGAGCACTCCGGTCCGAGCAGACGTCGCTCTGGTGAGTCTTGTGCCATTACTTGTAAAGTAGCTGCCCGTGGCTTGCGGCCTCGATAAATCGCTCGTAGATATCTCTTAGAGGAGGCTGGCCGCCGAACGAGGGGATGACTTCGATACTGGCGAGGTAGCCGCCTTTAATCCACAAGAGCGTCTCGATCAGCCCGTTCGGCCCGTCCGCTAGTGAAGGGCCGTCGCGTACCTCTGTGCTCGTAGCTAGCGGCGGCCTCGGGTTGACTCGAACATCGCAATAGCCGTCCGTGTCGAAGTCGTCCACCTCACAAGTCTCAATCTGTTCAGCCAACTGCGGATAGCCGGATGTCACAATTCGCAGAAACGCCCGCTCAATTGCGTTCGGACTGTGGAAACGGTAGTCACTCATCGAAGGAGCCGCACAACGGTGAGTAGATCGGTGCGTTGCATGGTCGCGCTGTACCGGACACCGAAATCAGTTGAAAACTTGCCTGACCCAGTCTCAATTTTATCATGTAAGCCATTTCACCGCCGCAAACGAAGGCGAGGCTCAGGGATAGTTCGGGTAAGGCTTCGGGCAATCAATCCGAGGTGGAAGAGGGCGTCCCGATCTCCGGGGGTGACGGCCAAAGAAGCAGCGTAGCTCCTAAAATCTGCAAGAATCAAAGGAGACTACGCCATGAAGAAGGTTCGCCTACGAGCCATACCATCGCCTGCTACGGCCCCCGATCCATGGCCATCATCGAGGAGGTCTGCCGCCGGAAGGTCGCCGAGATCATTCAAGCCGTGCTCGTCGCGGAGGCCGACGAGTTCCTCGGTCGCGTTCTTGGGGTTCCGGCCAAGACGGCAAGCGGCTACCGTGATGGTTACGAGGAGGCGCGGACGATCGCCTACGGCAGCACGCCGGTGAGCATCCGGCGCCCGCGCGTACGCGAGAGCGACGAGCCGTTCGTCTCGGAGATTTTGCCACCGTACAAGCGGCGTTTCCCCGAGCTCGAGAAGACGATGCACGAGCTGTGGTTGCAGGGGCTCTCGACGCGCGATTTCGAGCCCTCGCTGCGAGCCCTGCTCGGCGAGACGACGGCCCTGTCGCCTTCGACGGTCTCGCGTGTCAACAAGCAATTCCTCGACGACTATCGGGTCTGGTCGCAGCGAGCGATCGACGACGACTACGTGTATCTCTGGGCCGACGGCATCTACCTCGATGCCGGCGCCGAGGACGAGCGCAGTGTCATGCTCGCGGTCATCGGCGTCAACACCAAGGGCGACAAGGATTTGCTGGCGCTCGAGGACGCCTTCGGCGAGAGTGCCGAGAGCTGGACGACGCTCTTCGAGAGCCTCCACGAGCGCGGGCTCAAGAACGTGGCGATGCTCGTTGCCGACGGTGCGCAGGGCGTGTGGAAGGCTTTCTCCGCCGTCTTCCCGCGCTCGAAGCAGCAACGGTGTTGGTTGCACAAGATGCGCAACGTGGAAGACAAGCTCCCCGAGAAGCATCGCGTAACGATCCATCCGCGCCTGGTCGAAATCATGGTGGCCGACAGCCGGCAACGGGCGGAGCGCCTCGTCGAAAAGCTCGCTCGGGAACTCGCGCGGGAGTACCCGAAGGCTGCGGCCTGCCTACGCGACGACGTGGTCCGCATGACGGCGTACTACGGCTTCCCCAAGGCCCACTGGAAACATCTACGCACGACCAACATCATCGAGTCGAACTTCGACCCCGTTCGCTCGCGGACCAACGTCTGCAAACGCATCCGCAAAGCTGCTTCGGCAACGTACCTGGTGTGGGCGTTGCTCATGCGCCGCAAGTCACGCTGGCGTCGATTCAACGGCTACACGGAACTCGAACACGTGCATCGCGCACTAACGAGCAAGCCTCTTGCTTTACGGAAAGCAGCGTGATACAACACCCATATCGCTACGCTGCTTCGCAGCGTTCCCCCGGAAATCGGCACGACCTCCCTCGTAAGCGCATGACGTCAGCCCATACCTCGTAACCCAGCGACGACAGCTTCGCCGCGAGCCAAAGGGTGAACGCATTGTCTTCCGGATTGGCATGGCTTATGAAGATCGCTTTGCTGGCCGACGACAACTATCCTGGCCGGTCGGCGTCAACTATCTTGGCCGGTTGAGGGC
>JBOHTW010000090.1:0-1528 GCA_050733835.1 Vulcanimicrobiaceae bacterium | reverse complement strand
GGTAGAGATGCCCGGTTTTCGCCCAAGTAGAGATGTCCAGTCGCTTGGCCGGAGCTTCCGCGATGGAGTTTGTGAGCATGAACCGGACCGAACTCGACCACCTTGAGGTCCGTGCCGGCCGATGGCGAACTGCGGCGCGCTTCGAGCGCGAGGGTTGCCGGATCTAGAGGATCTCGCGCACGTCGTGAATGACAGACGCAGCAATGATGGGGGCGGCCGGGGACCTCGTTCCACCGGACATAGCTGCGAGTTATGAAGTCCATGAGTGGCGGAATGCGGTCACGGTCCTTCAACACGCGTACCCAAAGGAATGGGCGGACGTCCTCGCTGTTCTTCGCGGTTTTCGACTCTCGAAGAGCTTCATTCAAGTCGGCGGCGGCAACAAATCCAAAGTGTCGGCGGCCATTGACGCAGCGCTCTACGCTCGCGGCTGGGAAGAGCGGAAGTTCGATGCGGCGGTCGTCGTCGACGAGCAGACATACCCGTCACCGACGCATAGCGTCGATTGTTACAAGAACAAGATAGCGCTCGAGATCGAGTGGAACAACAAAGATCCGTTCTTCGATCGAGACCTCAACAACTTTCGCCTACTCTTTGAATTGCGCGTCGTTTCCGTCGGGATCATTGTAACGCGATGCGACGAGCTTCAGGAAATTTTCCATAGCCTGGGGCGGGGTTCCAGCTACGGGATGTCGACGACCCACATGTCCAAATTGCTGCCTAAAATCGAGGGCGGAGGTGCCGGCGGATGCCCCGTGATCTTATTCGGCATACGAGCGAGCCTGTACGACCCGACGAGCTGACGACGCCCGGAGAATCGCTGCTGCAGTTCGCCGGTAAGGAACGATTCGCAACGGTGTACGCCGATCCGCCGTGGCGGTTTTCGAATCGAACCGGCAAGATGGCGCCGGAGCACAAGCGGCTGTCGCGCTACAGTACCATGACGCTAACCGATATCATGGAACTGCCGGTCGCTCAGATCGTGGGTCCCAACGCGCACCTTTACCTTTGGGTTCCTAACGCACTCGTTCTCGAAGGCCTCGACGTGATGCGCCGGTGGGGCTTCACGTATAAAACGAACCTGGTCTGGTACAAGATTCGCAAGGACGGGGGGCCGGACGGGCGCGGCGTCGGCTTTTATTTCCGCAACGTAACCGAGCTGGTCCTATTCGGAATTCGCGGCACGAATTTTCGAACGTTGAAGCCGGGCCGCACGCAAGTAAATCTTGTTGGCACGCGCAAGCGCCGCCATTCGCAGAAGCCCGATGAGATGTGGCATCTGATCGAACGGTGCAGTCCCGGTCCTCGAATCGAGCTGTTCGCGCGGCAATTTCGTCGTGATTGGCATCAGTGGGGCGACCAAGTCGAGCCACCGCCGCTGCGATTGATCCACTGATTGCATCATTCGACCGTAACCGCCGGCTCAACCAGCGACCTCGCCATCGGTTGATGCAGCGCGCCGTCTTCGTCGAGCGGTTCGCCGACGGATCGGAAACCGAATCGCTCGTAGAAGGCGACCGCGTGTAGC
>JBOHTW010000089.1:0-12979 GCA_050733835.1 Vulcanimicrobiaceae bacterium | reverse complement strand
CCGGCCGGCCGCAGCCAATCGCTCGCGCCGGCCGCGTTCGTGCTGCGCGCCCGCATCCCGGCAGGCAAGCGCGTCTAGCGAAGGCATGCACAATCGTCGCGCGATCGACCGCGCCAGCAGCGGGCCTTGGTCGAAGCCGCGTTCGCGCCGCCGGTTGCCGGTCGTCGGCACGCCGACGAGGACGGCGGCCGCCGCGAACCGCGTTCGCAAGCGCGCCACTATCAGCGCGGCCAGCGCGTCCGCGACGTCGCGCCGGCCCGCTTTCAAGCCGAGGATCGCGGCGCGCAACGTTCCGGCGTACGGGCCGACCGCCGCGCACGCGATCGGACCGACCGCAAACGTGACTGCGGCGCCGGCGGGCGGCTCGCACCGTTTGCAGAACGGCGCGCCCGCTGCGCCGCAGCCGGCACACGCCACCGGAAAGACGAGGTCGATGAGACCGGCAAGCTCCATGCCGTGGTTTCACGACGGGCGGGCCGGCGCCAAGGCCGCTAGTGGACGCCGTCCTCCGGCCAAAACCCAAAGATCGCGCGGCCCGGCTCGAGATCCCAGAATCGCGTCGCGTTGTCGCCGACGCCGTAGACGACGGCAAACGCAGTCTCGCGGGCGAGAATGGCGCGCACTAATCGAGCGAAATCGCGCTGCGACATCCAAGTTGCCGCGTAGCGTTTGAATTTTTGCTCGGCCGTGAGATCCAACCAGCCGGACGAGTTCGCCACGTTCGGATGAGTCGGCGAGTCTTCGGGCGTGATCGAGCCGATCCGCACGCAGACGACCTGCAGGCCGAAATTGTCGCTGTAATACCGCCCGAGCACCTCGCCGAATGCTTTCCAGACGCCGTACAGGCTATCGGGCCGAAACGGCGATTCGGTTCCGACGACGAGCCCAAATTTCGGTTCGTAGAGGTCCGGCGTATTCTCGATCTCGTGCATGCCGACGGCATGATTGGAGCTTGCGAAGATCACGCGCTTACAACCGGCGCGGCGCGCCGCCTCGAAGACGGCATAGGTTCCGCCGATGTTGGTTTCGTAGACGGCCTCCCACGGCGCATCGACCGCGACCACGCCGGCAAGGTGAATTACCGACTCGCAACCGGCGAAAGCGCGCTCCACTGCCGCGCCGTCGCGGACGTCGGCGACGATGTCGCCGCCCTGCAGGTCGATCCGCACGAGTTCGTGATCGGGCGCCAGATCGGCGCACAGCCGCGCGCCGATGGTGCCGGAAGCCCCAGTTACCGCAATTTTCGCCATCTATTTCTCCCAGCCGACGACTACGTTGTCGAGCCGCGCCTCGGCGGCAATCGGAAAGTCGGTTCCAACGATGCTGTCGACCACCTGCGCGCGCGCGCCGACGGTCGCGCGGTCCCAGAGGATCGACCGCTCGACGACCGCATCATCCGCGACGATGCAGTCGTCCCCAATCACGCTCGGGCCGATGATTCGCACCCGATCGCCAAGCCGCGCATGCGCGCCGACGCGCACGGCACCTTCGAGCTTTACGTCGCGGCCGAGCACCGCGTCGCTCGCAACGCCGGCCGGCCGGACGCCCGGCAGCCGGACACGGCCGGCCAGCACGTCGGCCGTCGCCCGCCGGTACTCGGCCGGCGTCCCGACGTCGCACCAATACGCGTTGGGCATCTCGATCCCGTAAAACGGCGCATGCTCGCGCTGCAGACCGGGAAAGACCTGCTTGCCGAAGTCGTAGAACGTCGCCGCCGGAATGTGCGCAAAGATCGCCGGCTCGAAGACGTAGATTCCGGTATTCACCAGGTGCGATCTCTCGGTTCCAGCGGCCGGCTTCTCTTGGAACTCGACGATCTTTCCGGCTTCGTCCAGGATGACGACGCCGAACTGCGTGACGTCGTCGGCGGAAACCAACGCGATCGTCGCAAGCGCGCGGCGCCGGCGGTGAAACGCGACGACGGCATCGAGCGGAATGTCGGTCAGATCGTCGCAACCGACGACGACGAACGTTTCGTCGAAGAAGTGTTCCATCTGTTTGACCGCGCCGGCGCTGCCGAGTAGCTCGGGTTCGTGCAGGTACTCGAGCTGCACACCGTAACGCGAACCGTCGCCGAACGCCGCCACGATTGCGTCGGCCAGATAGTGTACGTTGATCGCGACCTGCTCGATCCCGAACGATCGCAAGTAGCGCAGCACGTGCGCGCTGTTCGGTTCGCCGGCAATCGGCACGAGTGGCTTTGGGACCCGCCGCGTCAGCGGGTAGAGCCGCGTGCTCATCCCGCCTGCGAGAATCATGGCTTTCACGCGTGGGTTCTCCGAGCGAAGCGTTCGGTGAGGATCTCGCGCGCGGCCAGCAGCGCGAATTGGGGCAACACGAGTTGCCGGCGCCAGCGCGACGGCTCGGAAACCAGGCGATAGAGCCACTCGAGGCCGGCTCGGCGCCAGGTTTCCGGTGCGCGAACCGCGTTTCCGGCCAGGACATCGAACGAGCCGCCGACGCCGATTCCGACGCCGCAACCGCTCGCCGCGAGGTGCTCCGCGATCCACAGATCCTGGCGCGGTGAACCAAGCCCCGCGAGCAGGACGTCAGCGCCGGTCGCCGTGATCCCGGCCGCTACCGCGGCGTCTTCACTCGGCGTAAAGTAGCCGTCGCGCGAACCCGCGATCTTCAGGCCCGGATGGCGGCGTTGGAGTTCGGCACCGGCCCGTGCGGCCGTCGCGCCCCGCGCGCCGAGCAAATAGATCGACAGCCCTTCGCGCGCGAGCCGCGCGCACAGCGGATCGAGCAAGTCGATTCCGGTGACTCGCGTGCGCAGCGCGAGGCCGTGAAGCTGCGCCGCTGCGAGCAAACCGACGGTGTCGCAGAGCGCCAGCGCCGCACCGTTGAGGACGGCGCGAAACTGCGCGTCGCGTTGGGCGCGCATCACCATCTCGGTGCCGACCGTGACGACTTGCGACGGGACCGCCCCGCGCGCGAGCGCGACGATGCGGTCGATCGCGCTCGCCGTGTCGACCGCGTCGACCCGGCAGCCGAGCACGTACGCGCTAGCCAACTCAGACGTTGGCGAGGTTGCGCTCCTTGGCTCGCGCGCGATACGGGTCGAGCTGCGGGCCAAGCGCCGCGGCGACGGCGTCGGGCATCGCGCCGAGCGGCGAACGGCACGTACCGACCGCAAATCCCAGCTCCGCCATCGCCCACTTCACCGGAATCGGGTTCGACGTCGCGAACAAAGTCGCGATCAATCGGGCGAGTTCGCGATGAATCTGCCCGGCCCGCGCGATATCGCCGGCCCGGTGCGCCTGCAGCATCGCCTTCAGCTCGGCCGCGCACAGGTGGCCGGCGACGCTGACCACGCCGTCACCGCCGATGGCAAGCGTCGGCAAGAACAGGTAATCGTCGCCGCTCCAAACCGCGAAGCCGGCCGGGCGATCGCGTAGGATCGCCGTAACTTGCGCGAAGTCACCGCTCGACTCTTTGACGCCGACGATGTTGTCGTGGCGCGCCGCCAGTTCGAGCAACGTTGCCGGCAACAGATTCGCCGCCGTCCGCGACGGGATGTTGTAGATGACGACCGGCAGCGGCGTCGCCCGCGCAATCGCGCCGAAGTGCGCCAGCATTCCATCCTGGGTCGGCTTGCAGTACGCCGGGACGGTCGCGAGAATTCCGTCGACGCCGGCGGCGGTGGCCCGTTTGGTCAGTTCGACCGATGCGCGCGTGTTCGGTCCGGTCGCGCCGGCGACGATCGTTCCGGCCGACCCAACGGCTTCTTTGGCGGCGCGGAACAGCGCGAGCTTCTCGTCGTCGGCGAGCGCCGTCCCTTCGCCGGTCGAACCGGCCATCACCAAACCGTCGTTGCCCTGCTCGATCAACCAGCGGGCCAGCCGGCCGGCACCGGCCAGATCCAGCTCGCCGGCGGCATCGAACGGCGTGATCATTGCGGTCAGGAGCCGTCCAAGCCGGGGAGCTTCACGGGTCGCGCTCATCGCGTTCCTTTCGCCGTAATCTCCGGCGAAACGTGCGCTTCACGCCCCAGCCGGAAAGAGTCATGAATCGCCTGCTCCGCCCGCGCGACATCTTCCTCCGGGACGAGCACCGAGATCGTGATATTGCTGTCGGTCGAATGGATGATCTCGACCCCGGTCGCAACCAGGGCGTCGACGACGCGAAACATCACGCCCGGCGTACCGCGCATGCCGGCGCCGACGATCGACAGCTTGGCGCAGTGCGGCCGTACGCGGATCGCGAGGTTCAGGTCCGCGAGCTCGGCGCGGACGGCGTCGACTTTCTCCGTGTCGCAGACGAAAAATATCCCGGCATTGTTGACGTTGATCATGTCGATTGAGATGTCGCGCTCGGCGAGCCGGCCAAACAAGGTGACCTCGAGCTTGCGGCGGGCCGCGACGTCGTCGATATCGCCCTGGATGACTCGAAAGAACGTGATCTCGCGCAACGCCGTGATGCCCGTAACCGGCCGCATGCGATCGGGCGCGTGGCCGTCGTCGACCGCGCTACCGAAGTTGCTGCGCAGCCCCTTGACGACGTACGGCGTGACGGTCGCGCGTGCATACTCGGCGCCGCGAGCGTGCACGACCTTTGCGCCTTCGCTCGCCAGTTCGACCATCTCGGCATACGAGACGCGCGGAATCGTGTGGGCTCCGTCGATGCGGCGCGGATCGCCGGTCATCACGCCGCTCACGTCGGTAAAGATCTCGACCGATTCGGCGCCGAGCGCGTCACCGAGCGCAATTGCCGTTAAATCGCTGCCGCCGCGACCCAACGTCGTCACCGCACCGGCACGGGTGACGCCTTGGAAGCCGGATATGACCGGCGTTACCCCGCGTTCGAGTGCGGCCAATACGTTGCGCGCGTCGACGCGCAGAATCTTCGCTTCGCCGAACGCGTCGTCGGTGACGATCCCGGCTTGCGCGCCGGTCATCGCTTGGGCGTCGGCGCCCCACGCCGTCAACAGTTCGGCGAAGATCGCGCAGGCGATCGACTCGCCGCACGACAGCAACAGATCGCGGTTCGCCCCGCCGCGAGTCGGGCCGAGCAGTCCCGCGAGCGTGTCGGTCGCATACGGATCGGGCGCGCGTCCGAGCGCCGAGCAGACGACGACGACCGCCATCCCTTTGGATCGCGCCTCGAGCACGCGCGAAGCCGCAATCTCCCGCAGCTCGGCCGTCGCCAGCGAACTCCCGCCAAACTTCTGGATAATCGTCACGCGACCCTCATCTACTTTACCATTCCGCGGGCGAGCAAGAGTTCGAGGATCTGTACGGCGTTGGTGGCGGCGCCTTTGCGGACTTGATCCCCGACGAGCCAGAGTTGGAAGTGGCGCTTGGAGTCACCCTCGGCGCGCAGGCGCGCGACGTGAACGAGGTCGGTTCCCTCGACGTCGCGTGGCGTGACGATGCCGGCGCGGTGGTAGACCACGCCCGGGGCGTGGTCAAGAGCTTCAGCCAGCTCGGCCACGTTCGTGTCGCGTTCGGTCTTGACGAAGACGGCCTCGCTGTGCGCGAACCGGACCGGCACGCGAACCGTCGTCGCGGCGACGTGAAGATTGGGCAGTTCGAGCATTTTGCGCGTCTCGCCGGCGACCTTCGCTTCCTCGCCGGAGACTCCGTACTCGTCGAATGGGCCGACCTGCGGGATCACGTTGCGCGCGATCGCGGCACTGAACGTTTTGGGGACGGACTCGGCCACGCCGTCGATCAGCGCCCGCTCGCCGGCGGCGAGTTCGTCGAGGCCGGCGCGACCGGCGCCGCTCACCGCTTGATAGGTTGCGACTCGCACGGTCGCCAGGCCCGCGGTCCGCAGAATCGGCGCAATTCCGACGACGAGCACGATCGCAGTGCAGTTGGCGACCGGAAATATCCGGTGCGACGGGAGCACGGCGTGCGGGTTGACCTCCGGCACGATCAGCGGAACGCCCGAGTGCATCCGAAACGTCGAGCTGTTATCGATGACGACGGCGCCTTTGGTGACGCACTGCTGCGCCAGGTCCGCGCTCGCATCGTCGCCCGACGCGAAGAAGACCGCATCGAAGCCGGCATCGAGCGACTGCGCCGTCGCTGCCCGCACCGGCACCGCCTGGTCGCGAAACCGGATCGGCTCGATGCGGTCGCGCGACGCGAACGCCCCGAGTTCATCGATCGCGATCTTGCGCTCGTCGAGCACGCGCATGATCGTCTCGCCGACGACCCCGGTCGCTCCGACGATAGCCAACTTCAACGGCTACTCCTCCAAGAATGCGTCGAGGCCAATGACGAGCCCCGTACAGCCACGAACCCGCCGAACGGCCAGCAGGATGCCGCCGGCAAACGATTCACGCGAAGTCGAGTCGTGGCGCAGGGTCAAAATCTCGCCTTCGCCGCCGAACAGGACCGCCTGGTGCGCGACTAGGCCACGTAGCCGGACGCTGTGGATCGGCACCTCCGGCCGGCCGGTCGCGCGCGCGATCCGCGCCGCCGTCGCCTTCGCCGTGCCGCTCGGTTTGTCGCGTTTACCGTCGTGGTGCAGCTCGATGATCTCGGCGGTTGGAAAGTAGCGCGCCGCCGCCGCCGCATACCGCATCATCAAGACGGCACCGACGGCGAAATTCGGAATGAAGGCCGCCCCGGTCGCGCTGCGGGCGCAGCGATCGGCCAGGGCCGACAAATCGTCGTCGCCCCAGCCCGAGACCCCGATCACCGGCGCGATTCCGCTCTCGACCGCCGCAAACGCCAGGTCGCGCGACGCCGGAAAGAGCGTGAAATCGACCAGCACATCGGGTTGGGCGCTCGCGCGAAGGCTCGCGAGATCGGCGTGGATCGCGCCGCTCGGGCTCGTCGTGCCGAGCACCGCCGCAAGATCGTGACCGACGTTGCTGCGCGCGATCGCACCGACCAGTTCGAGGTCGGCCGCGGCCGCGATCGTCGTACACGCCAAGCGACCCATGCGCCCAAGCGCACCGGCAACCGCAACCCGTAGCGCCACGGTCAGCCTAGACGACTTTCTCCAGCGGTGCGTACTTGAGCATCACCATCTTCTGCCCGACGTTGGGGAAGTTGATGCTCAGCAAGCCGTCCCCACCCGCCCCTTGGATCGCCGCGACCTTGCCCTCGCCCCATTTGGGGTGACGGACCTTGTCGCCGACTTGGAGGTCGAGGTTGACGCCCGCCCCGGCCGTCTCGTGGATCGAGACTTCCCGCCAGCGGCCGCCCGTCGGGCGCGGCATCGCAACGACGCCGCCCAGCGATTCGACGCTCGGCATCTCGTCCAAAAAGCGCGACTTCGGATAGGAGAACGTGTTCCCGAAGAGCGTTCGGCGCTGCGAGTACGACATGAACAGGCGGTCCATCGCGCGGGTGACCGCGACGTATGCCAGCCGCCGCTCCTCTTCGAGTTCGGGCGCGTCGGTCAGCGCGCGGTTGTGCGGAAAGACTCCGTCTTCAAGACCGGTGATGAACACGTTGGGGAACTCGAGCCCCTTGGCGGCGTGCATCGTCATCAAGGTCACGAACGACGCATCGGGCTCGAGGACGTCGAGGTCGCTAATGAGCGCAACGTTGGCCAAGAACTCGTCGATTGATCCGCCGTTTTCTTGATTCGCAAACTCGCGGGCGACCCCGACCAGCTCTTGGAGATTTTCGAGCCGCGCCCGCGCATCGGCCGTATCTTCGGCCTGCAGTTCACGAACGTAGCCCGACTCTTCCATCACCGCGACCAACAGGTCGGCGAGCGAAAGTTCGGCGGCCCGTTCGCGCAGATGTTCGATCAGCTCGGCGAACCGCTCCAACTCCTTTTGCTTCTTGGGAACGACGCGGTGGAGCAGATCTTTATCGAAGACCGTTTGGCCGACCGAGACGCCGGCCGAATCGGCGGCGTCGATGAGCGACGCCAGCGTCTGCTGGCCGATGCTGCGGCGCGGGACGTTGACGATCCGGCGGAACGCGACGGCATCCGATGGATTGACGATGTAGCGCAGGTACGCGAGCATGTCTTTGATCTCGGCCCGCGCGTAAAAGCCAAGCCCACCGACAACCCGGTACGGAATGCCGTCGGAGATCAGCGCTTCTTCAAAAACGCGCGATTGCGCGTTGGTCCGGTAGAGGATGAGGAAGTCGCGGTAGGCGGAGCCCTCACGAACCAGCTCCTTGACCTTCTCCACGACATAGCGCGCCTCGGAACGCTCGGTGTCGCAAGCGAATACGGTGACCGGTTCGCCGGCGAGCCGTTGGGTAAACAGCCGCTTTGGATGGCGCGTTTCGTTGTGCGCGACCAACTCGTTTGCGGCCCCGAGGATCGCTTGCGTACTGCGATAGTTCTCCTCGAGGTTGAATATCTTTGCGCCCGGGAAGTCTTGTTCGAACCGTAGGATGTTCTTGTAATCGCTGCCGCGCCAGGAGTAGATCGACTGATCGTCGTCGCCGACGACGGTCAGGTTCTTGTGTTCGCCGGCGAGGATCGCACACAGCCGGTACTGCGCATAGTTCACGTCCTGATATTCGTCGACCAGAATGTAGCGGAACTTGTTCTGATAGCGCGTACGGGTTTCGAGGTCGGTCTCGAGCAGCCGGATCGTGCACGCGATCAAGTCGTCGAAATCTAACCCGTTGCTCTCGCGCAGGCGACGGTCGTAGACGCGATAGACCTTCGCGATCCGTTCCGATGCGAACGACGTATTCTTCGATTCGTACGCCTCGGGATCGAGCAGCGCGTTCTTCGCGCGCGAGATCGCGTCCAGCGCGGCGCCCGGCGTCAACTGGCGTTCGTCGAAGTCGAGCTCGACGAGCGCGTCTTTGACGATTGCGCGCTGGTCGGCTTCGTCCATGATCGCGAAGTTCGGTGCGATGCCGATCTTGCGGCCGTCGCGGCGCAAGATGCGCACGCAGACCGAATGAAAGGTTCCAGCCCACAGATCCCGCGCCGGCGCACCGACCATCTGCTCTAGCCGCATCTTCAGTTCGCCGGCCGCCCGGTTGGTGAACGTGACCGCCAGAATGCGGTCCGGGAAGACTCGCTTCTTCTCCAGCAGGTAGGCGATACGGTGGCTTAGTACCCGTGTCTTACCGCTGCCCGCGCCGGCGAAGATAAGTACCGGCCCATCCGAATGAAGAACGGCATCGCGTTGAACGTCGTTTAAGGCGTCGCCTTGGACTGTGGTCATGTGCGTGTAATTCGCCACGCGACCGCAAAGCGCCTCGGCGGCCGTGAAGGCGCCGCAGAGGTGCTAACGAACCAGGGCTGGTTGGGTGCGCGCGCGCGCTAAAGTCAGGGCACTTTGCAGATAGGCCAAGGTCGATTCGGCGCCCATGTTCGGGTTGCGTCCATCGATTTCGAGACCGTCGCAAGCGCCGCCGCCATCGATCATTGCGAGCCC
This sequence comes from Vulcanimicrobiaceae bacterium, assembly GCA_050733835.1. Lineage (GTDB taxonomy): Bacteria > Vulcanimicrobiota > Vulcanimicrobiia > Vulcanimicrobiales > Vulcanimicrobiaceae > JBOHTW01. The sequence continues at coordinate 3,654 of JBOHTW010000089.1, read as the reverse complement.
GCGTGAGTTCCGGCCCAAGAACCATGCGTGCGCGGTCTCCGCGATCGCGAGGTGATGCCGGTCACCGGTGATTTCATACGCAAGGATCTCGGCATCGACCATCGCGGCCGCTTCAAGCGGTTGCTGAGCATAACGCGTCCGCGAGCCACCGCGCTCGTACCATCCCTGATTTCCGATGGGGACAAAGGTCTGATTCTCGACCGTGATCTGCTCGTAAAACGCGAGCGTGCGTAGGCCGATGTCGAGGGTCGCGCGGTCTTCCAGCACGTTGCCGATCCAAAGCGCGGCCTCGGAGAGCCGCGCGTTGTCGTACGTCATCGTCGATTCGAACCAGCACCAGCCGGGGCGCTCGTTTGCCGCCAGCGCGCGGCCCAAGTGCTGTCCGATCGCCGCGAGGTGCGCCGCCTGCGCCGAACTCCGCCGACCGCCGGCTTGGTACGCGCGCGCCAAGCCGAGCGCCGCCAGCGCGAGCCCGCGCACGTAACGCATCTGCGCGACGGGCGGCATCGCGGGCTCCAACATTCGGGCCGCCAGTTCACTCCACGAAGCCAGCGGCGCGCCGGCGACCGTCGTGCCGAGGGCCCAGATCGCGCGGCCGTTGGCGTCGTCGCCACCGCCGTCGTCGAGCCAGTGCCGGTCGTAGCCCATGAAATTCCGGAAGCGCCCGTCCGGCAGCTGGGCATCGTGAACGAACGACAAGTATCGCCGCCCCAGTCGAATCGCATCTTCACGCAGTGAGCGATGCCGGGCCGCCGCGCAGGCGACCACGAGACCGCGCGCGACGTCGTCGACGCAATATCCGGTCGATCGATTGGGGACGTCGAAATTGGCGTGTTGAATGATTCCGACGTCGTCGCTGAGCGCCAGGAGGTAGTCCAGCGACGGAACGTCCATCAGGCGGGCAACATCAAGCGCGATTCGAACAGTCGCGGCGTCAGTTCGGTAAACAGCCGGCCGTATGCATCCGCAACTCGAGGCCAAGTCATCTGGCGGCCGAATCGGTAGGCGCGCCGTTCGATTGCGCGCCGCCGGCTCGGGTCGTCGAGCAACGCACCGATTGCCCGTGCGAGCCCGGCCGCGTCGCGAAAGCCGGCCAGCAGCCCGCGTTCGTGGGCCAGCAGTTCGCGGGCATAGAGATACGGCGTCGAGACGATCGCCTTGCCGCAACCGACGGCGTACGCCAGCGTGCCGCTCACAATCTGTGCCGGGTTGAGATACGGCGTGAGATAGATGTCGGTCGCGCTCAAGTACGAGATCAACTCGTCGAACGGCAAGTAATGGTCGACCAACACGACGTTGCTGCGCAGCCCCAATTCGTCGACCTTCGCCACCAACGACTCGCGGTATGACTCGCCTTCGCGCCGGCGGACTTCGGGATGCGTGCCGCCGAGAATGACGTAGCGTGCCGTCGGGTGGCGTTTCACGACCGTGTGCATGGCTTCGATCGCGTATTCGAGCCCCTTGCCGCGGCTGATCAGCCCGAAGGTCGACACGATCGGCCGATCGCCCAAGCCGGCGGCGATTTTGGCGATCTCGGTTCCGGCGAATGGGACGTCGGGAACGCCGTGATGGATCACCCGAATCTTCGCTTCGTCGACCCCATATGTCGCAACAAGAATGTCCTTGCCGGTCTGCGAGAGGACGACGATGGCGGTCGCGCGATCGCAGATCGTGCGGGCGATCAAACGGTGGTCTGAGGTCGGCTCGGGGAGGACGGTGTGCAGCGAAACGACGACTGGCTTATCGATCGCGTCGAGCAGGTCGAGGAACCACTCGCCATCGACACCACCGAAGAGTCCGTACTCGTGTTGTACGTTCAGCAGCGGCGATGGATGGGCGTTGATAAACTGGGCGACGCGGCGATACGAAGCGCGGTCGTTGCGTGAGAGCCGCGCGACGACTTCACGCGGATAGTCGCGCGTTTCGCCGCCGGGCTCATCGATTGCAATGACGTCGGCGGTCGCCCCGAACGCAAGATTGTAGCTGTCGACGACGTCTTTGGTAAACGTCGCAATGCCGCATTCGCGCGGAGGAAACGATCCGAGAAATAGCGCCGACGTCTCGGACCCTGACAACATCGACGAAAAACGCTCCATCAAAACACCTCCCAGGGTGTTCCACGATATACCCGCTAGAATGAGTCCGGAAACCCTGCCTCGCGCATCGAGCCGTCAAGCAGGGGTCGGGATGCGGGCGTTCGCGGGAACGATCGCGCTCGGTTCGATAATTGTACCATGCCCGACGACCGAGCCCGGTTCGATCCGCGCGCCGCGGCCGACGCGGACGTTAGAAGCGAGGATCGCGCCGTCGACCTGCGCACCCGCCTCGACGACCACGCCGTCCCAAAGGACCGAGTCGCGGACCGACGCACCGTCAGCGACGCTCGTCCCCGCGCCGAGTACAGCGTAGGGGCCGACCCGCGCGCCGTCCGCGAGCGTCGTCCCCGCCGATAGATAGCTGCGGCCGCGAACGGCCGGCGGGCTGCTCGGTTGATTTGGTTCGACGACGGCACCGCTGTGCGCCGACTCGCCGGCAAGCGGCTCGAGGGTCAGCCGGCCGTCGAGCAGGTCCCGGTGCGCTTGGAGATAGTGCTCGGGCCGGCCGATATCGATCCAGTAGTCGCCGGTCGTATGGGCGTAGAGCGCCGCGCCGGCGGCCAACAGCTGGGGAAAGGTCTCGCGCTCGACCGAGACGTTGCGGCCGGCCGGGATCGCGTCGAGGATCCGGCGCTCCAGAAGGTAGGTTCCGGCATTGACCTCGTCGGTCGGCGCAAGTTCACGCGGCGGCTTCTCGACGAATTGCGAGATCCGGCCGGCAGCATCGTGGACCACGCAGCCAAACGCCGATGGGTCGTCGACCCGGATTAAGTGGAGCACGCCGAGGCCGCCCTGCACCCGGTGGACGGCGAGCATGGCGCGCAGATCGAGCCCCGTCAGGACGTCGCCGTTGAGGACGAAGAACGGCCCGCGGATATGGTCGGCGACGTTGCGGAGGGCGCCGGCGGTCCCAAGCGGCTCGGCTTCGATCGCATAGGTCAGCTTCATCCCCAGCCGCGAGCCGTCGCCGAAGTACGACGTGATCGCCGCCGGAAGGTAGCCGGCGGCGAGGATGACGTCGTTGATCCCGGCGTGGTGGAGCCGCGCCAGCGTCCGTTCGAGGAACGGCGCCCCAAAGACCGGGATCATGGGTTTGGGCGTGTCGTAAGTGAGCGGCCGAAGCCGAGTCCCCTCGCCCCCGACCAACACGATGGCTTGCAACGCTACTCCTCGCTGGTGTCTGGCCGTTAGGTTCCGAGGCGCGACGACTGCTTGCCTCTTGCGCTGGGGTTCCGGGCGCGATTCCCCAGCGGTTGCGTGGAGGGGACGCCCTGCCGGCCCGGCAAATCGACCACGTCAACGGCAACCCGTGCGATTACCGCTTGACGAATCTCCGACTGCTATGCGAAATTTCCATAGTCAGTCAGTACGGATGCGTTCGCCGGTCGAAGTCTCCGTCTCCGTTGATCCCGGTTCGTCTAACGGTAGGACCCCTGACTCTGACTCAGGGTATCGAGGTTCGAATCCTTGACCGGGAGCCACGGCCCTATCGTCTAGAGGCCTAGGACGCCGCCCTCTCACGGCGGTAACGCGGGTTCGAATCCCGCTGGGGCTACCA
>JBOHTW010000088.1:0-2163 GCA_050733835.1 Vulcanimicrobiaceae bacterium | reverse complement strand
GACCGCGGCCGCGACTCTTGGATCGCTATCAAAGCCACATCGACGAGTTGATTCGGTCGACGCCGCGCATTACGGCAGCGCGCGTCGGAAGTTACCTGCGCCAGAATGTTGACGCCGATCTGCATGTCGGCGAGCGCGCTTTGCGCGTCTACGTCGCGGATCGGCGCAAGGCTCCTGGTGCCCAAGGAAGCGTTCATCCGAGCGATGTACGCGCCCGGCGATCAGTCGCAATTCGACTTTTCACCGATGTCGGTCTATCTTGGCGGCCTGCTGGTCGTCGTGCAGCTCTTCGTCTTGCGCCTCGGCTACAGCGGTCGGTTCATGGCGCGCGCCTCGATGCGGTGCGATCAGCCGGCACTCTTTGCTGGACTGCTTGCGGGATTTACGGCATTTGGCGGTGTGACCCGTTCATCGATCTTCGACAACGCATCGACGGCAGTCAAGCGCGTGCTGCGCGGACGCAACCGAACGGAGAACGCGGCGTTTGCCGCCTTCCGAGGCGGCCTCGCACTGCACGTTACCTTTGCCGCACCCGCCAAAGGCAACGAGAAAGGCGGCGTTGAGGGCGTCCACGGATACATCGAGGACAACTTCTTCAGGCCGATTCCGTCGTTCGCCGATCTCGACGAGCTCAACGCGTCCCTCGCCAGATTCTGCGACGCCAGTCTTGAACGCGAGCACTCAACCTACCATGAGACGATCGGCGAGCGATTCCTACGTGAGCAGCCGGCGCTCCTTGCCCTGCCGGCGATTCTGCCGCGAGCGTGCATCACGCGATACGCCCACATCAACAAGTTCGCGGAGGTCGCTTTCGAATCGAACTCGTACTCGGTTCCGACGCGCTTCGCCCACCGCCATGCAGTCGTCGAGATCTACGAGAACCACCTCCGCGTTGTCGTCGGCGACGAGGCGGTGGCCGAGCATCGACGGGGATTTGGCGCCCACGAGCGATTCCTAGATCCGAAGCACTACGTCGCTTTGCTGGCCCACGAGCATCGAGCGGCGGAAAGTGCGCTGGTCCTCAGCGACGGCCGTATCCCAAGCGAACTCCGAAGTCTCTTCGAGCGGTACCGCGAAGCCGATTCGGGTAGCGCAACAAAGCGCTGGACGCAAGTGCTCGCACTTCTTGCCGACGCACCGGTCGACGACCTCGTTCAAGTCGTGACGCACGCGCTGGCTCGAGGCACCGACGATCCTGCCGCGATCGCGCTGCTCTTGCGCCAACATCGTGCACCGGCACCGGCGGCGACGATCGATCAGCGTTTCCTCCCTGAATCCGTGCGATTCGAAGCATCGAAGCCGGATTTGAGCGCATACGCCACCGCGCAGTTGATGGAGGGTGCAGCATGATCGAGTCTCCGCTACTGGAAATGCACCTGCGCAGCCTGCATCTTTCGACCGTGCTCACCAACTACCGCCGGCTCCTCGGCGAGCACGCCGAACCGTTGCCGTATTTGAGCGACCTCATTTCGCTCGAAGCAGCAAAGCGCCAAGAGAACGGCGTTCGAGCACGGATCGCCGCCGCGCACTTCCCGACGATCAAGACAATCGAGTCGTTTGATTTCGCGTTGCAGCCGGAGTTGCCCAAAGCAAAGCTGCTCGAACATTTCGACGGCGCCTTTGTCGAGATGCGCCGCAACCTGATCTTCAGCGGACCGCCAGGCGTCGGTAAGAGTCATATTCTGAGCGCACTCGGGCTCGGGATGTGCACGCGTGGCTACCGCGTTCTCTTCACGACCGCTGCTGCGTTGCTCATGAAGCTCATCGCCGCCAAGCGAATGGCGACCCTGGAGCGACACTACCGCAGCCTCGATCGCATCGATCTGATGCTCATCGACGAGCTTGGATACGTACCGTTCGAACGAGAAGCCACCGATCTGCTCTTTCAACTCATCTCGCAACGATACGAACGCCGCAGCATCGCGCTGACGACGAATCTACCGTTCGAAAAATGGACACAAGTCTTTCCAGACGAGATGACCGCGACGGCCGTCATCGACCGCCTCGTCCATCACGGCGCCGTCTTCGCGTTCACCGGCCAGAGCCACCGACTCCGAAGCCGCGGGAAATCGGTCAAGACCGCCTAACTGCCACAGGATCGCGGTAGATACGGTGTTGGTTGTCAAGGGGCGGCATAGGTTGGATCGAACGCGCGGTCGGACT
>JBOHTW010000087.1:0-1820 GCA_050733835.1 Vulcanimicrobiaceae bacterium | reverse complement strand
CCAAGGGTTTCACCGCGACCGCAATCGCCAGCGTTTCGGCCGAGCCGCCGATGGTGCTCGTCTGCGTGAACCGTCAAGGCCGCAGTCATCCATTCATCTCGCAAGCGGGCGTGTTTTGCGTCAACCTGCTCGGGATCGAGCAGCGCGATTTGGCGGCCCGGTTCGCCGCCCGGCGCGACGAGGACCCGTTTGCGGCGATCGCCCATCACGTCGAGCGCACCGGTGCGCCGGTGATCGCCGGCGCGTTGGCGTTTCTCGATTGCACGGTCGCCGAGGAGCACAGCGCCGGGACGCACACGATCTTCATCGGCGCCGTGCAGCGCGCCGGCATGCGCGCGGGCGAGCCGCTCGGCTACTTCGACGGCGCCTATCGCGATTTCGGCTGCCGGATCGCATGACCGTCGAACATCTGCGGGTCGGTCCGCTCGGGTGCAACTGCACGATTGTCGCCGATCCCGCGACGGGCGAGGCGATCGTCGTCGACGGCGGCGACGAAGCCGAGCGGATCGCCGCGCGCTTGTCGCAGCTCGGCGTAAAGGCGAAATATCTGGTCCACACGCACGCGCACATCGACCACATCGGCTGCATCGGCGCGTTGCGCGACTTGACCGGCGCGCGAGGCTTGCTGCATCCGGCGGACCTGCCGCTCTACGCGACGATGGCCGAGCAGGCGCGCTGGATCGACGTCGCGGCGCCGCCCGTCGTCGCCCTCGACGGCGACCTGCGCGACGGCGATCGCTTGCGCGTCGGCGCGGCGACGCTCGAGGTGTTGCACACTCCCGGACACACGCTCGGCAGCGTCAGCTTTGCACTCGAACTCGATGGAACGACGCGGCTGCTGACGGGCGACACGCTGTTTGCCGGCGCAGTCGGCCGTTGGGACCTCGGCGGGACGTCGCTGGAAGACATCGTCCACTCGATCCGCACGCGATTGCTGGTCTACCCCGACGCGACCGCGGTCGTTCCCGGCCACGGCGCCGCGACGTCGATCGGCGTCGAGCGCACGAGCAATCCGTTCCTGGTGACGCCGTGATCGAACCCTCCGACGCGCAGTTCACGGTCCCGATCGACGACCGCTATTTCGAGGACTACGCCACGGGCTCGACCTACGAGTTCGGCAGCCTGACGGTCGACGAACGGCGGGTGATCGAGTTTGCCAAAGAGTTCGACCCGCAATCGTTTCACGTCGACCCAGTGGCAGCGGCGAGCGGACAGTTCGGCGGACTGATCGCCAGCGGCTGGCACACGACGGCGCTGATGATGCGGCTGTTTGCGGACAACTACCTATCCCACGTCGCCAGTCTGGCGAGCCCCGGGATCGACGAACTGCGCTGGATGCGGCCCGTGCGGCCCGGCGACACGTTGCGCTTGCGGGTAACGGTCCTCGAAAAGAAGCGGTCGGCCTCGAAGCCCGACCGCGGCATCGTGCGCACCTTCGCAGAGATGCTCAATCAGAACGACGAGGTCGTCTTGCGGCTCACCGCCCTCAACCTGCTGCGCCTTCGCAATCCCGCGCTCTGACCGCTCGCCGGCCGTTTGCGAGCCGTATAAGGCGCAAACCTACGGCGGCCGTCATCGCCCCGTCGGCGTCGCTCTTGGTGCGCGATCACGCACGTCCGAAGAGTGCGTTGCTCGTGGTGACCGGCCGACCGTTCAAGGAAGCGGCGTTTCGAGCCTGAATGGACGCGACCTGATGGACCCGACGAAACCGATCGATCCGTTTGCGCAGTTCGCCGAGATGCAGGCGTTGCTCGCTTCCTACGTCCCCGGCTTCAAGGGGTTTGGCATGCCGCCATTGCCGATGCGCTACGAAGGGGTCA
>JBOHTW010000086.1:0-11871 GCA_050733835.1 Vulcanimicrobiaceae bacterium | reverse complement strand
GCGTGCTGGTTCGAGTCCAGTCTTGCGCATGAGGTTCGGCGATTATGAAAGAAGCAGGCGTCAGATGGGTATTGTGATCGATCGTGCGTGGCGTTTCGCCACCGTCGTAGTTGTCGCGGTTTCGCTTGCGGCTTGCGGGGGCAGCAGTGCGAACCCGTTTGGCGGGTCGGGGAATTGCTTCTCGGATACGCAGACCCAACTCATCAGTCCGTTTGGGGGGCAGACGGGCGTAGCACCCAATATCGGCAGCATCGCGATCGTGGCGAACGGCATGAACAACTCGCTGTACACGACGGTCCAAAACAGTCCCGGGGTCGCTCAACTGCTGCTGACGGACACATTCGGCGGCCGATTTCCCTCAGGATCGCTGAGCCTTTTTGCCGATCCGGGCGCGAACCATCCCTATCAAATGGATTTCTACTATCAGGCGTCGGTCCAATCGTTGGCTGTCGGGCGTCAGTATTCGGTCTATCTCAACGACGCGAACTCGGGCTGCCAGCCGAGCTTCATCGGCGGCTTCTCGACGTAATCCGCGCCTGGCGCCGGGCCGGGTGCCAAGGCGGGTTGCGTGATGCAAGCGAAACTCCGGTGCGCGGTCGACCGTAGTATTGTCGACTAGACCCGTGCCCGAGGACCGAGGAACTTCTTGTCGTGTGGTTGACCCGCTTTTCCATCAACCGCCCGGTGATCGTCGCGATGGCGGCGGTTGCTCTGGCGGTCTTTGGAATTCGCTCCTACCTCTCGCTTGGAGTGAGCCTGTTTCCGAACGTGGCGTTCCCGGTCGTCATCGTCGATGCCGAGTATCCCGGCGCCGCCCCGTCGACGATGGAAAAGTTGGTCGTCAAACCGATCGAAGACTCGGTGCAGGGGCTCGAAAATCTCGACAAGGTTACGGCAACGGCGCAGGAGGGTCAAGGAATCGTCGTCGTCCAGTTCAAGCTCGATACGGACTTGAACTACGCGGCGACGCAAGTCCAACAAGCCGTCGACGCGGCGCGGGTCAACATGCCGACCGATCTCAATCCGCCGCTGGTGTTCAAGGCGACCAGCAACAGCGGATCGATTCTCGATGAGGCGGTCACCTCGAAGACGATGAGCGCGGCGGCGCTCGGCGACCTCGTTCAAAACGAGATCAAACCCGATCTGACCGCAGTCCCAGGCGTCGTGCGCGTCGACGTGAGCGGCGACACGGCGCGCGAACTCGACGTCTACCCGGATTACGCGCGCCTCGACAGCGTCGGCGGAACGCTGCTCGACATCTTCAATTCGATTGCGCCCAACAACTCGACCTTGCCCGGTGGGCGCGTCGACTCGCCGACCAAGGAAACGACGGTCGCCGTCCACGCCGAGATCAATAAGGCGACCGACATGTTGGCGTTTCCGGTTCCGATTCCGGGAACCGGCCTGCGGCCGCAACTCGGCCAGCTCGCGACCGTCGCCGACACGCACGCCGAGCAACGGTTTCCGACCCAAATCAACGGGCAGACCGCGGTCGTCATCGGCCCCGAACGCGCGGTCGGCGCCGACGAGATCAAGACGACGACCGCAATTCGCGCGGAGTTCAAGAAACTGGCCGAGCGCTACCCGCAGCTGCATTTCCGCGAGATCGACGCCAACGCCGACTATACGCGGGCTTCGATCAACGGCGTCTTGCAAAGCCTGTTGGAAGGGATCGCGCTGACCGCGGTCGTCATGCTGCTGTTCTTGCACGCGTGGCGCAACGCGGCCGTCGTCATGGTCGCAATTCCGATCTCGCTGCTGGCCACGTTCGGCGTCATGTACGTCTTCGGCTATACGATCGACTTGATCTCGATGATGGGGCTCGGGTTGACGATCGGGATCCTCGTCGACGACTCGATCGTCGTTCTCGAGAACATCACGCGGCATCGCGATATGGGCGAGGCGCCGCTCGACGCGGCGTATTCCGGCCGCACCGAGATCGGTAGCGCGGCGCTCACGATCACGATGGTCGACGTCGTCGTCTTCCTGCCGATTGCGTTCTTGTCCGGCGTCGTCGGTAAATATCTCAAAGAGTTCGGCATCGTGATCGTCGTTGCGACCCTGTGCTCGCTGCTCGTCTCGTTCACCTTGACCCCACTGCTCGCCGGCCGCTGGTCGGTGAAGCGGCGCTCGCCCGCCGTCCCCGGCTGGGCCCGCTGGTTCCAAAATGGTTTCTCGTGGCTGCAGCATCGGTACGTCGAGCGGATCCTGCCATGGGTTCTGCAACACCGCGTGTTCACGGCGTTTCTATGCGCATCGCTCGTGTTGACCTCGCTGTTTTTGGCCGGTTCGCCGCGGACGGGAGCGATGGTCGATGTGGGCCTGGCTGTGCTGTTCGTGCCGTGGCTCTTGATCAGCCGGCTCTGCGCGCGGTTCGGGTTCGCGCGCGAGCGCAATTTGCCGCCGGCCCGCAGCCCGCTGGTCTGGACGTGGCGTTGGGCCGGCGGCCACCTGCGCGCCGCGGTCCGCCTGGCGCAAGCCAAACCACGCGACTTTTTGGCAAGCAGCCTACTGCTGTATGGGCTGGCCGGGGCGATGTTCTTCGCGCCGACGATCGGTTCGGAGTTCATCCCGAGTTCCGATAGCGGCGTCATCAGCGGATCGGTCACCTTCCCGGCCGGTACGCCGCTGGCGGAGACGGCCAAGGACCTCACGCGCTTCTCGACCGAGGCGCTGAAGATTCCCGGTGTGAACATCGTGCAGACGACCGGCGGCATGAAGCAAGACAGCTTCACCTCGACCAACGGCGGGAACGTCGGCTCGTTCATCGTGTTTCTCGACAAAGACAAACGACGCCAAACCGCGCGCGTCCTCGACGCGGTCCGCGAACTGGGCTGGACGTTTCCCGGCGCAACCTTTCAAGCCGGCCGCGAGGGCGGTGGTGGAAGCGGAACGGCGATCGCCTATACGCTGTCGGGTCCGGACGTTGCCCTCAACGACGCCGCGAACAAGCTGGCCGCGCTTATTCGGCGCCAGCCGGGCGCGATCAACGTGCAGACCAGCGTCGAGAACGCCGCGCCGCGCTTGGATATCACGATCGACTCGGCCCGCGCCGCGCTACTCGGCGTGACGCCCGGCGACGCGGCGACGACCGCGCGGATCGCCATCGGCGGGGCGATTCCGACCAAGGTGCGCATGGACAGCGGTCTAGTCGACGTTCGCGAGTGGCTGCCGCCCGATCAGCGCAACGACGTCGGCATCGTGAAGTCACTCAAGGTTCGCGCCGGCGACGGCACGCTCGTTCCGCTCGCGGCGATCGCAAACTTCACGTTCACGAAAGCACCGACTAAGATCGAGCGCGAGGACCGACAGCGCATCATCCGCGTGACCGGTGCGGTCGATCCGCAGAAGGGAACGCTCGGGAGCATCGTGCAACCGGTCGACAAGGCGCTGGCGGTGCCAGGCTTTCTCCCGCCGGGCGTCCGCACCAAGTCCGAGGGTGACTCGCAGCTATTCGAGGAGACCTTTGCGAGCATGGGCTGGGCGATCTTGACGTCGGCCGCGCTGGTCTACATGTTGATGGTCATCCTTTATGGGTCGTTCCTCGAACCGTTCATCGTCATGTTCTCGATACCGGTCGCGATCGTCGGCGCACTCACGGCGCTCGCGTTGCGTCATCAAACCTTCAACCTGTTCTCGCTGCTGGCGGTCGTCATGCTGTTCGGCCTGGTCGCCAAGAACGGCATCTTGCTCGTCGACTACGCGAATCAGATGCGCCGCCGCGGAATGGGCGTGGTCGAAGCGATGCAGGCAGCGGCGGCGACCCGCTTCCGGCCGATCTTGATGACGACATTCGCGATGATTTTCGGTATGCTGCCGCTGGCGCTCGGGTTCACCGAGGGCGCCGAGGAACGCGCGTCGATGGGCACCGTGCTGATCGGCGGTTTGCTGAGTTCGTTGATCTTGACGTTGGCGCTCGTGCCGGTCGCGTTCAGCGCGATCATGGGCTTCGCCGAGAGCTTCGAAACCTGGCGCAAAGATCGCATCGGCCGCGCGGGGCCGGTCGAACTGCCGGAGTTCGAGCGCGAGCCGGTCGGCGCCGGATCGAGCTGAGCGTTAACGGATGACGCGCGTCGCGCTGGTCACCGCGGCGGCGGCGGGATTGCCCAAGGGGATCGCGACCGACCTTGCACGGCACGGTTACGAGCTTGCGTTCACGGTGCGACCGGGTGGAACGGCGGCCGGTGCGACCGTTGCGGCGGTCCGTGCCACCGGCCGTGACCCACTCGTCATCCCGGCCGACTTCGCCGACGTGGCGGCCGCTGCGAGCGCCGTGGCGGCGACCGAGAAGCACTTCGGCCGACTCGACGTCGTCGTGCATGCGGTCGGCCCGATCGTCGTGCGACGGTTCGAACGCTGCACCCTCGACGACTACCGAGCGATGATCGAACCCAATCTGACGAGTGCGGTTGCAATTGCGTTCGCGGCGTTGCCCGGAATGCGGACGCGCCGTTTCGGACGATTGGTTTATTTCGGAATGAATGGTTCGCACGCGACGTTGCCGGCGCGGGGGATGACTCTGTACGGTGCGGCCAAAGCCGGCGTCGTCACCTTTGCGCGCGCGCTGGCTATCGAGGAAGCGCGGCACAACATCACGGTCAACGTCGTCGAGCCGGGCGACATCCGCGACAAGTCGATCGATCGCACGGCGGCCCGCGCGGTCGCAGCGAACAACCCGACCGGCCATGCCGGTTCGTGGGAAGACATCGCAGCGGCCGTTCGGTTTGCGGTCGCCGACGACGCGAGCTTCCTGAACGGCATGGTGCTGGGAGTCAACGGCGGCCTGGCGGAAGCGCACGAGTGACCCGCTGGGCCTGGTGGGTCGTGGCCGCGATCTGTATCGTTCGGGCGGTGATCGCCGTGCGTCTACCGCTAACCGGCGACGAGGCGTACTATTGGGAGTGGAGCAAACGGCTCGCCTTCGGCTACGTCGACCATCCGCCGGCGGTCGCGTGGCTCATCCGCGGCTTCTCGATCTTCGGCCAGAGCCCGGTCGCCGTGCGAATCGGCTTCGTCGCGTGCGGGGCGGTTGCGGCGATTGCCGCCGGCCGCGCGGCCACGGTGCTCGCCGAGGATACGCGCGCCGGCGCGGCGGCGGCGCTCGCGCTTACACTCGCCCCGGTTGGGTCGCTTGCCTTTGGTGCAGCGACGCCCGACGGCCCGTTTCTCGCCGCCTGGGCGCTTGCGCTGTGGTTCGCGGCGCGGGCCGCGCGCGACGGGCGCCGCACCGACTACGTGTTGCTCGGCTGTGCGCTCGGCGCGGCGCTGCTGTCGCGGCTCTTCGGCCTTGCGTTACTTGCCGGCATCGCCGCGTTTGCTCTGGGCGCCCGCCGAGCGATGTGGCGCGAGGGTCTCGGGATATCATTCGCGATCGCGGCGCTCGCATTCGCACCGTTCCTCGTGTGGAACGCGCAACACGGTTGGGTCAACTTCGCGTTCGCGCTGGTTCACCGCCAGCAAGCGGCGCAGTCGCCGCATCCGCTGACCAGCCTGCTGAGTTTGCTGGCCGGCGAGGCCGCGGCGTACTCACCGGGAATCTGGATTGCGGCCGTCGTCTGCGCGGTGCGACCGGGCCGAGCGCTGATCGCTTGGACCGCATTGCCGCTGGCGATCGTGGTGACCCTGCTGGCGCTGGTTCGCGAGGTTGAGGTCTACTGGCTGCTCGGTCCGTTCGTCTCGCTCTGCGTCGCGATCGGCATCGGTTATGCTCGCTTGCGCGATCGAATCCGGGTGCGTTGGGCAACTCTGGCAGTTGCGCCGGCCGCCGCGCTGCTCGGCATCGCGTTTGCGGCCGCGCTCGTGCCGGGACCGGCGTACGCGGCGTTCGCCCGGATCACCCACGTGCGATTGAAGAACGCGGGGCCGTTCGAGATATTTGCGTTCGCACCGCTGGCTCGCGACGTCGCCCGAATCGCGCGCGCCCGCGACGCCGTCGTCATGACTGACGGCTATGGTCTCTCGTCGGTGCTCGACTTCGACGCTGGGATCCCGCCGGTCGTCATCGGATACGACTGGCAAGGTCGCGAATCGCGCAGTTGGTATTCATCGTCGGAGCAACCGGCGCGAGCGCTGTTCGTCGACAAGGAACCGCTCGACACGCGTCCCGATTTCGTCGGGCGGTTGGCGCACGCGTGTTCGCGCGTCGTCGACGGCGGGGTTCACGCTTTCCGGTACGGCGCCGCGCCGCCGCGCCGGTTCTACTTCACATGGTGCGAAGGCGTCGTTCCAAACGGAATCGCGATCCTGCGCTGGGAGCGCGCGAACTAAAGGTCCACGGCCCGGCGCGGTTGCATACTGAGGCGCAATGGAGATCGACTCGAGCACCGCGATGACGCTGCTCGCCGAGGCGTTGCGTGGCGGCGAAGAGGCGGACGTTTTTTACGAGCGCCGGGTTGCTCGTTCGTTTCGGCTGCAAGAGGGACGCATTTACGAAGCCGGCGTCGTCGTCTCGCGCGGCGTCGGGATTCGCGTCGTCTCGGGCGAGCAGGCCGGTTACGCCTACAGTGACGACTTGAGCCCGGCGGCGCTGCGTGAGGCCGCGCGGGTTGCCGCGCTGATCGCGCGCGATCCGGCCGCGCGGGCACGCAGCATCGCGTTGCCGGCGACGCCGGAGCGCCCAAGCGGGATCTACGCCGACGGTGCGACCGGCGAACCCGCCGACGATTCGGCCGTCTACGTCGATTTGCTCGCGCGCGCCGACGTCGCTGCGCGGGCGGCCGATCCGCGCGTCCACGACGTGAACGCGACGATCGTGCACGAACTGCAGGACGTCGTGATCGCGACCGCCGACGGCCGGTTCGTGCGCGATCTCCGCCCGCTCGCAACGCTCGCGGTTCAGTGCGTTGCGCGGGGCGCGGCTCGCGGCACCGGGCTGGCGGCCGACGGCGGCCGCACCGACCTCCGCTTCTTCACGACGACGACGCCCGAATCGATCGCCCGCGAAGCGGCGCGGATTGCCGGCGTCGCGTGCGATGCGATCGAGGCGCCGGCGGGTGAGGTCCCAGTGATCGTGGGACCCGGCGGCGGCGGCGTTTTGCTGCACGAAGCCGTCGGCCACGGACTCGAAGGCGACTTCAATCGGCAAGGCACCTCGCTCTATAGCGGCCGGATCGGCGAACGGGTCGCCGCTGACCTCGTCACGATCTACGACGACGGCAACCTGCACGCCGAGCGCGGCAGCCTCGCAATCGACGACGAAGGCACGCCCGGGCAGCACAAGGTTCTCGTTGAAAACGGCGTCTTGCGTGGCTACATGCACGATCGCATGAACGCGCGGCTAATGCATACCCATTCGACCGGTAGCGGGCGCCGGCAGTCGTTTCGACACCTGCCGCAGCCGCGAATGTGCAACACATACATGCCCGACGGCGACTCGTCGCCCGAAGAGATCATTGCGTCGGTCGATCGCGGGGTCTATGCGAAGTCGTTTGCCGGCGGGCAAGTCGAGATCAGCAAAGGCGACTTCGTCTTCATGGTCGCCGAGGGCTATTTGATCGAAGGCGGCAAGTTGACCCGGCCGATTCGCGGCGCGACCTTGGTCGGCAACGGTCCCGAGGCGATGACGCGCGTCGTCGCGGTCGGCAACGATAGCCGGCTTGCCAGCGGACACTACACCTGCGGCAAGGGTGGACAGCTCGTGCCGGTCGGCGTCGGAATGCCGACCGTGAAGCTCGCGCAGCTCACCGTCGGTGGTTCGGCAGTTGGCTGAGTTCGACGCGGCGATCGATCGCGCCGAACGCGCGCTCGCATTTGCGCGGGCTGCCGGCGCGAGCGAAGCCGAGGCGACCTGCACCGCCGCCCGCCGGTTTAGCGCTGAAGCTCGCGACCGGACCCTGACCAAGCTCGAACAATCCAGCGGGCGCAGCTGTACCGTGCGCGTCTTCGTCGACGGCGCGAAGGCGACGCTGGCGACGACCGACTTGACCGACGAGGGTTTGCACGCGGCGATCGGGCGGGTGGTCGATGCCGCGCGGCGCGTTGCGCCGGACCCGCTGGCTGGTCTGCCCGAACCGAGCCGCTTCGAACCAGTCGATCTCGCCATCGAATCCGCCGACGTCCTGGCGCGTACGGCTGAAGCGAAGATCGAGGATGCGCTCGGTTTGGAGCGCGTCGCGCGCGCTGCCGACGAGCGGATCGTCAACTCGGGCGGCTCGCGAATCGGCGACACCGTCGTCGCGGTCGCGCTCGCGAACTCGCGCGGTCTGCGCGGCGAATACCGCGCGACGGCTGCCTCCCGGATGACGAGCCCGATCGCCGCCGACGGCGAGCGCAAACGGACGGCATCGTACGGTACGGCGGCACGCGGTTACGCCGCCCTCGAACCGGTCGAGCAGGTCGCCGGGATCGCCGCCCGCCGCGCCGTGCAGATGTGCGGTGCGCGGCGCCCGCCGACGATGCGGGTTCCGGTCATCTTCGAACGCGACGTGGCGGCCGCCGTCCTATCCGATATCTTTGCTTCACTCAGCGCGGCGAACGTCGCGGTCGGCAACTCGTTTCTGCTCGACCGAGTAGGCGACCGGATCGGCAGCGAGGCGGTCACCGTGATCGACGACGGCCGGCTGCGCGGCGGCCTCGGAAGCGCGCCGTTCGACGCCGAGGGCGTGCCGACGCGCCGCACGGTCGTCTTCGACCGCGGCGTGCTGCGCTCGTATCTTTGCGACACCTACCACGGGCGGCGCCTGGGGTTGGCGTCGACGGCCAACGCGTCGCCCGGCGGCGGAGTCGGTGCGAACAATCTGTTTCTCGGGCCCGGGACGGCGAAACTCGCCGACCTGATCGCGCAGACAAAACGCGGCGTCTTCGTGCTTGAGACGATTGGGTTCGCGACCGAGAACGTGACCGGAACCTATAGCCGGGGCGCCAGCGGCTTTTTCATCGAGAACGGCGAGCTGGCGTATCCGATCGACGAGTTCACGATCGCCGGCAACTTGGCGACGATGCTGGCCGGCATCGACGGCGTCGCCGACGATCTCGTGTTCGACGGCTCGATCGTCGCGCCGTCGTTTCGCGTTGCCGAGATGACCGTCTCGGGAAGTTGATCGGCGAGGAGAGACCGCGAACTCCGATAAATCTTGATGGATGGCGACGCCTAACATCGGATTTACCCTCATCATGCGGCTGGAGATGCCGAACACGCCCGGCGCTTTCGGCAAGCTCGCCTCGGTCATCGGCGATGCCGGTGGGATCGTCGGCGCGATCGATATGCATTCGGTCAGCAAATCGACGGTCACGCGCGACGTCACGGTCACCGTCCCGTCGGACGCGGTCGGCGGCGCGGTCCGCGCGGCGGTCGCCGGACTCGATGCGCTGCGGGTCGTCTCGGTCTCCGACAGCACGTTTCTGGCGCACCTCGGCGGCAAGATTCGGGTCGAGCCGAAGATGCCGATCAAGACGCGGCAGGATCTGTCGACGGTCTACACGCCCGGAGTTGCCCGCGTCTCGCTGGCGATTGCGCGCGATGAGACCAAAGCCTATGCGCTCACGATCAAGCGCAACTCGGTAGCCGTCGTGACCGACGGAACCGCTGTGCTCGGTCTCGGCGATATCGGCCCATACGGCGCCGCGCCGGTGATGGAAGGCAAGTGCGCGCTCTTTCGGCAGTTCGCCGAGATCGACGCCTTCCCGATCTGCCTGGCGACCAAGGACGTCGACGAGATCGTCGAGACGGTCGTCCGCATCGCGCCGATCTTCGGCGGCATCAACCTGGAGGACATCTCGGCCCCACGCTGCTTCGAAGTCGAACGCCGGCTCGTCGAGCGGCTCGACATTCCCGTGATGCACGACGATCAGCACGGCACCGCCGTCGTCATCCTGGCCGCGATGATCAACGCCGCCAAGGTCGTGGGCAAGCGGCTGGAGGACATGGTCATCGTGGTCGCCGGCAGCGGCGCCGCCGGGACGGCGACGATCAAGATGTTGCTCGCCGCCGGCGCCCGCGACGTTATTCCGGTCGATCGGCCGGGCGCGCTCAATCGGACCGACCACTACGATAACGCCCACTGGACCTGGCTCGCCGAGAACACGAACCGTGAAAACCGGCGCGGATCGCTCGGCGAGGTCCTGCGCGGAGCCGACGTCTTCGTCGGGGTCTCCGCTCCGGGAATTCTCAAGGCTGCCGATATTCAGGGTATGGCTCGCAACCCGATCGTGTTTGCAATGGCAAACCCGACCCCGGAGATCATGCCCGATGCCGCCGCTCCGCACGTCACCGTGATGGCGACCGGCCGGTCGGATTTCCCGAACCAGGTCAACAATCTGCTGGCCTTCCCCGGGATATTCCGTGGCGCGCTCGACTCGCGCGCGAGCCGCATCACCGAAGGCATGAAGCTGGCCGCGGCTCACGCGATCGCACGGATCATCAGCGACGACGAGCGGGGCCCCGAATACGTGATCCCGAGCGTCTTCGACCCGCGGGTCGTCGATGCGGTCGCCAAGGCCGTCGCGGCCGCAGCCGCCGACGAGGGGGTCGCGCGCCGCACGCTTGCAATGGCGGAAGGCGAGGATCTTGCCGCTTCGGTCTAAGGTCGGAAGGACCCGTAATGGATGATTCCCAGAAGCGCGTGCTGATCATCGAGGACGATCGCGATATCGCGTCGTTCGAGGAGACGATGCTCAAACGCGCCGGTTACCAGACGCGGGTCGCTGCCACCGGCGCCGCCGGGCTCCGCCAGGTCTCGGATTTCAAACCCGAGGTCGTTTTGCTGGATATCGGTCTGCCCGACATCTCGGGGCTGGAAGTCTGCGAGTCGATCGCCTCGACCGCCGACTCGTTCATCCTGTTGGTCAGCGGTCATTCGAGCGAGCAGTATAAGCTCAATGGCCTTGGCCTCGGGGCCGACGACTACATCACCAAACCATTTTCGGGGAACGAGTTGGTCGCCCGCGTCGGCTCGTTCTTACGCCGCCGCGAGCGCACGAAGGCACATGCCGGCGACGGCAAGCTCGCGGTCGGCGATGCGGAACTGATTCGCGACCTTCACACGCTCGAGCGCGACGGAACGGCGGTCAGCTTAACCGCGCTCGAGTTCCGGTTGCTGTGGTTCTTGGCCGAGGCCGAAGGGCGGCTGTTGACGCGCGCGCAGATTCTCGAACAGGTTTGGAACGACGTCTCCGGCGTGCCGACGCGAGTCGTCGACGTTCATATCGCTTCTTTGCGCAAGAAGCTGGCCGAGGTCACCGCCGCGGCCGCAATCGCATCGGTACGCGGGATCGGATACCGGCTCGACGCGCAGTGAGCGCGTCGATGCTCGATCGATGGAACTCGATCCGCGCGACCGGCGGCCGCTCTACGTTCAGATTGCCGACGACGTCGTCGCGCGAATCGAGCGCGGTGAACTGACGCCGGGTGACCGGCTGCCGGGCATGCGCGAACTCGCTGCGCGGCTCGGTTGCGGCCTCGTTACGGTGTCGCAGGCGTACGACGTGCTGGCGACCCGCGGCCGGGTGCTCGCCCGGGTCGGCAAAGGGACGTTCGTCGCCGCGCCGCGCGAGCTCGAGCCGCCGCCGGTCGAGCGCCGTTGGGAACCGGAGATCGGGGGCGTCGTCCGGGCGCGGATGGAGGGGCTGCTCGATCGGCTCGCACACGCCCATCGTCCCGGCGCCGTCTCGCTGGCAAGCGGCCATCCGGCACCGGAAACTTTTCCGCTGCTCGAATTTGGGCGCTGCCTCGAGCGGACCCTCGTCGAAGATCCACCGGCGGCGATGCAATATGCGACGCCGTATCTCGGTCAGGCGCAGGCCGGCGGTGATCCCGACCTGCGCGCGGCGCTCGCCGCGAGTTTGCGCGAGCGCGGCGTCGCCGCCGACCCCGCCGACCTCGTCGTCTGCTCTGGCGCGCAGCAGGCCGCCGACATCGTCGCCGCGACCCTACTC